>JAHEDW010000080.1 GCA_024641025.1 Gallionella sp.
GGTCTTGAGCAGGATTTGTGCGCGTTCGTTGAGCATGAGCAGGATTCTACCATTTTGCACAAGGCGACCGGTCAAGGGATTCGTCGACCGGGGCGGGCATTTCTTTCCAGTTCATGTACTAGAATTCCCTGTCTTGTCCGCTCTGGCTTTGTTGCGGCGATCCATACGCTTTATAGCCAAGATTTGGGGGGCTTGATCAAAGTAGTTTCCCCATACTTTCCGGTCTTCCGAAGACAGTAGGCCGTCGTCTGCGTCTGCAAGAACTTCCGGACATAAACCTAAATCGATGAATACGTCGCGAAGTGCCGGGGTGGCGGTGAGAACGGCCCATTGCTTGGCAGTGAAATAAAGCTGATCGTTGATGGCAGTGACGAGATAACGTGACATTTCGAGGTCTTCAATAGAAAAGTTATCAATTTCAACAATATCAGTGCGATTGACAGTGTGTCCGGTGTGTGTAGACAGTACCGCCTCAATTGGCATTTCAAGAAAATGCTCAATGAATAACTTTTCTTTAGTAGCGCTATGCAAACCGCATACCCCAATCAGTTTGTGGTCCAGGTCTCTAAGGCTCATCAGGTAGGGCTTGAAGCGTCTAATGTCTGCGCCAAAGGTGTGATGAAAAGTCTTGATGATAAATTGCTCGATTTCAGCACGATCTGCTGAATCATATTTTGAGAAGCGCACTGAGAAGTGACGCTCAACTTCATTAAAGGCCGAATTGGAGCCGATTTTCGACATTTAATATTGTTGAGATATGTCTCAGGGTTGGTCAACGTGAATAGCATTCATTTGATCACATTTTACGCCTATTTTAATGGACTTTGCCAATGCGATGCCCCATTGGTCTGTCAGGGGATCGCCCTGGATCGGGTGGTTCAGGCCAGGTAACTCGATAAGAACTAGCCTCCTGCAAGTAACAGTATTTAAACTATTTCAGCAGGAGGCCCAGTATGCTGCATGATGCTATGAGCAGCACTGCTTTGTCATAACAGGGGCGATGTGGTTTAATCGCGCACATGAAATTCCCTTTCCAAAACGTCGCGTTGATTGGCAAGTATAAGGCTCCTGAAATCGCCGGGCCGTTGATGCAGTTGGCTGAATTTCTTACAGCCAGTGGACTGACCGTGGTTGTGGATAGCATCACTGCTGAACATCTTCATAGTAATACCTATAACGAGATGAGTCTGGCTGATATCGGCAGCGCAGTCGATCTGGCGATTGTTATAGGTGGTGATGGCACCATGCTGAATATCGCACGAACGCTTTCATTGTGTGATGTACCCCTGATAGGGGTGAACCAGGGGCGGCTCGGTTTTCTCACCGACCTTACTCTGGAAAATATGCAGGAGAGTATTGCTGCGATGCTGGAAGGTAAATTCGTCATCGAACAGCGCTTGCTGCTCGCAGCACGCGTCATGAGAAACGATGTTGAGGTATACAGTGGAAGGGCATTCAACGAAGTGGTGGTGCATCGCAATAATATCAGCAGTATGATCGAGTTCGAGGTGCGGGTGGATGGTGAATATCTCTATAATCAGCGTGCTGATGGTTTGATAGTCGCAACTCCTACCGGTTCCACTGCATACGCAATGTCGGCCGGTGGCCCGATTCTGCATCCCAGTCTCGAAGTTCTGGAACTTGCACCGATCTGTCCTCACACGTTGAGCAATCGCCCTATAATTGTAAAAAGCTCTTCGGAACTTGAGATATTAGTGCATCGTATCGGCGATATTCACGTGCGCTTTGACAGCCACACCAGCTATGATTTGCAGTTGCATGACAAGATCATCGTCACTCGTCACCCCGCATTAGTTAGTTTGCTCCATCCGGTGGGCCATAGCTACTATCACACGCTGCGCGAGAAATTGCTCTGGAACCAGACCTTGTAAATGCTGAAATTCCTGGGTATCCGAGATTTTGTAATTGTCTCTTCACTTGAGCTGAGCTTTTCCGCTGGCTTCACTGCACTCACCGGCGAGACTGGTGCCGGTAAATCAATTCTTGTTGACGCCGTATCATTGGCGTTGGGCGAGCGAGGCGATTCTGGCATGGTGCGTAACGGCTGTGAGCGCGCTGAAATCACTGCCGAGTTTGATATCTCAGGACTCCCGCTTATGCAGCGCTGGTTGTGTGAACAGGGTTTGGAAGGGGATGAGGGTGTGTGTTTGCTAAGGCGCGTGATTGATTCGGGGGGGCGTTCGCGTGGCTTTATCAACGGTCGTAGCGCGACCTTGCAGCAATTGCGGGATGTAGGCGAACGTATGCTTGACATACATGGTCAGCATGCACATCAGTCACTGTTGCGTTCTGATGCACAGCGTTCGCTACTGGACGGCTATGCCGGCATCGAAGCTGAAACGCAAAGAGTCGCGGACTGTTATCGCGAATGGCAGTCATTAAAAAAGCGGAGAATCAGTCTCAGTGAGAATGTCGAAGCGGTCGCTGCAGAACGTGAGTTACTCCAGTTTCAGCGCAACGAACTGGAGAGCCTTGGGTTCAGCATGGCAAGCTGGAAAGCGTTACAAGAGGACCACGCCCGCCTGGCTCACGCTACAAGCTTGATTGAAACGGCCGCTTTCGGTATTGATACGTTGAGCGAAGCGGATAATGCATGTCTGGCACAAATAAATTCCTTGACAGCTCGTTTGCGGGAAAGCATGACGCACGATAAAAGCCTCGGTGAAATACTGAATTTGTTGGAAAGTGCAAAAGCGGAAATACAGGAAGCCGTCTATGAGTTGCGTCATTTTCATCAGCGTCTGGATCCTGATCCACAGCTGCTTCTCGAGAAGGAACAGCGTATTCAGGACGTAATGGACGCAGCACGCAAAAATCGCGTCCCTCCTGAGGACTTGGATATGGTTTTGCATCGTATTGTGGATCGCCTGAAGGAATTGGGTGGCAATGCTGATTTAGATGAACTCGAGCGGCAGGAAAAAGTTGCACAGCTAAATTATAAGACTGAAGCAGAGAAGTTGACTGCAGGTCGAAAAAGGGCTGCTGACAAGCTGGCGAGAGAGATAACTGCGGCACTTCAGACCTTGGCGATGCAAGGCGGTAGTTTCTCTGTGAAATTGCTGCCAATGACCGAAGGCAATGCAAATGGCTTGGAAGAGGTGGATTTTCAAGTTGCAGCCAATACTGGATTGCCACCGCGAAGCCTGGCGAAGGTCGCGTCTGGTGGAGAACTTTCGCGCATCAGCCTTGCAATCCAGGTGGCAGCCTCCAAGGTTGCAAGTGTGCCAACGCTGATCTTCGACGAGGTTGATAGCGGAATCGGCGGAAGAGTGGCCGAAATCGTCGGGAAGTTGCTGAAACAATTGGGCAAGGATTTTCAGGTTCTGTGTGTCACGCATTTGCCGCAGGTTGCTGCTAACGCCGACCATCATTGGTGTGTCAGCAAGGCTATAGTAGCGGGTGCCACGCTCAGTAACATCAAGGTCTTGGAAGGCGACCAGCGAGTGGAAGAGATCGCACGCATGTTGGGTGGGGTAAAGATCACCGAGACCACGCGCAAGCATGCCGCGGAGATGTTGAATACCGCTTACTGAGTCAGTTTACGTCAGACCTTTATCAAGTAAATATCGAGAATACGAATATGCGAGTCCTAATTATCCTGATTTCCATGTTGTTGCTCTCTTGCGGGGAGGTTACCGGGCCTTTGTCACCCTACAAGATGGATATCCGCCAAGGAAATTTTGTGACAGCTGAGATGCGAGAGAAATTGAAGATTGGCATGTCAAGGCAGCAGGTTCGTTATGTGTTGGGCACACCGATGATCAGCGATGTATTCCACGGTAATCGATGGGACTATGTATATTTGCTGGAAGAACGAGGCAAAATAGTAGAGAAAAGACGACTTACCCTGTATTTCGAGGGAGAGAATCTGGCGCGAATCGATGACGAGTCCCAGCCTGCAGAGGCTGCACCTGACGTCAAACCGGATAACTCCAGGTTAGACTCCGCAGGAAGTTGACATAAAGCTTATCAAGCAGGGGAAGGAACATGAGTAAAATTAAAATAGCAGTCGCTGGTAGTGGGGGGCGAATGGGACGTGCCTTGCTAGAAGGCGTGTCACAGGCCGATGATCTTGCACTACATGCCGCGCTGGAACATGATGGCAGCAGCTTGTTAGGACGGGATGCAGGGGAGTTGTCCGGCACACCTTGGGGTATAAAAATCGGCGCAGATGCGGAATCTGCTTTACTCGGTGCTGATGTACTGATCGACTTTACACGACCCGAAGGTACCCTTAGTCATATGGAAATCTGTCGCAGGCTCGGAGTAAACATGGTGGTCGGAACAACCGGTCTAAATGCACAACAGAAAGCACAACTTGGCTCGGCGGCACAGGATATTGGTATCGTATTTGCGCCTAACATGAGCGTTGGCGTCAACCTGGTATTCAAATTGCTGGAGTCGGCCAGTCGCGTATTGAATCGAGGCTACGATATCGAAATAATCGAAGCACATCATCGCCACAAGGTAGATGCGCCATCAGGTACTGCAATGGGCATGGCAGAAGTGATAGCTCGCACACTCGGGCGTGATCTGGCGCAATGTGCAATTTATGGGCGCGAGGGAGTCACCGGCGAGCGTGATCCCTCCACGATTGGATTTGCCACCGTACGCGGCGGAGACATCGTCGGGGATCACACTGTGCTGTTTGCGGGTACCGGGGAGCGTATCGAAATTACCCACAAAGCCAGCAGTCGCGCCACATTTGCGCTGGGGGCGCTGCGCGCAGCACGCTTCCTTATTGACAATCCTGCAGGCATGTACGATATGCAGGACGTACTCGGGTTGAAATGAACAGGCATATTTGAAGTTGCGCATATAGTTGAGGCTGGGCTGGCATGCTGCATTAATTCATACATTCGCTAAATGTCCGGCCTTGTTGACAGCCAGTTCAATGGTTGTGAAGACCCTAAGAATTGTGTTTTCTTGCGAAGCAAGAAATTGGAAAGTTTGGAGCGACCGCAGTTTTATTGTTGCGTCTAACGACAGCGCATGGCCATGCATCATGCATTCCCGGATGACACAGACTCGACTAATAGGGCTGTTTGCATCCCCTGGCAACCTAGAATCAATCTGCACATTGATACACTCAGGCTAATCCATTATAATGAAAAGAATTCTAGAGCGGGATGAACACACGGTTCATCCCGCTTCTTTACGCCTTATTTGGGAGTCTTCCGGTGTCGCAAACGAACCCTGCCATTCTTGTGCTCGCCGATGGTACGGTATTTCGTGGCATTTCCATCGGAGCGGCTGGTAGCAGTGCGGGCGAGGTGGTATTCAATACCGCGATGACGGGATATCAGGAGATTCTCACCGATCCTTCGTATAGCAAGCAGATTGTCACGTTGACCTATCCCCACATCGGAAATACGGGGGTGAATGGCGAGGATGTTGAGTCGCGTCAGGTATTTTCCAGCGGGTTGGTGATACGTGACTTGTCACTGACCGTAAGCAACTTCCGCAGTACCCAATCCTTACCGGACTATCTGAAAGTCAACAATGTCGTGGCGATAGCGGGAATCGACACGCGCAAGCTGACTCGCATTTTGCGTTCTGGTGGGGCGCAGAGTGGTTGTATTGCTACCGGTACGGATGAAACATCAGCGCTTGCGATCGCGCGTGGCTTTCCCGGGTTGGCCGGCATGGATCTGGCCAAGGAGGTCAGTTGCTCAGAGCCTTACTCCTGGACCGAGAGAGAATGGGAATTGGGTGTGGGTTATCCCGAGGCAACGCATACGAAATTCCATGTGGTTGCATATGACTTCGGCGTCAAGCGCAACATTCTTCGCATGCTGGCAGAGCGCGGATGTCGTATCACCGTTGTGCCTGCCCAGACGGATGCTGCAGACGTGCTTGCGATGGAGCCGGATGGTGTGTTTCTGTCAAACGGACCTGGCGACCCTGAGCCCTGTGGTTACGCTATCAATGCAACCAGAAAGGTGTTGACCGAAAACGTTCCACTGTTCGGTATCTGCCTCGGGCATCAGATCCTCGGCTTGGCTTGTGGTGCAAGAACTCAAAAGATGAAGTTCGGGCACCGCGGGGCGAATCATCCGGTGCAGGACTTGCTTACCAAAAGAGTGATGATTACCAGCCAGAACCATGGTTTTGCAGTAGATGCACATACATTACCAGGTAACGCCCGCGTAACCCACGTATCTCTGTTCGATGGCACGTTGCAGGGTTTTGAATTGACTGACAGGCCCGCATTCTGCTTCCAGGGGCATCCCGAAGCCAGTCCGGGACCACACGATGTTGATTACTTGTTCGATAAATTTATCGGATTGATGGAGAAGAGGCTGTGAATCGTGAGCAGTGAAACGTAACGGCAGCTGGCTGCTCGAGTTTCCCATTTCCGGTTTTCCGTTTCATTGAAGAAATGCCAAAACGTACAGACATAAACAGTATCCTGATCATTGGTGCAGGCCCTATCGTCATCGGACAGGCTTGCGAGTTCGATTATTCCGGCGCGCAGGCGTGCAAAGCATTGCGTGAAGAGGGCTATCGCGTCATTCTGGTCAACTCGAATCCCGCGACTATCATGACCGATCCGGGTATGGCGGATGCAACTTACATCGAACCAATCGCATGGAGAATAGTTGAAAAAATCATCGCCCGGGAAAAGCCTGATGCGATTCTGCCCACGATGGGCGGGCAGACTGCCCTGAACTGCGCTCTTGATCTGGCCAAACATGGCGTCTTGGAAAAATACCAGGTGGAAATGATTGGCGCTTCACGTGAAGCGATCGACAAAGCTGAAGACCGCGAGAAATTCAAGCAAGCGATGACCAGTATCGGGCTTGCTTCTGCACGTTCAGCAATTGCGCACAGTATGGAAGAGGCGTTGCAGGTTCAACAAGTGATGGGCTTTCCGACTGTTATACGTCCGTCATTCACGATGGGTGGCAGTGGCGGTGGCATCGCCTACAACCGAGAAGAGTTCATGGAAATATGTGAACGTGGACTGGAAGCATCCCCTACCCGCGAATTGCTGATCGAGGAGTCGCTGCTTGGATGGAAAGAGTTCGAGATGGAAGTTGTACGCGACAAAAACGACAATTGCATCATCATCTGCTCGATCGAGAATCTTGATCCGATGGGTGTGCATACTGGCGACTCGATCACAGTTGCTCCCGCACAGACGCTGACTGATAAGGAGTACCAGGTCATGCGCGATGCGAGCATAGCAGTGCTACGCGAGATAGGCGTGGATACTGGTGGTTCCAATGTCCAGTTTGCGATTAACCCTAATGATGGACGCATGGTGGTGATCGAGATGAATCCGAGAGTGTCTCGTTCTTCTGCGCTGGCATCCAAGGCTACCGGTTTTCCTATTGCCAAGGTGGCTGCAAAACTTGCGGTTGGTTACACACTTGACGAGTTGAAGAACGACATCACTGGGGGAGCTACGCCGGCTTCGTTCGAACCGACTATAGACTACGTGGTGACAAAGATCCCGCGTTTTGCATTCGAGAAGTTTCCGCAGGCCAATGACCGGCTTACCACTCAGATGAAATCTGTGGGTGAAGTGATGGCGATAGGACGCACTTTTCAGGAATCATTCCAGAAGGCTTTGCGTGGTTTGGAAGTTGGCGTGAACGGATTGAACGAAAAATTCAACGAACTCGATACGATCGTTTCAGAACTGGGGAGTCCCGGGCCGGAGCGAATCTGGGCAGTTGGCGACGCATTTCGCCTCGGCATGAGCGTGGATGAGGTGTTTAATGTCAGCAAGATTGACCCATGGTTTCTGGTACAGATCGCTGACCTGATCCGGCAGGAGCAATCCCTGGCTGGCCGCACCCTAGGGAGCTTGAGTGCGGAAGACATGCGCATCCTGAAACGAAATGGTTTTTCAGATGCGCGATTGGCGACCTTGCTTGATACCGATCCTGCTGCGGTGCGCGCCTACCGCCATGCGTTGGGGGTTCGTCCCGTTTTTAAGCGTGTAGATACCTGCGCGGCCGAATTTGCGACTAATACCGCTTACATGTATTCCACCTATGAGGAGGAATGTGAATCCAAACCCTCTTCCAACAAGAAGATCATGGTGCTGGGCGGTGGCCCTAACCGCATAGGCCAGGGGATCGAGTTTGACTATTGCTGCGTTCATGCTGCATTTGCAATGCGCGAAGATGGCTATGAGACCATCATGATCAACTGCAATCCCGAGACAGTCTCAACCGACTATGATACTTCGGACCGTCTTTATTTCGAGCCGTTGACACTTGAGGATGTACTGGAGGTTGTGGAAGTCGAAAAGCCAATCGGTGTGATTGTACAATATGGTGGTCAGACTCCTTTGAAGCTGGCACAGGGTTTGGAGAAAAATGGAGTTCCTATCATCGGTACTACTCCTGATATGATCGATTGTGCTGAAGATCGCGCGCGCTTCCAGCAGATGTTGCATCAACTTAATCTGAAGCAACCCCCCAACCGAACTGCACGTACCGGAAAAGGTGCGCTTGATGGTGCAGAAGAGATTGGATATCCGTTGGTGGTCAGGCCAAGCAATGTACTTGGTGGTAGTGCAATGGAAATCATCCATTCTCAGACTGACCTGGAACGCTACATGCGTGACGCAGAGGTAATTTCCAAGACTTATCCGGAACGCATGCCTATCCTGCTTGACCGTTTCTTGAATGATGCAATCGAGGTTGACGTGGACGCTGTATCGGATGGTGGCCAAGTCATCATTGG
>JAHEDW010000127.1 GCA_024641025.1 Gallionella sp.
ACCGGAGGCATTTTGCTGGGTTCGCTGGTGGCAACTGCAATCAACAAGGCTTATTCTCCGGTTGAACTGCTCGCAGAAGGGTGGCGCGTGCCGTTCATCATCGGCGGGGCCTTTGGTCTGCTATCAGTTTGGTTGCGACAATGGTTGCATGAAACGCCAGTATTCAAGGAGATGCAAGCTCGGAAGGAACTGGCTGACGAGTTGCCTTTGAAGACGGTTATCCGTGATCATCGGCCAGCGGTGATCCTGACCATGCTGTTGACCTGGTTGTTGTCTGCTGCGATTGTTGTGATGATATTGATGACCCCTCCGCTGATACAAAAGCTCTATGCAATCCCTGCCACTGTCGCCTTGCAAGCAAACAGCATTGCAACATTGTTCCTGAGCCTGGGTTGTGTGATATTCGGTGCCCTTGCAGATCGATATAATGCCGGTAGGGTGATGATGGCCGGTTGCGTGATGCTGGGCATCACATCGGCATTGTTCTATCAGCAGATGCCAGTAGCGCCACAAAATATCAATCAGTTGTATGCCTTGAATGGATTCTTTGTGGGTGTGATCGGCATCGTGCCAAGTGTTGCTGTCAAGGCGTTTCCGCCGATGGTGCGTTTTTCCGGACTGTCGTTTTCCTATAATGTCGCCTACGCGGTTTTCGGGGGGCTGACACCGGTACTGGTGAGCATGCTGTTGCCGCTCGATCCCCTGGCGCCGGCACATTATGTTGAAATTCTCAGTGCAGTTGGCATGATGATTGGATTTTATCTGTGGCAGAGAGAGCAAGCGCATAGAGCAACGTGACCACATGAGATTTTGTGAGACAATATATCGTTGTCAATGAGTAATGATTTACGGTGCCTGCTTGTCGACCAGAACGACAAATATTTTCAAAATCGAAATTTTAGGAATGGAATTTATACAACACCGTACCCTGCCCGTGAGCAACTTGTTCGCTTGCATGGCACGTACCTATGAGTGCCCGGCCGTAAGCCTTACGGACACTATGCAAAACTTCAGCTGCCTTGGGTGGCTCATCTAACTTTCAGGACGAAAATTGTTCTTACAAAACCTAAAGCAGCTTCTATCGGCTGATATGGCAGCAGTGGATCAGGTGATACGTACGCGGCTTCATTCGGAAGTGGCTCTGATCAACCAGGTCGGCGCTTATATCGTCAACAGTGGTGGAAAGCGGCTGCGACCAGCGCTGGTGGTGCTATCTGCTGAAGCCTTCGGATATCGCGGCAAGCGTCATCATGACCTGGCCGCAGTTGTAGAATTCATCCATACCGCCACGCTGTTGCACGATGACGTGGTTGATGATTCCGATCTGCGCCGTGGTCAGGCCAGTGCCAGCGCACTCTTTGGAAATTCCGCCAGCGTTCTGGTCGGTGATTTTCTATATTCTCGGGCATTCCAGATGATGGTGGAGGTCGGTGAGATGCGAGTGATGCATACACTGGCCGAGGCTACAAATACCATCGCCGAGGGCGAAGTGCTGCAACTGCTCAATTGTCATGACGCAGATGTGGACATCGCCAACTATATGCAAGTGATCCATTGCAAGACTGCCAAGCTATTCGAGGCGGCGATGCGCTTGGGCGCAATACTAGGCGGTTCATCTGCTGCAGATGAAGCAGCTGCCGCCAGGTATGGCATGCACCTTGGCACAGCTTTTCAGTTAGTCGACGATGTGCTGGATTATTCTGCCGACGAAGAACAGACAGGTAAACACCTGGGTGACGATCTTGCCGAAGGCAAGCCCACGCTGCCGCTGATCTATGCAATCCAGCACGCTTCGGAAGAGCAATCTGCAGTAGTGAGACATGCAATCGAGCAGGGCGATGTCGAGAAATTTGCCGAAGTACTCGCTATCATCCATGCAACCGGGGCGCTGGAATTCACCCTTGATAAAGCTAAGCAGGAAGCCGAAGCGGCTTGCGACGCACTTGCCGGCTTGGCAGATTCTAAATACAAGCGATGTTTGCTAGAATTGGCCGAGTTTGCCGCAACACGGCAATTCTAGGCGGCAGCCAGAAAATTTGGAGCGTCGAAGTACTGGGTCGGGTGTCGGATTCCTCGATAACTGATATGTATATTTCTGATCCTTCGTTCCAACATTCTGTTCGCTGAATATATATGGCTTCTTAAAGTCCTTGATGAAGCATTAATGTGTTCGCGAGGCTTTAATTCGGGGTGTAGCTCAGCCTGGTAGAGTACTGCGTTCGGGACGCAGGAGTCGGAGGTTCGAATCCTCTCACCCCGACCAGCAATATGGCGTGGGAAGCTACGGGAAAGCTCTATTCTGTCGGCCTCTTGCTTGATTTAATCCTTTTATTGAGTAGGTTGTGATACTTGTGTTGCAAAAAAACAACACATTTTGGCCGAAAACCACGTTTTACCTTGCCCTGCCCTTTGGGTTATGGATAATCCGCACTTGAATTCTCTGAATGAAGGGGATTTTCAA
>JAHEDW010000081.1 GCA_024641025.1 Gallionella sp.
TTCTAAAAAATGTACTGCTTGGATTACTGCTCACTTTAGTACACCGGCCTTAAGCTTTCGTTTGGCTGCCAGCGCCCCCTAATTGAAAGCACTTTGCGTGCCAGAAACGTAACTCATTGTTCATAAATTATTAATAATTCTGGCCAAGAGTAAACTTCCCGCCTGTGGGAAGCGAGAAGGATAATTTCCTGAATTTGGGATTGAATGCCTTCTGGTTCGTATGTTTTCGGGATGGGAAAGGCAAAATACATTGAGCCTTGAAAAATTTCAGATTGATATCTGCATTAACTGATTAGGTTGGCTGCTTGCTGGAACATTCAACAATGTTCTAAATACATTAAGCAGGTGCTATGCAAGTCATGATTAAGTTATGTTAAGAGCAAGTGGCGATTTGGTATTGTTGCCTTTATACCTGAGGCTATAATCTGGCCGGCAACAATTTCGAATACGACTAAATGCTGTTTTGTTACAGGAAAGCGCACGCAATGAAATCCCGCAATTTGATAATACATTCCCTTGCTCTGGTTGGTCTGCTGCTGTCTGTAGTCGCGCTTTACGCTGGCTCGCTGTCTGCACCGTTCGTTTTTGATGATTTCAGCTTCTTTTCAAATCAGGCTGAGTTTTCCAAGTACGGAGATGGATTCAGTTTCGAGCTTCGCTGGTTGCCTTATGCGTCTTTGGCCTGGACGGCTGATTGGTTGGGTTTTGATCGGTCCTGGTTGAGACTGGGCAATGTGCTGCTACATGCGGCCAATGCCGTGGCCTTGTATTTTTTGTTGCTGCGGCTGTTCCGGGTCACTTTAGCCGGCGAAGGTGCAACGGACGGTAAGCAGTCCTCGCTGAATTGGTTCGCTTTGTTTGGCGCCATGCTATTTGCGTTGCACCCTGTTGCCGTTTATGGCGTGGCCTACCTGATTCAACGTTCCACGCTGATGGCAACCCTGTTCATGTTGTTGATGCTGCTGGCTTATCTGGAAGGGTTGTTCCGCGACAGCTGGCGCTGGATGCTGGTCGCAGCGCTGTGCTATTTTTTCGCGGTGTTCTCCAAGGAGCACAGCATCGCGGCACCGGGTGTGGCGCTGGCAATGACGTTGCTGGTACGCAAGCCGTCGATGGCTTTGTTAAGGTTAATCGCGCCTTATTATGTGATTGCGACACTGGTCGCCGTGTCCGTGGTATGGATCACCGTCAGCAGCAAAGGTGTTCTGGGGGTGGCTTATGAACCGCGTGCGCTTAGTATGCTTGAACAACAAAGCGCAAAGCTGCAGGGCCTGACCGAGTTGCCCAACCTGCATGCGTTGAGCATCCTGACCCAGTGTTGGTTGTTCTTCAAGTATCTGTGGTTGTGGCTGGTGCCGAATCCGGCCTGGATGTCGGTGGATATGCGCGAGCCCTTTGCAGCGTCAGTGTTTGGTTGGTATACGCTCGGACTGGTCGGGTATCTGGGGTATTTCTGTGGGGCGTTATGGCTACTGCTCAAGCGGGGAAGATGGGGGTTGCTGGGATTTGCGCTGCTGTTTCCGTGGATATTGTTCCTGACCGAATGGTCCACCGTGCGAATCCAGGAACCATTTGTGCTGTATCGCAGCTATCTGTGGATGCCGGGATTGTTCGCGGCTCTTCCGTTAGTGTTCGGCCGGCTGGCACCCATCAAGGGTTATTTTGTTTTGGGTCTTTGCTGTGTGCTGCTGGTGCCGCTGACGCTGAACCGGGTGGACACCTTCTCCAGTAAATTGAAGCTTTGGGATGATGCCGAGAAATTGGTGCGCGGGAAGACAAACCTCCCCGGAGTTGAACGGATTTACATCAACCGGGGCAACAAGTTGTTCCAGCTTAAACGCTATGAAGAGGCGATTGCTGATTTCAGTAAGGCACTGTCAGAATATCCTGACGATGATTTGGTCTATGCCAGTCGTGCGAAGGCATACTACTTTCGTGGAGAGTATCAGCTTTCGTTAAATGATTATGAACGTGCCATCGCGATGAATCCAAACAGCAAGAGGCTATATTATGATCGCTCACTTGTGTATCGCGCACTGGGTGACTTTGCTGCTGCGCAGGATGATCTAAAGAAGAGCTGTGAGCTGGGGGGGATATGCCCTTAGCTTGGTATGCCCAGGATTGCCAAGCCAGGCTGATTCTGGAGCGTAACGCGAAGCCGATCCTGCTTTGAGACGAACTTAATACAATGAAATCCCGCAATTTGATAATACATTCCCTTGCTCTGGTTGGTCTGCTGCTGTCTGTAGTCGCGCTTTACGCTGGCTCGCTGTCTGCACCGTTCGTTTTCGACGATATCGATTTTTTCTTGAATCCTGGAGTGATATCGAAGTATATACAAGGCAATTTCAGTTTCGAGCTTCGTTGGTTGCCTTATGCGTCTCTGGCCTGGACGGCTGATTGGTTGGGTTTTGATCGGTCCTGGTTGAGACTGGGCAATGTGCTGCTACATGCGGCCAATGCCGTGGCCTTGTATTTTTTGTTGCTGCGGCTGTTCCGGGTCACTTTAGCCGGCGAAGGTGCAACGGACGGTAAGCAGTCCTCGCTGAATTGGTTCGCTTTGTTTGGCGCCATGCTATTTGCGTTGCACCCTGTTGCCGTTTATGGCGTGGCCTACCTGATTCAACGTTCCACGCTGATGGCAACCCTGTTCATGTTGTTGATGCTGCTGGCTTATCTGGAAGGGTTGTTCCGCGACAGCTGGCGCTGGATGCTGGTCGCAGCGCTGTGCTATTTTTTCGCGGTGTTCTCCAAGGAGCACAGCATCGCGGCACCGGGTGTGGCGCTGGCAATGACGTTGCTGGTACGCAAGCCGTCGATGGCTTTGTTAAGGTTAATCGCGCCTTATTATGTGATTGCGACACTGGTCGCCGTGTCCGTGGTATGGATCACCGTCAGCAGCAAAGGTGTTCTGGGGGTGGCTTATGAACCGCGTGCGCTTAGTATGCTTGAACAACAAAGCGCAAAGCTGCAGGGCCTGACCGAGTTGCCCAACCTGCATGCGTTGAGCATCCTGACCCAGTGTTGGTTGTTCTTCAAGTATCTGTGGTTGTGGCTGGTGCCGAATCCGGCCTGGATGTCGGTGGATATGCGCGAGCCCTTTGCAGCGTCAGTGTTTGGTTGGTATACGCTCGGACTGGTCGGGTATCTGGGGTATTTCTGTGGGGCGTTATGGCTACTGCTCAAGCGGGGAAGATGGGGGTTGCTGGGATTTGCGCTGCTGTTTCCGTGGATATTGTTCCTGACCGAATGGTCCACCGTGCGAATCCAGGAACCATTTGTGCTGTATCGCAGCTATCTGTGGATGCCGGGATTGTTCGCGGCTCTTCCGTTAGTGTTCGGCCGGCTGGCACCCATCAAGGGTTATTTTGTTTTGGGTCTTTGCTGTGTGCTGCTGGTGCCGCTGACGCTGAACCGGGTGGACACCTTCTCCAGTAAATTGAAGCTTTGGGATGATGCCGAGAAATTGGTGCGCGGGAAGACCGGGGTATTTGGCATCGAACGCATTTATTACAATCGAGGAACTGAGTTTGGGAAGTTAAAGCTTTACGATGAAGCTATTGCGGATTTCAGTAAGGCAATCGACACGTTCCCGTTTGATTACGTTTTCGGGAATCGTGGAACTGCCTATTTTTTTCTTGGGAAATATCATGAGGCGCTAAGTGATTTTAAAAGTGCTATTGCAATCAATCCAGAAAATGCCAATTCTTATTACAACCGTGCACTTGTCTATCGTGCGCTGGGTGACTTTGCTGCTGCGCAAGAAGATCTAAAGAAGAGCTGCGAGCTGGGATTGTGTCCTTGAAGCTTGCTGTTTGTGGTTCTGAAGGAGTTTGTAGTGCCGCGGACTGTAAGGTAAGTTCGGAGGGGAGTGTCAACTACAAACCTAGGGTATTAAAATATGCTCCCTAGGTTTGCTTAGTATATTCAAGTTTCCTATTTTGTTACTTCATCCTTCTTTTCGGCGGCGTTCGGGTCATACTTGCCTCTCATGTCCTTATTGGTAAAGCCTTCAGTTGGACCAAGGCCGATAGGGCGATAGACATCCACTTTCTGATAGAACTGGTCTGCAAAGTAAACCCGTCCATCACTGTCTACGGCAATACCAGATGGGAGCATCATATGGGTCGGTCCAGGAACAGCAGAACGTGTTCCTACTGGCAACAGCAGTTCGCCCTTTGAGTTGAATATCTGGAAATTGCCGAAAGCGGTATCAGCCACATAGGCGTTTTCATCTTTGTCCAGAGCGATTTCCTTGGGACGAGAAAATTGACCGGGCAATCGACCGATAGAGCCATATTCACTAATAAACTTTCCGTCCGGGGTTAGTTTCTGGACACGGAAGTTGCCGCCGTCCACTACATAAAGTGTCCCGTCTGCAGCTACTGCCACGTCGCGCGGCAGGTTAAATTCCCCAGGCTTGTCACCGCGTTTGCCGATTTCAGAGATGAGTTTGCCGCTGGTGCCGTCATATACCAGAATCCTGTGGGTTTCGTAAGTGCTTCCGCCAATATCAACAGCATAAATTCGGCTGCCATCAGCATTGACACCGAGTCCAGCAGGGCGGTTGATGTCGCCGGGGTTTCCGATGGTGCGCTGATATTTGCCATCCCTGTCATATATCTGGATTATCTTTTTTGTCCCGTCGAGTACATAAATATTGCTGTTTTGGTCGATGTCTATACCCAATGGCTTGGCCAGTTGGCCAGGATCTTCCTCGCCGAAAACAAAAAATTTCTGCTCAGGTATGTCAAAAACCATAATACTGCGCCGCCCGGTGTCGCCAACAAACAGACGGCCACGATCCACGACTAGCCCATAAGGTTTGCCTATAGCGGTGCCCTTTTTAACGCCTCCGGTAAGCATGCGCTCGAGTGCATCATCTTGTCCTTCGGGAATCACATCAATGTCGGCGCGAATGGTGCGTTCGAAAATATATCTCGGTTCATCTGGAGGTGGAGGGAATACCAGCGTGTCTTTTACGGATTGTGGCATGGAAGTCAGCTCGGGCGCAGTAGTGCAGCCGCCTAGTGTGATAATGCTAGCTAACACGATGAATATCAGGGATTGCTTCGTCATTTTTATTCCTACTATACAGATTAGATACAATATCAAACGCCAAGGATACACTAAAGCGAAATTCATATGCAACATAGTGTTCACTAGACCCTCTAGGGTGCAATTTGCAGCAAGCTTGTTTAATGTGATAATATTTTTCTGTTTTAGTCTACCATCTTTGCGGTAGCGAGCGCATCTTGCGCGGCGCTAGATATCCTGTCGAATCAAACGAGGCCATATGTTTAAATATCCAGTATTGTCACAAGCAACTGTCACATCGAATGCCGATCGCATTGATAACGAACATGTCGTAAATAAAAGATATTCTGGAACATGGTTCGACTCGTTCCTTTTTGTTTTCATAATGCTGTTGTTATGCGGCTGGAATGCTGCTGTGGCAGGGGAGCGCGGAACGAAAATTGAAGGGGTGACGCGTCCTGGCGCAAAGCTCTACCACGCTTATTGCTCCGTATGCCATGGCGACAAGGGAGACGGTCAAAGCCGCGCTAGGGGCAGTTTTGCAGTTCCTCCGCGCAATTATACTTCTCCTGAGTCAGCCATCGAATTAACTCGCGAGCGCATGATCCATTCAGTTACCAACGGTCGTCCAGGTACTGCAATGATCTCATGGAAAACCGAACTTACTGAAGCTGAAATCGAAGGGTTGGTCGATTATATCCGCACCACTTTTATGAAACTTGGTAATGCCGGCCCGCAAGCCAAGCCGAGCGAGAAGCTTCTGGGAAGTCGGGGGGGGGAGCTTTATATGAAGTCCTGCGCGATGTGCCACGGCGAAACTGGAAAACGCTTGACGTCGGGAAGAATGGAGCCGCCCCCAACAGATTTCACATTGCCCAAGGCTGCTACCGAGTTGACCCGCAAGCGCATGATAGCCTCAGTTACCAATGGTCGACCAGGTACTGCAATGAGGGGCTATGGCACAGACTACAACAAAGCCGACATCGAGGCCATGGTGGACTTTATTCGCGCAGCTTATATGACCACTACCAAGCCGAAGAATTAGATCATGGGTAATATTCCGGTCGCTGTATTGTTGTCGGCTTTGATTCTCACGACTTTCACTGTATCCGCTGAAACAAATCCGAAATTTGCTACGGTGAACCCTGTGCCTGCGGCACCTAAGCGTGCTGCTGAAGATATGTCATTGCCTATGCCAAATGGACTTAAGGGTGACATTGAAAAGGGACGAGATTTCTATATGCAGAATTGCTTTACTTGTCATGGCGTGACTGGGGCAGGTGATGGTCCTCGTGCATATTTCATCAATCCACTCCCGCGCGATTTTCTGGATGAGACTTCGCGTCAATATCTGAATCGTCCGACTCTTTTCGAGGCAATTTCCAAGGGTCGCAACGGTAGTGAAATGCCAGCATGGGGCAAGGTGTTGAACGATCAGGAAATCGCCAATGTTGCCGAATATGTGTTTCAGAGCTTCATCCTCGACGGCAAGAAGGGAACCGGAAGAAGCGGTAAATGAGCAGAGTCGCACTGCTGATTGCAGCGACTGCGTTTTTGAGCGGCTGTTTTGAATCATCGACGCAGTCTAATGGTGCAAGCCGGAAATCTGAATCAGCCACATCAGTGACTGAGCCTAATATTGCGCAGACTGAGCTGGGCAGAAAAATTTACAATTTTCGATGCTATTATTGCCATGGTTACTCAGGCAATGCCCGAACATTAGCGGCAGATTTTCTCACTCCCAAACCTGTTGATTTTACGAGTATCTCCCCAGACCTTTTGGGGAAAGAGCGTATGCTGCAGTCGATTCGCTCTGGCAGGCCGGGTACGGCCATGATGAGTTTCTCCAGTGTACTGAAGTCCAGCGAGATCGAAGCAGTGGCAGAGTTTATTCGGCAGGAATTCATGATTGGGAAGCGCGTTAACACTCGCTATCATACTGAGGCCAACGGCTGGTTCAACCATGACCGATACGCTGCCGCATTCCCCTTTACGAGTGGCGAGATTCCGCTGGATACGCCTTGGGAGCAACTTACCCCGCAACAGGCTGAAGGCAAGAAACTGTTCATGACTAGTTGCGTGAGTTGCCACGACCGTGCGAGGCTCAATAATCCTGAGGTGATTTGGGAGACGCGACCGGTGTCTTATCCGCGCAACCAGTATGTGCCAGGGGAACAGCCCACAATGGCATTGCCAGTAGACACGAATCAACTGAATAAGTCTTCGTTGGATGCTATGACCAGCGCAAGCCCCTATCTTCTCCATGACATCGCACCTGTCATTGTCAACCTTTCCGCTGCGGAACTACGAGGCGAAAAGTTGTTTCAACAAAATTGTGCCTTCTGTCATGCAGCTGACGGTACCGCACGCAACTGGATTGGAAGCTTTATGGAACCACATCCCCGCGACCTGACCAGTCCTGATGCGATGTCTGGCATGACCAAATCCCGCCTCACCAGGGTAATACAAGAGGGTTTGCCAGGTACTTCGATGCCTGCTTGGAAATCGGTATTATCGGAACAACAAGTGAATGATGTCATCGCATATGTAGGACGTGCATTTCATCCACTTGCAGCGGAGCAATGATGCTTAAACTCTATAATACTCAGGTTCGTGACAAACAGGAATTCGTACCGATCGTGCCTGGCAAGGTTGGCATTTATGTGTGTGGCATGACGGTGTACGACTATTGCCACCTTGGTCACGCGCGTGTCCTAGTGGTATTCGACATGGTGTACCGTTGGCTCAAGGCGAGTGGTTTTGAAGTGAACTATGTGCGCAACATCACTGATATCGATGACAAGATCATCAAGCGTGCTGCAGAAAATAAGGAATCTATCCACATGCTCACCGCACGCTTCATTGCTGCAATGCATGAAGATGCCGATGCCTTGGGCGTACTGCGACCAGACAATGAGCCGTGCGCCACGCAATATGTCCCAGAAATGCTGGAGATGATTGCGAAACTTGAGGCCAATGGGCTGGCCTATCGGACGGCAGATGGTGATGTGAATTTCGCGGTACGCAAATTCGAAGGTTATGGAAAACTCTCCGGTAAGTCCCTGGAAGATCTACGTGCCGGCGAGCGTGTCGAGGTGGCAGAAAGCAAGCACGACCCTCTGGATTTTGTATTGTGGAAGCACGCCAAGAATGAAGAGGCTGAAGAGGTAAAGTGGGATTCAAAATGGGGAAAGGGTCGTCCTGGGTGGCACATCGAATGTTCGGCGATGGGTTCGAAATTACTCGGCGAGCATTTCGATATCCATGGCGGTGGCGCCGACCTGCAGTTCCCACATCACGAGAACGAGATCGCCCAGAGCGAAGGCGCGCATCAGTGCCGTTTCGTTAATTATTGGATGCACAACGGATTCGTCAATGTCGACAAGGAGAAGATGTCCAAGAGCCTGGGCAACTTCTTTACGATTCGTGACGTGCTAAAGAAATTTGA
>JAHEDW010000128.1 GCA_024641025.1 Gallionella sp.
TGGCAAATCTCCCAGCTTCTTCCTTGTCAACTCTAGACAGCCTGGAACAAAAGGATGCCGTTATTATCATTCAAGGTGGCGGTCGGATTGAATATCTGAATGCAACTGCCCGCCAGTTGTTTGGCTTGAATAAAGATGAACAAGCCGAACTGGAACGTCTGATGCGTTACGCACGGCCTTCCAATGAATTTTTATCCCTTCTATCCGAAGAAAGCCAAAAACGGATCTCTATTGGCGCACAACTCACAGAGGCGACTTCATATCGCGTGCCGGGACTCACTCCTTTAATGATGGTAGTCCTGCGAATTCTAGATATTGCTCCTGCGTTATCTATGGGTGATGATGGGCAGGTTTCAGCCTCGATTTTGCGACTGATCACCGATTTTGGAAAGTCGATTTCAAGCAGCCTTAATCTGGATGATACTTTACAAGCCATCCTGGAAAATGTAGGGCGGTTGATTTCCGCAGACACCATGGAGATCAAAATTTTGGACGAAGCCAGTGCCTCATTGATCCCATATCGTTTTGAAGGACGATCAGGCGAGCCTCGAACCTTAAGACGTGTAAAAAGGTCATATTTTGGCGATTATGCTGATTTACTGCTAAAGGAACGTACCCCCCTCCTTCTCTCGCAAACTCATTCGGGGAACGGTGAGGAAGCGAACGGCGTAACAGAACCTTATTCAGTTCGATCCTATATCGGTATTCCTCTATTGGAGGGAGGAAACCTGATTGGCACGCTTGAAGTCGGGCAGTCTACAGAAAGCAGCTTTAACCGGTCTGACCTGGAACTGCTCCAGTTAGTTTCTGGCCAGGCAGCGGTAGCCATTCGCAATGCAATGCTCTACGAGACGGAGCAACAACAAACTGCTGAACTGACTGGCCTTGCCAACCTGGCACAAGCCGTGAGTGTAAGCCAGGATATGAAAGACTTATTTGAACGCTTGGTTAAAAGTGTTTCCCCGTTGTTCGATGTTGAAATTCTTGGTTTTTTGCTTTATGACGAAGGTAAGCGCACGCTCGAAGGACAGATTCCGTTTCAGGGGCTCCCTCCGCACATCGTGGAGATATACCGCACACACCTTCCCGATGAGAAAGTTACTTCCGATGTAATTGCATCTCAGCAGCCCATACTCACAATAAACGCTGCCAACGACGATACCTGGGATGCATTGGGTATCCGAAACCTAGCGCAGGCTGCCAGTTTGCGCGATTCGGCTTTGGTGCCGTTGCTGGCTGGAAGGCGATTGATTGGTTTCATGCAATTATCTAATCACCGACAGGGTGTTATTGATTTCTCCGGTGAAGAATTACGCTTGATGAAAGTTGTTGCCAACCAGGCTACAGCTATTATTGAGAATGCAGTTCTGGTGCAACAGGCACGTCAACGTGCTTATCGATCGGATGCGCTGCGGCGCGTTGCCAGTCTTTCAGCTTCTGCTGCATCAGTGGATGAAGTGCTTGTGCATTCATTGCGCGAGTTGGCGCATCTTTTCCAGGCTGATTCAGCAGCGATCTTTTTGCTGGATGAGCAAAACGGCGAATTGCTTCTCCATGACGAAAGCATTTACGGGGTCGAGAATGATGCGGCAGATGCATTGTCACGCATGTTTGTAACAGATTCTCAGTACCGGTCAACGGTTTCAGGCAGTCAAAAATCCTTTATCTCTGGTAGCTTAAGCAGCGATCGACGGGTTTTGCCTGTTTATCGTCCAATTATTACGACTTTGCACATGGAATCGGCCATGGTTGTGCCTTTAGTGGTACGCGAGCGGAGTTTAGGTGAATTGATGCTAGGCAGTCGCAAGCCTGAGTTTTTCAATTCGTATGACTTGCAGGTGGTCACAACAGCTGCCGGGCAACTTGCATCTGCGTTGGAAAGCGCGCGCCTGGTTAGCCAAACGGACGAGAACCTGCGTTCCCGTGTAGATCAGCTAACGGCTGTGATGCGAGTTAGCCGTGAATTGAGCGCATCGTTGGATGTGAATAAACTGATGGAGTTGGTGCATGATGAGAGCGTGCGTACAACTCGCGCAGATTGTGGCACTGTATTGCTTTTCGAGCAATCTATTAAGGGAGACAAGCCAAATATCCAATTCTCTGTTGGCTGCCCTGTTGACGAGCATCTCAGCGATATGCTGGCACTTGTCGCTGACTCTGATGAAGCACTGGTGATTGCAGATTTTGAGCAAGAAAAACACCCGGCTCCGCATAGTAATGCTCGCTCGGCTTTAGTTGCTCCTATCCGTCAGAATAGCAACCTTGCTGGTGTCATATACCTGCATGCCAGTAAGCCAAATTTTTTCAATGCTGATGTTGTAGATTTAGTGCAGACATTATCCGTGCAAGCGTCTATTGCTTTAAATACAGCCAGCCAATACCAGGCAGAGTACCAACGTGCAGAGCTATTGCGCCG
>JAHEDW010000028.1 GCA_024641025.1 Gallionella sp.
GAGCAGCAAACCGCCGCATTGAAGTACTGATTATCAACGAATAAGCATTATTTTCATTCCTTGGGTGGTTATATGTTGGTCAGGGATTAATCGGCCCTATAGCAAATAAAATATTTGGTTCGAAAATACTTAAGCCGCCCCACCGAAACAAACGGTGGGGCGGCTTTTTTCATGGCAGTACTACTTGCAAAATCGACCTGCCTGCATACCAATACTTTGCTGGATGAAGTAAGTCGTAATAAATTAGGTCTAACTGGAGAGACAATTGTCAGCTAAGGGCACACTACAGACTGATCAAATTAGATTTGCAATGAGTCTGCAATGGTCGGTGGAGCAGACATACGAGTAACGGCAGATCCGTCACATTAGCTGCCATTAAAGCATTTCAAATATCCAGCATCGACCTCCGAATTCAACTTGCCGGAATTTTATTGAAGTGGCTTTTAACATAAGTATCTATAAGACAAACACCGTGGGAAAACTTCCTCATGCTCCTATTTAATAAATAGAAATACTCCGATATTCATGCCGTGCTCGAAGGAGTAAATTGTTCTGGGAATTATGCTGCTTAGGCTGCTATTGGACATATGATGTTTAGTCCCTTCTTGCAGAGATGAGCAATATGTACAATTCAGAGGGAGGTGCAAAATGTTAATTTTTCGTTCCGCAGTACTGGCTTCCTTGTTAATGGCTGTTGTACCCTATGCAATTGCAGCAGACTTTCCGAAAGGTCCCCCAAATCAAAAAGAGGCAGAAGCCCAAGGCCTTAAGCGAGTGAGCGTAGATGAACTTAAGCAGTTCATTCCTGGGGTTCTGATAGCCATGTCATTTAAAGGTAAAAAGCACAGGCTAACCTTTAATCCCGATGGTTCGGTTCATAGAACGGGTATTGGCGACATGGAACTAACAGGGAAATGGAATTTTGATGAACCGAAGAATGCCTACTGTCTCAGCTTTCAATCAAAGCATGGTTTTGAACATAACTGTTTAGCTGTCTTCCGCGCAACAGATGGAACAAACTTTTTTGATTATGATGTTGATAATGGTTTTTACGCTCACGCATGGCACCCTAAGAAATGATGCCAGCCCTTGCGGTAACTTCGGGATGAGGAATTACCTGCCCCGATTTAGCGGGATTTTCTTTGTGTCATAAAAGTCCGCTTAGGGCACACTACAGGCTGATCAAGTTAGATTTACAATGAGTCTGCAATGGTCGGTGGAGCAGACATACGAGTAACGGCAGATCCGTCCCATTAGCTGAAATTAATTGCTGCTTCAAACTTGGCTTGTATTAGACCTGAAAAAATGAAGTCATTCAAAGCTCCACAACTTCCTTCGCCTTCTGAAATTATGGATATCCGATTATCACGGGTAGCTTGCCGGACTCAACAAATTCTAGTGAATCCGGGGTATTGAATTTATCCATAGAAGGAGTAGGGTGATATGTGGGGCTACCCAGATATTGGCTCTCTGAATTCATTAGTATCAAACCGCTTGGTCCTTATCTTCGTAGCATGATCGTAATGCGATATTTTGCTCGGTGGTAATCATGCATCGCATATTCAGTTTGATATTGATTTTGCTTCTTCCTGCTTTATTGGCAACATGCGGCGGTGGCGACGGTGATGGAGGTAGCAGTGGCCCATACAACCCACAGTCGATATATATCGAAACCCAAAACCTTCCAACGGTTGTAACAACCTCCAGCCTTGGCACATCATTATTCCGGGGAAGTGCTTATTGCGGAGACGCATGCCCGCCCGGTGATGTTGCTTTTGGGTATTGCCCACCATACAGTGTAACCCTCCCACCTCCACCCTTTGATATCAGCTGGACCAATCGCACAACCGGAGTGACGGGGAAAGCGATACATGCGGTTTCCGGTTCTTGTTCTTGTCTGTTCTCCTATTGCTTCACTTCATACACCCACAAGTGGATCGTTTACGACTCAATTCCTCTGGGTTTGGGTGAGAACGTCATCGAGGCGAAGGTGTCGGATTTGTTGGGGAATACCGCCGCAGATTCCGCAACGATCACTCATCCGAGCCTTTATGGACCGACGGGCATTGTCGTGGACACGGCCAATAATGAGTTGTACGTTGGATACTACAACTACATCAACTCGGGAATCGTCGTCTATGACCGATCAGACAGTGGTTATGCGACGCCCAAACGAATCATCACGGGTGCATTCACGGGATTAGGCGCTCCATGGAGCCTAGCCACGGATGAATATGACGAGATATTGGCGGCCAATACGTATGGTCAAATTTCCATTACTGTATATTCATTGTTGGCGAACGGTAATGTTGCTCCAATAAGAACCATTGGCGGAGCTTCGACTGGACTGAGCTCGCCATATGGAATGGTCATCGACAAAACAAGCGATGAGATTTTCGTATCTAATTTTGACAGCAACTCTATCACTGTATATTCATTGTTAGCGAACGGTGATGTTGCTCCAATAAGAACCATTGGCGGAGTTTCGACTGGGCTGAATTCGCCACATGATATTGCCATGGACAAAATCAACGACGAAATATTCGTTGCAAATAATTCCAACAATACCATCACAGTCTATGCACGGACTTCAAACGGTGATGCGGCCCCAATAAGAACCATTAGCGGAGCTGCTACAGGCATGGATCGCCCGTTGCGTGTGGTTGCGGATACTGATAACAACGAGTTATACGTGATAAATTGTTGCAATAACACCATTTTAGTATTTGCGCTGAATGCAAGCGGCAATGCTTCGCCAATCAGAATGTTCAATGCATCCAGCAAACCCGAAGGCATTGCGGTGGATACAGTCAACAATGAGTTGTTCGTGACAGAAGGCGACTTTACCATTGACGTCTATCCGCGCACGGCAAACGGCAATCCAGCTCCGATCAGAACCATCAACTAGATTAGCTTGAACTGGCTATTTTCAGACTGTCACAATGTCCGAATTGGGCACGGAGAAGGCTATTACCTAGCAATTGGTGATTTGTCCGCTTTCAAACCTATAGCGGTCATAAGAGGCAGTTTCGAATATATACATTTTAGTTTTGAATGATTTTCTGATCGTATACTCTACGTTAAATTACCAAACAGCCATTTCGCTCTGCGACACCTATTGCTGCTTCGGTTCCAGAGTTAAATGCCAAGAAATCTGACTCAATCCCATCACTAAATATCACCCCGTTCTCCGGCATTAAAGATAACAGGCTGAACCCTGTTTGCTTTTCAACCCGACCATACACCAGGGTTGTTTGGGAGGTTTTGCTAGGAAATGGCTCCCGTACTGCAAATTGCAGATAAGCTGCATCCCAGGGCATGGGATTGTATTTAAGTGGAACATCAGCGTGAGCATATCCTCCTGCAATTCTGTATGCTCCTGTCACGATGCTTTTTAACCAGGCGGTTGACCCTAATCCAGTCGAAACAATGATTCCGCTGGAAGACTGCACTTCCCGTTGCTTTCCCAGCCTCACTTCATACCGCGCTGAAGTGTGTGACTTTGGCCCGATAAAGAGATCATTCACTGCGTAAAGTGTCTGCCCATCAGACAGCGATGCCTTGGCCATAGTGATAGATTTGAATGGTCGGATATCGCGGGAAACGTCACTCATAATGGACGGTATATCCTTTGTATCAAAGGGCAATAGAATGCCGTCATAGCGGTAAGGGTCGGGATTCACCCCTATCAGAGGCTGGCCTTTCAGATACTTCATTATGTTCGCGACTAACCCGTCTTGGCCGAGCGCGATGACGATATCCTCTTCTGCAAAAAGGAAGTTCGAAAGAAAGCTCCGATCTATCACCTGATAGTGGCCACGAATTTCCAGATAATCAACCATGGCCTGCTTGGCTGCTACATATGTAGCGTGCTCCTTTTCGTAATCCGAGAAGTCTGCGCCCAAGTGCTCGACATAGAACTTGGCTTGGGCCGCAGTGTGAAACCGACCGATTAACTCCTCCAGTCGGGTATGGCGGGTCACTAGCACTACTTTGCGATCAACGATCCTGTCCATTTTTGAGCTCCTTGACCAAAGGTTGCCCCAACAAGGATTGGAGCAATTCTGGAGACATGTTGAGCTGTCCTATCCGCTCTGCCTTATCGGCAATTCCACCGAATGCTTGAGCAATTAATTGACCAGCCGACATACCTACCGCAGCCAAAGCTTGAACTACACGTGGATCGGCGCTTTCAAGTGCTTTCATGATTGCACCGATTCGATACCCTTCGGCCTCGGCCAAAGTCCGGCTATTAGCTGCATTACGCTCAACGAATGCCTTGCGTCTTTCTTCCAGCTTAATATCAGACTCCATGTCTGCCTGACGTAACGCCTGCTTCTTCGCACGGATGCTGGCTTCAGCTTCCATTTGAGTCTCGCGGATCAAACGCTTCTTTTCTTCCACGGCCACTTCAGTGTCGAGCTCATTTTCCCGGATGGTGCGTTCCTGTTCCACGGCCGCATTGCGCCGCGCGAAGATCGCCTCGTCCGATGACTTGAGAATGTCCTCGCGCGCCTCTGCTTCCAGCGCACGCGCAGTCTCAGGAGTTGGCTTGATCGCTAGAATGAAGACCCCCAAAACCTCAAGTCCAAGTGAGGTTATTTCAGTGTGGGCTCTCAAGCTGGATGCCACCGATTCCGCTACTTTGTCTGTTGAACGAAGCGCTTCTTTGAGACTCATGGCCTGGATTGCTTGTTGAATCATGACCTCGGCGGCTGCCAAAACACGTTGCGGTAGCTTTTTAGGATCATCTGATTCATAGCTGATGCCATCTTGTTTATATGCGAAATTCAGCATAGTGGCTGTCTTGCGCGGATCTTTAACACGATAGGCAACTTGACCTTGCACCGTTACTCCCTGGAAATCTGCAGTCACGTGCTGAAAGATAAATGGCTCATCACGGCTTGCTACGGGCACCGCCACTAGTGAAGTTGTCGGCGCATAGTAGAAAAAGGACAAGCCCGCCCCTTCACGCGCCACCTTGCCACCCTTGAACTGCATGAGATAGGTTGTGGGTTGAACCTTGACGAAACGAATTCCAAACATGGTACACCTCCTTCTTTAATACATAGTGCGCCTGTCGCACTAAGATAGTTGCACAATAGCACTAAGTAAATTAGAATGTCAACACATTTTTGACATGGCAGGATCTGGAAGATGAAACAACCGATGGAACCTAGCTTTCCACGACCTTTAGCCACTGTGGATGTGGTGATTTTTACCGTGCTGGATGAAAGACTCCATGTGCTGCTGGTCCAACGACTGGATGATGCAGATGATCCATTTCCGGGTATGTGGGCGCTGCCAGGTGGCTTTGTGGATATAGACAAGGACCGCGATCTAGAGGCCTGCGCCAAACGAAAGTTAAGAGAGAAAACAGGGGTAACTTCTCCTTATCTTGAACAATTGGGTAGTTGGGGAAGTACCAAGCGTGACCCCCGTGGATGGGCAGCGACGCATGTTTATTTCGCGCTCATCCCTGCGGATCCGGTTGTTTTGGAGAAAGGGGCTAATGCTCAGGATGTGCGGTGGTTTCCGGTGACAGGCAAGAATGTTGTCAAGAAACTAGCCTTCGATCACGCCATGATTCTTGATACAGCATTAGAGCGCTTGCGTAACAAGGTGGAGTACACATCATTACCAGTTTATTTGTTGCCCGATGAATTTACCCTTTCCGATCTTCAGCGAGTGTATGAGATTGTGTTGGAGCGTCCCATTGAGAAGAGCGCATTTCGCACTCGAGTATTGTCATCAGATATGGTCGAAGCCGTATCAAAGATGCGCGAAGGGGCGAACAGGCCAGCTCAACTTTATAGACTAAAAAACCCGGGGAGCCTGGTATATTTTCCGAGAACGTTCAAACCTCGACGTGAAATGGATTGAGCCTTAGCTATCGGAATTCCAGTTAAAGATTGCTGTCCTCTATCAAGTCAAAAGCAGCAAATCGATTTTAGACTTAACCTCTTAGGTTGTCCGCTTTGGAGTGGCTTCCATGCCTGAGCACAGTGCAGACTAATGAGGGCTACACGAGTATCATTCCGCTTCAGAAGATAAAGCAGTCATCCTGGATTAAGTCTAAGGTCTATTCAAGACTTTATTGTCAGAAAACAAGTAATGTTTCCTGACAATAATTCATAGAAAAGAAAAGAATAAATACACTTGATGGTTATCTAATGAATTTAATTGATAAATTCAAATACAAAGTCCTTATTATTGGTGAGAAATTATGAGAGTTGTGGTTTTGCTCGGTGCGGAGGGTTTAATAGATTGAAGCAACACGAAGCTTTACTTCAGTTTTCTTCTAAGCGACACCTCTACATCAATATGAAATATTGAAACACTTCGCGCAGTCCTACTTGACTGATAAATTATTGTCCATAAATTCCACCCTGTGTTATTCGCGTAATGGTTACTGCAACACTGGTAAAATAGACATGCTATGAATACAAAACAAGCGGTCAAATGCAAATTGTTAAATGCATTAAGACTTCAATGGTTGAGGGATGCAAACCAATTAGCATTGAGATGTGCTTTGGATCTTAAGCATGTCTATCATGAATCGAAGTATATTTTTCCAGAAAATAGAATCATTAACATTGGAAAGAGAATTCTTGCAGTTATTTGGTGTTTGCCTTACTTACACCGTGCCAGTATGTGGCTTGATTCTGTAGAAAACCCGCTCCTTGCCAAGGAATTTCTGAATACGCCAGAACTTCGAAGTATTATTTTCAGGCCATATGTTAGTAGGAATTGGAACGCCACTAAAAGGATGGAGGTAATAGCAGAACACTACAATCTGGTTTGTAAAAATGCAGCAATTCTAAATCTTGCTCCTGATGAGTACATCGACCTGGCAGCGTTTGATTTTAAGTGTGGGAATCTTAGAGTCGTACTTGACAAGCCAAGTTGGTTTCGACGTGAGGGTGAAATAGGCCTAAGCTTATTTCTGGGAATACATAGAATTTATACGGTGATGTTCCTGCTGTCTGGATCATCAGCACATATGAGTTTGATTATCGGCTGTGTTCAAGGAGGTAATACCAACCTGAGGTGGAATCCATATAGGGAATTAACTAAAGAGTTACATGGTATGCGCCCGCGTGATTTCATATTGAATATCACAAAAATTTTCAGCGAGGAATTCTGCTGCGAGGAAATTCTTGGCGTTTCTGATTTCGCCCATCGAGGCAAAGTATGGTATTCCAAGGCAAATAAAATCGCTGGATATAACGAAATATGGTTGGAGCATGGCGGTAAAAAGGTAAGTAACGATTTTTATTCACTCCCGCCGAAAATTCTAAAGCGTATGGACAAGGATATAAAGCAGCAAAAACGTGGGATGTATAGAAAGCGTTATCAATTCCTCGATGAATTGCAACTGGTCCTTCAAGATGTTATTGCCACACCCCCCCAAAAAAAATTTCATCAGTATGAAAAAATCAGGGACTGAACAATTCTTGTCAATGATTTGATGTTTACATACATTAGACTATGCCCTTTGATAGATAAATTTCAGTAAAATCTTTGTAGCATTTTCAATTAGGTTCAAACGTCTGTGGAAATATTGTAAAAAATAATTTCCGAAAACATTTCAATGTGCTATTTATTCTAGTTACCCAAACTGTAAGATGCTTATAATATTATGGCTAAAGTTCAAGACGACCTTTCAATTTTAATACCCGACGGAGAAAGTCGTTTTGCCCTGTTGGTGGTTCGATGTTTATCTCAGGTTAGTGGTGCCAAATTTCACATCCTCTCAACTGATCCTTGGGCGAGGGTGCGCTTCAGCAGATATTGTTCATCTTTTACAAGCTACGATGATGCTCACGATGACGAATCTATGTTGAGTGCAATAATCCATGCGGCGCAGAAAGAAAAGGCAAATATATTACTGCCTGTTTCCGAATTTGGTATTCGATTTGCATCAACTTGGCTCGGAAAGCTGGATGAAATAGTAGTTGCGCCCTTGCCCAAGCTTGAGATTTTCAACATTGCGGTTAATAAATGGAAGTTTGCAGATTTTATGCAAAGTAACGACATTCCTACACCGCGAACTATTCTGTTTCGGCATGATAAAGAACTTAACAAACAAATAGAAGGTTTCAAATTTCCAGTATTGCTCAAGCCGACTAGGGGAATGTATGGTAGTGGAATAATCCAGTTTGATGATAGTGCTTCGCTCGAGAATATTTTGGAGGCACGTGGACATGATGCTGGCGAATACATAATTCAAGAATTTGTGAGAGGATATGACATTGACTGCAGCGTGTTGTGCAAGAATGGTGAAATATTGGCTTACACCATCCAAAAAGGTATTATCCCCAGTCTGCAGCGTTTCGGTCCACCGTCTGCTATAGAGTTCCTGGAACATGAAGAATTACTTAAGGTGGCGAGTAAACTGGTTAGTAAACTAAACTGGAGCGGTGTTGCTCATATCGACATGATGGTTGACGTGTCCAATGAAAGCGTGAAGGTGATTGAGCTGAATCCACGCTATTGGGGTAGCCTTATGGGCTCACTCAAAGCGGGGGTAAATTTCCCATTTCTTGCCGTCACTGCCGGACTTGGCAAAGAGTTACCTCAGGTTAGTTATCGCAAGATTCGATACACCGAACCATATGCGGCAATGAAATTGTTGATGCGTAAGCCGTTTTTGCTTGGCGCAGGCGGTTCTGCTTTATCGGAGAGCGGTTGGAGCTATTTACTTTCCGATCCGTTGCCGACCTTAGCGGGAAAGATACTGCCCTTTTTTAAAAAAATGAAACCAATAATATCAAATTGAAAGTATGAACTGAGGGGACTTTTTGCATCACAATCATCACTCAAAGTAACAGACTTTTTGTATTACTTTTCAGGATGAACTGCTTTCCCGCGACAAGCATCAGCTATGTGTCGGATAATACACAAGGTGAATGACTGCTTCCAGACGGAGATCCCAGCGATTTCTAACATACTGAGCGTCCAAAGCGGATACTGGATGACAAGTCTAAGACGATATAGAACGCTTTGAGTTTAGGTTAATGGTTCCATTAGCGTTAGACATTCACTTCAAGAAACTTGGGTGACCAATTGGAAACTTCCTTAATCGCGACGGAGTGTAACGCCTTTAAGTAATCTGGTTTTACTGAAACAAATTATGAGCAAGCCTTCGGCATGATGTTGCCTGGTATTGCGTTGGCACCAGCTCTTGCAGTAACGTTTGAAGGAGGCGAAGTTAAGGTCACGGCATTAACAGCTGTTTGATCGTCAGCCGTGGCATCACCATTTGCGCAACTCCAGTTGCCGGAGTTTGGATTGTAGAACGCATGTACGGCCAAATCGGCAATTTTAGAACTCGTACCAGTACTTATAGATTTATATGTTGCTACGACACTGAAATTCGATGTCGCAACACTAGCAACATAGTTGCCTGCAGTAATGCCGTCAACTCCGGATGTACCATTATTGATTGAGAAATCGCCGGTCGATGTATATAGCTCGATCAACGGTGTCTTGAATCCGTCTATCAGCACGAAGGCTTCCGCGGCTTGCGCACGGGCGGTGTAATTACCGTATGCTGGGATTGCCACGGAAGACAAAATGCTGATGATTGCAACCACGATCATCAGCTCGACCAAGGTAAAACCAGTTTGAATAGTTTTCTTCAAGATATCAAAGGAATTTCAAATAATATTAATCTTTAAAGGCACATATTGACATATCGATAAGCAATAGCCGTGCCCAATTTACAACTTATTGTTTTTGCAATAAATATTGGTTTATCGCTGAATGTGAGGAGGCGCTGACTGGCTTATTTTTGTCACTAAGTGACAATTTTTAGACAGAGGCGCTACGAAGGTGGTAAGGAAGATAAAACCGGAGAGGGTTCTTAGTGATCTGATGCAAATAACTAATATCGGAAAATGTGAAAATCTGCTTTGTGGCTGAAAATATATGACAAATATAAACTTCAATACAAACTTTTCGGGACCTTCTAGTTAAGTTTAGCCGATATGATTCGAAAAACATTCATTGCTCAAGCTTGAAAAAATTATCAGGAAGTTAATACTAATTACTCATTGATTCCATGTAATTCGTGTTCATGAGTTTGCTGCCCTTTTGCTTTACGAATTGAATATCTTCTCTTCTAATGGCGGCCTTTTAATGTGGTGACGGTTGAAGGCTTCGGTAGCGCGTTGCACAACATCTGTTTGGAACGCTTTTTCATAGCGCACGTCGATTACATAAGCTTTGGCCTTGAGCTGTATGGCCAAACGTTCAGCGACTGACAATTCGGTCATTACGATTGTTACTGGCTTTTTAAGGTAAGCGTAGCGGCTTGTGACTACCACTTCATAGAGCAGATCGCGAGCCAGTCTGGTGTCAGCATCAAGCGCAATGTGAAAATCAAAAACAAGCATCATATCGAGCGCACCCGCATTCCCGGATGAAACGACATCTGACATGAATCGATTATTAGGTATGGTTACAAGATTGTCGTCCAAAGTGACCATGCGAACCGATCGTAGGCCGATGCTTTCAATTTCTCCGTATACATCTCCGAAAGCAACTCGGTCGCCAACCTGAAAGGGCCGGTCAAAAAGCAATATAAAACCTGCAATTACCGAAGCAACCAGATCCTTGAGTGAAAGGCCAAGAGCAACCGCAATACTTCCGGTGGCTGCAAGCATAATTTCCCTAGGCGGTTGCAATATCGCATAGAACAGAAATGGGCCACCAAAGATATATATGGAAAAATTCAGAGTGGTTGCAACCTGCGAAATCAGAATGCGTTGCCTGGGAACTCGCCGATATAGTGAATCGGCCATTTTTGAAATACCTTTGACGAACAAAACTAGGCCTGAAAGTGCTAATACGAGCAGAAATATGCGATCCAACTGGAATAGTGTCGCCATCTCGGTTATTTGGTTCAGATCGGACTCATTCATATACGAAATTCTTTCTTAAAAGGAGTTGGGTCAGGCTGAATTGGGCGACTGGTGAAATGCGAAAACGCCCATCAAAACCACACTCAAGCAAGTTGTTGTCGAACCCAGTACCCAATGCATTGATTACGACATTTTCCGGTAGACTGGTAACCGAGATCACTTCTTTTGTATTGAGATTTTCGTGGCGCATGATTGCTGCATATACAAAAAGTGCATCATCACCCCAGTCATCGCTGATTGAAATCTTTGGATATTTTGGCAGTCCGACCCTTAATCGATCGTTGGGAAGTTGGTTAAGTGATGATGTCCACAGCATCAGAGCAGCACGTGGGTTGCCATTAGACTGACCCCAAAGCAAGCGGAAAAATTGCTTTTCAACTTGATGTTCTCCGATTAATTCGTCTTCACTTTGTGTTGCGCGAATGATTTCATCATAGGCTAGTTTGGTGTTGGTATGGCTGTGCCGTAACATGACCAGGTTCAGTATGTCTGTCTCCGAAAAGTCGCCGACCTCGATTGCTCGCCTGAATAATGGCATTCCACCAAATACAGCACGCAAGTAATGCCATGAACGAAGATTGAGTGCGACACACCAGAACAGATGCTCTGTTCCACTGTTCATCAATTCCGCGAAAGTGCGATAACCTTCAAACCCACCCAGTTCGCCTAAGAACAAGTTGTGGGCATTATCTATCAGCAGAACGGTATCGTTTGTTTCAGCGTCTATCTGCAAAAGGGATTCGTCGCCTTGTGAAAGATCTACTCCTAGCTCTTTACCGAAAAATGCAAGCACTGAATCGCGCGTAATTAGTTTGGGTGGAATGTCTATTCGTCTGATCTTGCATTTGTTGTACCTCAGTTCAATCATGTCTAGCAGGCTGGATTTTCCGCTCCCTTTTTCGCCGATCAATGCTAATGAATGATCGAGAGAACTGTTGTCGGACCAAGCATTTAAAACGCCCTCAATATTGGAAACGATGTCACTGCCTGGCTCAATCAACAGTGATTTGTCGTCAACAACTTCAAGCTTGAACCACTGTAGATATTCCTTGGGGAGTTGGGGTTGTTGTTGTGCGGTCTTGCCGCTCGCCTTGTTGGCATGTTCGATACGCCTCAAGAAGATTGCTGCGCTGATTTTCTTGAAGAAATCAAATTCACTGGCCCATCGCTTGATGTAAATTGAAAACTTGGTGAAAATCACCAAAAATAATCCGGGTAGGCAGATAAACCAGGACCAGAACATATTGTTAGAAAGAGTATGAATTGCTTGATGTACTCGTTCTGGTAGCAATAGACTTGCCGCGTTGACAATCTCATTGCGCCATTCACGTGCCGCGTAAGCACATACCAATATACCTACATAAACTACAAAATCATAAACAATTCGATAGACCAACGCTTCACCTACGGCATCTTGAGTGGCATGCAAAATGGCAAGTAAAACAAAGAAGAAAATACCTACAAACCTGACTGTACGTTGAAGCCGTCCTTTTTCTATCTGTGAGGATTGGGTTACACCGGAAAAGGCTACCAAGCCAAGTATAGACATAGTGAAGTTGAGGAATATCCGATACCAAAGGTAATAAGAGACATAGGGCAGAAACAGACTGATTTGGGTAATGTCCGTTCCAGCTACCAGGTCTTGGGCAATGTTCACCCCAAGTAGCATGATCACCCATGGTACATATGAATTGCCTCTCCTTATCCAGAGTGCCACTGTTCGTGCATAGGCATGATTCGATTTTTCCCTAACTAGATGGTTTCGCAGACGATCCAGAAGATTGCTTACTCGATGCAACCCGGTGAATGCGGCGAACAGCACTCCAAGAAACAATATGAATATTAATGATTGTTTGGTGATGTTAAGCCATCCAGATACTCCAGAACTCGCCTTTTGGCGAAAATCCAATGCCTTAGAATAGAATATGGCAAGTACCTGATAAGGTACTATGCGCATCTCACGCCCGATATCCCGGAAATAATCAGTTGTTAAATTTAATATCTGTTCATTCCCGTCATCGAGATTTTGTTTCAGTAAGGCGGAACGTAACCTGCCTGCTTCTAGCAATAGTCTGTAAAGATCAGCACGTTCCTTTTCAAATCGCTGCAGCCTAGTTGATTCAAGTAGTGATCTTAAGCTTTCAGTTTCTATGTAAACGTCCTTGTATTGGGCAACTTCATCTGTATCATTCAGTCGTGTGAGAAGATCAGTCGGTGTCGTAGGCAAGTCTGGCAAAGGATCGACATTTGTCGGTGCTGCAAACTGCTCAAAAACTCGGTCAACCAAATTGCGCCAAATTGCGACTGATTCCCAATAAGCCTCCGGCAAGGGTTTGTTCGCCGTTCGCTTTATATTTAATGCAGCCAGAGCAGATAGTTTTTCCGATGTCTTTTGGTAGAACAAGGCGCGTTCCTGTAGTTGCGATACCATATCTACTTGGAGTCGTCCTAGCGTTTCACGAGCTTTTTCCAATAGTGCGCGCTGCGCAGCAATTTCGCGCAAGTCCAAACTTGCTGCACTCTTTGCCTGAATTTCCGCTGTTGCACCTGAAATGGCTGCTTCAGTTTGCAATTTGTCTGCAGCAGTTCGCTCTTCAGCAAGCTGAACTACCGAGGTAGCTTGCTTCTGCTGGTCAATTTGAGTATTGATTAGGCTATGACGCCGAGATTCAGGAAGGGTGAGGAATTCGAGGCGAATTTTGTTTAACAACATTTGCTGTAATTTCACCTTTTCAGCAAGTTGTGCGAGTGGACTTCCTTCCTTAGCGCAAGCCATGTAAATATCTGATAGACCTGCCGAAACCTTTTCTTGTGATTGCATCAATTGCAATTCTTTGATGCGGTTTTGTATCTCCTGCTCGTTGTTCAAATCGACCACAAAAAGCGCAGTCAGGGGGGTACCTGTAGCAGTTCCCCCAGAAAGGAAGTTTTCCAGGTGATGCCTTGTGCTCTCCAATTCGACCAGACGTTGCTCGGCTTCCTTAGATAGGCTAGATGGGCAGCCATCAACTTTATTGGCTGCAATAGCTGATGACATTTGAAATGAAATCAGAACAACCGAAATAGCTATAGATGAAACAAACCGTTGTTTGGACATGATGACTTATAAATATTAAAAATTAGATTAATGCCACTTAAATTCTAGCGCATAGGAAAGTTGCATCAAGCCATCTAGTTTCATTTCATTGTTCAATAATTGCACATGATTATGTTGAACATTATATCTCTCGGCAAGTTGGATAGCTTACAAGCCTGCATATGAATTTTCTACACCATCTTGTACTTCAATGCTAATGCAGGCAAGGAAGGGAAGTCTCATATCTGTACTGTGCAGCCCTGATTTCTCGCAATTTGATGCTTTAAAACACATCTGAAAGAAAATCGTACACTTTCCCTCAAAGCAAGTTGTAGTCACTAATAGCTCTCGACTGGATTTTGCGGGTCTATTTTCTCGAATACGGAATTATTCCAAGATAAAGAAAAAATAACGAGAATTGAATTAAAAATGGGAGTACTTGTGTCTTAATAAACAGATATATATCCATCTGAAAATGCATGGCGCAATTATTGCTTCTTGTATAAAGCGACAAATTGCTTCGGTTTCATAGTTAACTTGGCTGAGCCATTTCAACACTTCAATTTCGAGAACTTGAGGTCGTGGCTTACTAAATCTAGATACTTTGTCTCAATCGATACATGAAATATGTACATGCTGAGGTGAATGGCATAGCTAATTATGTGGATTTCAGAAGGTTGCAGCAGGGGGCGTATTAAAAATTCTTGCGTTGAGGCCATGAGCCTGAAAGGAAGGTGCCTCTCATCTGGCTTGGCTACGCATCTTGATAATTTATCACTGATTAATATGACTATCGAATCATCTCCAATATTTACACCCGCCGCAGAAGAATTATGGGCGATCATTCCGAGCAGTTACAGAAAGCATTTACTGTCGAATGTGTGGTGTAGTAATTGTCGCATCAATGTAAGCATTTCCAATTTCTCGGGGGTGGTTAAAGATGGAGACCTTTTGCTAGTTGGTTTGTGCTCTGAATGTCGTGGTGATGTTGCACGGGTAGTTGAGCCATTAAGTGCAGCGGATGTTCGGTAGAGTAGTAATGCTCAAAGAGTTTTTCAAGAGAAGCTTATGAGAGCGTCAAGCCTTAATTATGACTTCTATTGTTGGGTGCTTTCGAACTCGAATTTTAGAGCTGGATACGCTGATCTAAGTGAAATTACCAATTGGTCCGACACAGACACTCACAGAATAGTAATGTATCGAAATTATAGGGCAGCCACAATTTAGAGAAATCCTATACTTCAACATTCTTTAATCATCCCACATGAAGTTGTTGACAGATATGGTTTGTAGCAGGGACAAGATCGTCGTATCTGGAAATGTATGCGATGCCCGCAAAATTGAGAAGCTCAAACGAAACTATATTAATGTACATCCATTGAGGCGGTATTGTCAGTCATGCTGGGGTTATTCTGTTACTGCCAATATTTATCCTTGGGTCACATAGATGAAACCCGTGCATTCCTGAATTGTTGCGCTCGCTTTTATAGAAAATGACTACTGGTAGTATGAGGTGATGCGCAACAATGCGTCGGATAGAAGGTCAGGAAATTAAGCAGTATGGAAACTGAGCTGTATCTTTAATGCTGAATAAATGTCAGGGTTAAAGATGTGGCTGATTGCATTATCGCTTGATATATTGTTGGATGTTTAAGGTGCTCCAAAGGGTAAGTGGGTTATGTTGTATTGAGTTCTCATCCATACAAAACAAAAAGCGGATCTGGGCTGGCACTGGCAAACTCAATAAACTTATGGATTTCATACTTACTTGCTTCTTCGTCACTGACAAGCCCACCCATGAACAAGGCACTGCCTTGTTGTACTTTTTGTTGCATTAGAACTGATGAGTTAATTCGACCAACGCAATTATGAATGATGGCATAAGCTTGCTCATAGCTTGATGCTCGAATCACGAATCGACATTGATGTAATCCATATGATTTTGCCACACCTAAATAATGTAGTAGCTTTTTATTTTTTGAATTGTAGAAATTATTTTCCTCTATGACTTTGAAAACCTCTTCTTTGGAGGACACGACTGAGCAATCAGGCGAAACACTTTTCAGGTCTATCTGTAGATCGACAAGAGGAGAAGCAAGAAAAAACGCACTTAGCATTGCCATACTGGCCCCGCAAAAGTGAACACTGATTGCAGTTGTCTAATAAGTGATTTCATTTGCGTTGCCTTTGTGAAATAGACGCGGTCACGCTGAGCTGAAAAAAATAATTAGGCCAAGGTTTGCTCCAATTTCATAACTGATTGCTCGTGGTAATTTATTACTATCTATTTTAGTCTTGACCTTTGAGATAGAGATCGCTCCAATTCTAGGTTAATGCGAACCATCCCTTTGCTGCTAACCAACAGCCCAAAAATAACCAAAACTCATGTGCCAAGTCTGCCAGTATTAGTACTGACGTGATGATTGAAACAAAGGCGCCAGCAATAATGTAAACTTCGCCTTTTTCTGGGAGATGTATTTCGATATCCATGAGTAAAAATATAATCTGATTTCATGGCAGATGCTATTGTACCGAAGTACAGATGTACGAAAGTACTAGGATAGCGAATTTAAATGTGCATTAATGCGCTTAGCTAAATCTATCAGGTCAGTGGCTTAATGTGGAATGTTTCAACGGTGGGATTTAAGTTGGAAGGCATTCGTAAAGTTGATCAAGTTCAACGAAGCGACCTAGGAATAGTGGCCAAATCAGATTGCTTTGGGAGGATGATCAAAGGTGACGCTTTAAAGTGGATAGCTGTTCAGCCGCCTGAACGGTATTTGCCACTAGCATTGTGATAGTCATTGGACCGACACCACCAGGAACAGGTGTGATCCAGCCTGCCACTTCTTTAGCAGAATCGAAATCAACATCCCCGCACAATTTTCCGTTGTCCATGCGGTTCATGCCAACATCGATTACTGCTGCGCCAGGTTTTATCATGTCACCAGAGATCATTTTTGCCTTGCCGGTTGCGACGACAAGTATGTCTGCATCCCGAGTGTGCTTGGCAAGATCAATGGTTTTCGAAGTACAGATCGTTACAGTTGCATTGGCTTGCAAGAGCAGAAGCGCCATTGGTTTTCCAACTATATTGCTGCGACCAATGACGACTGCATGCTTTCCTTCGATAAGCACGCCACTTTTTTCTAGCAGCTTCATTACGCCGTAAGGTGTGCAAGGTGCAAAGCGCATGCTGCCGGTAGCCAAAGCACCAACGTTCATCGGATGGAAGCCGTCTACATCTTTTTCAGGACTGATTGCGTCTAAAACCTTGCTGCTGTTGATGTGTTTCGGTACTGGAAGTTGCACCAGAATGCCGTGTATCTTCGGATCTTCATTCAGTTCGAGGATCTTTTTAAGCAATGCTTCTTCTGATGTGTCTGCCGACAGTACGATGTGTTCGGAATAAAGGCCGAGCTCGGCACAGGCTTTCACCTTGTTGGCGACATAAACTTTGGAGGCAGGGTCGTCACCAACGATTATGACTGCCAACCCTGGTGTTGTACCGCGTACCTTCAATTCATCAGCGCGAACCTTCCACTCGGCACGTACTTCTTGTGCTATGGCCCTGCCATCGATGATTTTTGCTGTCATGCTGTCTCCTTGGCGCGATGACTATCTTTTAAAAACTTGGCTTGTCAGTCGCGTCCTCATAGTTTTTTACGCCAGCCATGATTTCCTTGCGAGCATCCTCAATGCCGCTCCAGCCGCCTATCTTAACCCACTTATTGGGCTCAAGGTCTTTGTAGTGCTCAAAGAAATGGCTTATCTGCTTGAGTGTGATTTCTGGTAACTCTGAGTGGCTTTTCAGGCCGCGGTATAGGGTGGAGAGTTTATCCACAGGCAAGGCAAGAACTTTGGCATCCATTCCGGACTCATCTTCCATCTTCAGAACTGCGAGCGGGCGGCATCGAACGACAACGCCGGTATTTAAAGGTACAGGCGTGATCACCAGTACATCTACTGGGTCGCCGTCGTCAGACAAGGTATGAGGTATATATCCATAGTTGCATGGGTAGTGCATTGCAGTATTCATGAATCGGTCGACGAATATTGCGCCAGATTCTTTGTCCACTTCGTACTTTACCGGTTCTCCGTGCATGGGGATTTCAATAATGACGTTGAAGTCGTCTGGTAGGCTCTTTCCCGAAGGGACTTTATTCAGGCTCATGCGGTTTCCTTGGTTTTATTAATATTGAGATTATAAGCTATGCAACACCATGCTGCGAAACCGTAATAGGTTTAGAATATATCGAATCCAATATAGGGAGGTGAAGCTATGGCAACGAAGGGTAAGTTAATCGGAAAAATGGTTATCGGGCAATCGGGTGGTCCTACCGCTGTGATCAATCAGTCCTTAGTGGGCGCGGTGCTAGAAGCACGTAAACAGGCCAGCATCACAGGTATTCTCGGTGCTCGGCATGGCATCGCCGGTATCATGAAAGAGGATTTCATTGATCTGACCAAGCAAAGCGCTGAGCAGCTCGAGTTGGTTGCAACTACTCCTGCCGCTGCTCTGGGGTCGGTGCGGTTAAAGCCCGGAAAGGCTGAATGTGAAAAAGTATTCGAGGTGTTCAGAAAGAACGACGTGCGATATTTTTTCTACATCGGCGGAAACGATTCAGCTGAGACCGCATTTATCATTGCCGAGATGGCGAAAGAAGCAAATTATGACTTTTGCACTGTACATATCCCAAAGACGATAGATAACGACTTGAAAGTAACCGACCATTGTCCTGGGTTTGCCTCTGCGGCACGTTTCGTGGCTTTGGCCTTTATGGGTGATGACCGTGACAACCGCGCCTTGTCCGGTATCAAGGTAAATGTTGTGATGGGGCGCAGCGCCGGCTTTCTGACCGCGGCCTCAGCTTTGGCGCGCCAAGCTCCTGATGATGGACCACATTTAATCTATCTTCCAGAACGGATTTTTGACATTGAGAAATTCCAGCAGGATGTCCGTGATGCAGTCGGGAAATACGGACGTTGCGTGATAGCTGCATCCGAAGGCATCACGAACAAGGATGGGGATCCGATCTCGACAAGTGGTGAGCGTGATTCGCACGGTAATATTCAGCTGTCCGGGAGTGGTGCACTTGGGGATACACTCGCCGCTTTGGTGAAAGACGCCTTCCCTGGACAAAAGGTTCGCGTGCGTGCCGACACTTTTGGTTACCTGCAGCGATCATTTCCTACCATTGTATCTCCAGTGGATGCAAAGGAAGCGCGTGAGGTTGGAATGTATGCTGTGAATCACGCTGCCAACACAGGTCAGCCTGGCTCAGTTGCAATACGCCGCCTGAACAGCAAGCCCTACGCCAGCGAATGCTTCATTACGCCACTGTCGACCGTGGCGAAGGTTGCCACCGAGATGAAGGACGAATATATCAGCGCGACAGGTAATGACATAACTCAAGCTTGGCTGGATTATGTGGCGCCACTAGTGGGCGAGTTGCCGAAAATGGGACGACTGTAATACCTTATTCATTGTGTTTCGGTCTGCAACCTGATTTGACCATCAATCCAGGTGAGCATTCTGCCGATCAAGGGTGCTCCAGTGGCTGATCATCCTTTTATTTCCTGGGCCGAGGAAGGCAAAGCATGTTCGTCCATGTGGCGTTCTGTGAGTGGTGCTGAGCCGCCTCGGCATGTAGTGGTCGCGGATGACACCATGAAAGCCGACGTGGCATATCGTTTAGCCAGCAAGGGGACTGCGCTTTTGTGGCGTGGTGACTTTCAGAACGCTCGTCAGCTATTGATTGCCATGTCGAGGCGAGCAGACCGTAAACCAAGAAAGAAATCTGTATTGCCAAGCGAAGCATTCAATCTGCATCGTCAATCTCAGTCGCAACGCTCACGAATTTTGTCGATGATTCTGGTGCCGCTCGATAGTAATCTTTCCATCCCCTTGCGCAGAGCCCCCGATGTTTTTGACGCATGCACTGAAGTGTATGGAGCGGGGTGCGAACCTTCAGTAGTGGCACTGCGCGAATTGCTGGGTTTGATCGGGGCCCATCAATGGCGCAAAAAGGGTGTCGAGATTCCCTCTCTCGGCGGACACATTCATCCACACTACGGTGTATTTTCTCCGGTACGTGGTGAGTATGTGCAGTTGGTGAACGAGGCGCCATTCCCACGGGCATATCCGTCCCCCTCGCTTGCCTTCGATATTGGAACGGGAACCGGTGTGTTGGCTGCTGTTTTGGTACGCCGCGGCATCAAGCATGTGGTGGCCACTGATATAGACCGCAGATCGCTGGAATGTGCTCGTGAGAATATTGTCCGGTTGGGCCTAAGTGGCAATGTCGAGGTGCTGCAAGCGAATTTGTTCCCTGCAGGCAGAGCACCTCTGATTGTTTGTAATCCTCCCTGGATTCCCGCCCGCCCTAGCACTCCGATCGAGCATGCGATATACGATCCGGGCAGCTGCATGTTACGCGGGTTTATTGCAGGGCTGCCTGCACATCTTGAAGCCGACGGCGAGGGTTGGTTAGTGTTATCAGATTTTGCCGAACATCTAGGTCTGCGAACAAGAAAAGAATTGCTGGCGGATTTTGATGCCGCTGGTCTGAAAGTGATTGGACGAATAGACGTTAAGCCAAGTCATCCCAAGGTTTTCGACTCTGCCGATCCGCTGCATATGGCACGTGCGGCAGAGGTTACGTCGTTGTGGCGTCTTGCTATTAGTTGAGTTGTGGCGTAGACATTAAAAACTTGGCTATTCTCGTATACTGGATAGGTAAGCATCGAATTTTTTCGATACGTTGACTGGATCCAGTATGACATCCTGGATGAAGGTATACAGGGTATAAGCCGATGCATCGAACAAACGATATCTTTTAACCATCGCCAGTGTGTGTATTCCTTCCCCGCTAAGACTTTCAACTTTGCCTTGAGCAATATTTATTCCGAGTTGATGATGATGGGAACCGAGGCTAGTGGCAGTCGTTATCAGGTCTCCCAGTCCGGCCAAATACATTGTGGATCTCGACTTTCCGCCCATTTGTTGCACGATTTCACCGATTTCGTGCAGTGCATTTACTGTAAGAAAGCCGCGCATATTGTCGCCGAGATTTAATCCATCTGCGATACCGAAAGCAATTGCATATACATTCTTGAGTATCACAGACCATGAGATACCTGCGATGTCGGTACTATGACGGATGAGCAACTTGGTGTCCTGAAATAAACCACGTACGTTGTGAAAGGTGGAGATATCTGTGCAACCTAATTCGGCGAAAGCATAGCGATCTGCGCGTATTTCTTCCGAGATCATCGGGCCGTATAGCAAACAATGTGGTTGTCGGTCATTGAATATCATTTGGTATATTTGTGCCGGAGTCCGTCCTGACTCATCAAGACCCTTAGCGATACTTAGGCAGATACAATCTCTACGCAAAAGAGGCGCGAGTCTGACCAGAAGTTCCTGGAGGGGAGAAGCGGGTACGCATAGCAATATATATTCGGCTAGTGACGCCTGTTCATCGACGTTAATAACTGGTAAATCTCGGACAGGTCGCGAATCATGGATGGATAATTGATGCTTGTTGTGCAACAAATGCGACATGGCGCGCCCCATTTCACCATATCCTACGATCAATACTTTGGCCATATCAGCTGAGGCAGCTTAAGAAATATTGAGTAAATCTCTAAATTTGAACCTTTCATAGTGAGGTGCCAAACCGTGAATGATGGTTAAAGCTTCTCGACTTTACGAACATCACAGACTACACCCGATATGATGATTTTGTCCCAGTTGCAGACTTTATCCTTGACCAGTCTGAGATCAGATGACTTGAGTATGGTGCAATATGGAATTTCCAGAACTGCAATCGCCTTGCTGTTCTGGTACATGATTATTTTGTGAGTGTTGATGTCTGACCAATTTGTGACATTGCTTAAGTCGATACAGTCAGCCCAAGAATTAGAGCAAGAAAGTCCGAATAATAAAGTGCCAGCAAGGAAGGTGATCCTTTTCATGCGCCACCACTAGAAAATCTAGAAGTGAGGGAGAAATTGCCACGGAGAAGCAGCGAGGTTATGTCAGTTGATATCGTATTTAATAACTGTTCATATCCCATGTATATGCCTATATTTGAAAATGGCCTTGTCGTAAAACAGATTAAACCCTTTATTTGGTTGTGTGACAAGCATCTTGTGGTGGTGAAATGCAATAATGCACACATCTTCATGATCGATACAAGAACAGGGCGGTTGGCCGCCCTGTTCTTGTGTAAACTGCTGTCGTTGAAACGCCGATGGCATTAAATCAGCGGCACGATCATCAGGGCAACAATGTTGATGATCTTTATCAGCGGGTTAACCGCTGGTCCAGCAGTGTCCTTATATGGATCGCCCACGGTGTCGCCGGTTACTGCTGCTTTATGCGCCTCTGAGCCTTTGCCACCGAAGTTGCCTTCCTCGATGTATTTCTTTGCGTTATCCCATGCGCCACCACCTGCGGTCATCGAAATGGCGACGAATATACCGGTGATGATTGTGCCGACCAATACTCCGCCTAGTGCTTGTGCACCGAGTAAGTACCCGACAATCACTGGGACAGCAATTGGCAGCAATGACGGTACGATCATTTCTTTGATTGCAGCTTTGGTGAGCATGTCTACGCAGGTGCCGTATTGCGGCTTGCCAGTTCCTTCCATTATCCCTGGGATCTCTTTGAATTGGCGGCGCACTTCCACTACCACTGAACCGGCGGCACGTCCGACGGCCTCCATGCCCATCGCGGCAAAAAGATAGGGCACCATACCTCCAATGAATAGGCCAATGATGACCATGTGGTTGGAAAGATCGAAGCTTGTGACCATGTGCAGTTTGGCGTCGAGTGCGTGGGTGTAGTCTGCAAACAATACAAGTGCAGCCAGTCCGGCTGAACCAATGGCATAACCTTTTGTAACGGCTTTTGTGGTGTTGCCTACAGCATCTAGGGCATCGGTAATCTTGCGTACTTCAGGCGGCAATTTTGACATTTCGGCGATACCACCGGCGTTATCTGTGATGGGGCCATAGGCATCAAGGGCAACGATAATACCTGCCATAGACAGCATCGAAGTTGCAGCGATGGCGATTCCATACAAGCCGGCAAGTTCATAGGCACTCCATATCGAAATACATACAACAATTACCGGAGCGGCAGTGGCCTTCATCGAAACACCTAGGCCGGCTATAACGTTGGTGCCGTGCCCGGTTGTGGATGCTTCGGCAATATGTCGTACTGGAGAGTATTCTGTTGCAGTGTAGTATTCGGTGATCCATACCATTGCTGCGGTCAATCCTAGTCCGATCAAGGTTGCATAGTAAATATGCCGAGCAGAAACAAGCACGCCATCTATCATGACGCCATCACCCAGCATCATTGTGGTGATGGGATAGAAAGCGATAGCCGCCAGCACTGCGGATACGGTCAATCCACGATAAAGTGCGTTCATGATCTTTCCACCCTCGCGCGCCTTGACGAAGAAGGTGCCGATGATGGAGGCGATGATCGAGAAGCCGCCCAATACTAGAGGATATATTACTGCTTCTGGGGAACCGGAAATCATAAGGCCACCCAACAACATGGTGGCTATGATGGTGACTGCATATGTTTCGAACAGGTCGGCAGCCATGCCTGCGCAATCGCCGACATTATCACCGACATTATCAGCGATGACGGCAGGATTGCGTGGGTCATCTTCGGGGATGCCAGCTTCGACTTTGCCGACCAGGTCTGCGCCAACGTCAGCACCCTTAGTGAAAATACCTCCACCAAGACGGGCAAAGATCGAAATCAGCGAACCTCCGAACGCCAGGCCCACCAAAGCATGTGTTGCCTCTCCTGCACTTGTCTTCAAGATGATTGTAAGGAAAGCATAGTAACCAGCTACGCCGAGCAGACCCAAGCCTACGACTAGTAAACCAGTGATTGCTCCGCCTTTGAAAGCTACGTTCAAAGCTGAATTCAAATTCTCTTTGGCTGCTTCGGCAGTGCGCACGTTTGCACGTACCGAGACGTTCATGCCGATATATCCGGTAAGTCCGGAAAGAATCGCTCCAATCGCGAAACCGACAGCTGTCGGCCATTTTAGAGTGAATAAAATAACGGCGAACAGAATTGCGCCCACGATACCGATAGTTGTGTATTGCCGGTTCAGATATGCAGATGCACCTTCTTGGATCGCGGCTGAGATGCCCCGCATTGTTTCGTTACCAGAAGACTTCCCCAGTATCCATTTGATTGAAAATACACCGTAAATTATCGAAACTATGGCACAAAACAATGCAAAGCCTAGACCACCTGACATGATTACCCTCCCAATAGACTAACCAACTAATTACCTTTGATATCCAACATGCTCAATTGAACATCCAATGCAACTCCAGACGCAAGGATACTTTGGATTTGGCATGATGACATAACTTTTTTTCTAGCCAATATGGCCGTAATAACTGAAAGTTTAAACTTGGTGAACACTATGTGAGATTCACAGGGGTGAGCCCGGTTCGGTACTGTGTCATCAGTTCGACATAGTGTGCCGAATTGGCTTGCAGCGCTGTGATCTCGTCCTCGGTTAATGTCCTGATCACTTTCCCTGGGGAACCAATTACCAGAGAATTATCTGGAATCACTTTTCCCTCTGTGATCAGCGCGTTTGCACCAATCAGGCAATTTCTACCGATGACGCTGTGATTGAGCACTGTCGCCTTAATGCCGATCATGCTACCTTGCCCAATGCTGCAACCATGCACTGTCGCATGGTGACCCACCGTTACGTTGGTCGCGATATGAAGCGGCGAGCCTGGATCGCTGTGCAACACCGCACCATCCTGAATATTGCTGCCGGCACCTATGTAGATGGTTTCATTGTCTCCGCGTACCACAGCGTTGAACCATATACTTACATTTTCTTCAAGTACCACTGAGCCGATGACAGAAGCATTTTCTGCGACGAAATGAAGCTTACCCCGCAATTGGGGTTCACGGTCGGAAAGGCGATAAAGCATGATTAATCTTCCTTAATTGCCGCTAGTCCGGCCGCAGCTATTTGTCCGTCCTGGAACGAACGAACGCCACTGATTCCCAAGCCACCTACAATCGCACCCCCGATTTCCAATGGAACGCCACCTTCTGCAGGGATCACACCTGGCAGCGAGAGATGAATCAGTCGTCCACTGAGTACTGCATCTTCAGACGCTTTGGTGGGGCGATGGAAGGAAGCTGCAGCACGGGCCTTGTAAATTGCTGTATCGACACTGCCAAACGGAGTGTTGTGACTGCGTTGTAGAAAGAGTAGATGTCCGCCGTCGTCTACTACTGCAATGACCACACGCCAGTCATTCAGCTGTGCTTCGGCCTCAGCAGCAGCTGCTATGCGTTTGGCATTTTCCAATGTAAGTACGGGTTTGCTGTCCAAGTTCAACGCTCCAATGCAGCGAAAATCCTGTCGCGAATTTCTGTCACACTTCCCACACCAGCAATCTTGACGCACTTTGGGGCATTTGCCCCCCCGGCTTTTGCCCAGACAGTGTAATAATCAACCAGTGGCTTGGTTTGTTCGTGGTATACACTAAGTCGTTTTATCACGGTTTCTTCAGTATCGTCGGGGCGCTGTACCAGCGCATCACCAGTAATGTCATCTCTGCCCTCCAACTTTGGCGGATTGAAAATTACGTGATATGTGCGTCCGGAAGCCGGGTGAACGCGCCGACCACTCATGCGCTGTATGATTTCCTTGTCAGCAACATCAATTTCCACGACATGATCTATTTTTATGCCGGCATCTTTTATTGCTTCGGCCTGCGGTATGGTGCGAGGAAATCCATCAAAAAGGAAACCATTGACACAATCCGGGTCCTTTAAGCGCTCTTTTACGAGACCGATTATGATCTCGTCTGAAACCAGATTGCCGGCGTCCATCACTTTTTTGGCAGCAGTTCCGAGCGGTGTTCCATCCTTGATTGCAGCGCGCAATATGTCTCCAGTAGATATCTGAGGTATATTGTATTTTTCCTTGATGTAATTCGCTTGCGTACCTTTGCCTGCACCTGGGGGGCCTAGCAGTATCAGTTTCATTTTTCGTTCTCCTCATGTTTGGTCTGAGTTGCAAATATTCCTCGTACTATCTGTAGATCCTGTTCCGTATCTACGCCGCCGGGGGGAGCCTGATCTGTGATGAACACACCGATCTTGAAACCATAATATAGCGCACGTAGCTGTTCCAGGGATTCAAACTGCTCGATAAGCGCTGGGGAAAGATTAATGTATGCACGCAAGAAGCTGGCGCGATATGCGTAGATACCGATGTGGCGAAATGCTGGAAGGGTCGGAGGAAGCGGCTTTTGGAGCGAGAACGCATCGCGTGGCCAAGGTATGGGTGCGCGGCTGAAATAAAGCGCATTGCCGGCATTGTCCAGTACCGTCTTGACAATGTTCGGATTGCGCATTGCTGCATCTTCATGAATCGCATGGCAGGCTGTCGCGATGGCACATTCGGGATGCTCGTGCAAATGTTGTGCAACGGCACGAATCAGGAAGGGCGGAATGAGTGGTTCATCTCCCTGCACGTTGACTACGATCGTATCGTCTGGCCAGTTGCGCTGTTCGACAACTTCTGCGATACGATCAGTACCGCTGGTGTGAGTTTCTTTTGTCAGGCAAGCCTTGAAGCCGTATTCGTGGACCACATTGGAGATTGCATGATGGTCAGTGGCAACCCAGATCTGTTGTGCCCCACTTTGAGCTGCTTGTTCTGCTACCCTCACTACCATCGGCTTGCCGGCGATTGGCAATAGTGGTTTGCCGTGCAATCGTGTCGATGCATGGCGTGCCGGGATGACCACATGGAAGGCGAGCATCAGAGCTGTTCGACTTCTTCAGCACTAAGTTTTCTTGCTTCGTCGGCCAGCATGACTGGGATGTCATCCTCGATCTTGTAAGCCAATCGATCGGCCTTACAGATCAATTCCTGAGCGGATTTTTGATAGACCAGCGGGGATTTGCACAACGGGCAAACCAGAATATCAAGCAATTTGGCGTCCATGAGATTTTATCTTTCGCAGAACAAGTTCTATTAGGTCGGAGTCGATTTGAGCATCTACTCGCAATACCCAATATCGGGCATCAGCGAATTCGGTACATTTTACCGCATCTTTTTCGGTCAGGAGTATCGCATCGCAATTGGCAAACTTTAGATCTGACGCCGAATAAGGATGATGGTCAGGAAATGCATGCGGTATGAATGCGATTCCGAGTGAAGACAAATGGTCAAAGAAACGTTGCGGATTACCAATTCCTGCCACCGCATGGATGTCAGATTTGCTGAACTTTCCAGGGTTGGCCGTAAGGTCAGGGTCTATAAGGTTATGGAAGACTTCACCATCTAGATGCATAGAGAATTGTCCAAAGGTTGCATCACCTCCATTTACAACTACCGCATCCACTGTTTTGAGTCGCGAGACTGGTTCGCGAAGCGGACCAGCGGGAAGTGTCCAGCCATTGCCCATGCCACGTTTGCCATCGATGACCACGATTTCGACGTCACGCTGCAAGCGGTAGTGCTGCAATCCATCATCACTCAATACCACATCACATAGTGGATGTGCTTCTAGAGCTTTACGAGCTGTGGCGACGCGATCCTTGCCTACCCATACTGGGCAGATATTGCGTTTTGCCATCAGCAACGGCTCGTCGCCCACCGTCAGTGAAGACATTCCCGGATTCACTTGCTTGGGATGATGTGAGCTGCTTTGATAGCCGCGACTGATAATGATCGGATGCCAGCCTCGAGAAATGAGTTGATGTGCAAGAGCAAGCGTTAGTGGAGTCTTTCCAGTTCCTCCGACACTTATATTTCCTACCACGATGACTGGCAGCAGCAACTGATGGCTGGATAAGATGTGGTCGCGATAGAAAACACGCCGCAGCGCCACTAGCGCACTGAAGACCAGGCTGATTGGAACAAGGATCAGGTGTAGTGGAGTGAGGCGATACCAGTGGTTCTGCAGCCAATGCACTTTACTTTGGTTGGCTCTGGGTGGTGAAAGTGATACGCCCGTACCCTGCTCTTCTTGCCGCTTCCATGACATTGATGACGGACTGATGTGGTGCCTTGGCATCCGCATTGATAATGATGGTTGGATCTGCCTGGTTATTGGCAGCATTTTCCAGTGAAGAAACCAATGAATCTATGCCGGTGTAAGTGATTGCGCGATTATTGATTGCATAGTGCTCAGAAGCATCCACCGCAACATTGATTGTTTTTTCCTGTGCAGCATTTGTTTCGCCGCTGGCCTGGGGCAGATTGATCTGCAATTCGGAATACTTTGAATAGCTAGTGGTTACCATCAAAAAGATCAGAATTACAAGTAGAACGTCTATCATCGGGATCAGGTTGATCTCGGGCTCGTCGCGGCTTCGCCTGCGCTGGAAGTTCATTGCCTGCTAGCCCTTTCGTTGACCATGAGCAACTTCGACCAGCTTGATTGCTTGCTGTTCCATTTCGATGGTCAAACTATCCACTTTTGCACGAAAATGGCGGTAGAAGATCATGCTCGGAATCGCGACGATCAGGCCAAAGGCGGTGTTGTACAGGGCAACAGATATACCGTGTGCGAGGATGGCAGGTGAATTGCCTGCTGCCGATTGTGAGCCGAAGATTTCGATCATGCCGACTACCGTACCAAACAGGCCAAGCAACGGGCTGATAGATGCGATTGTTCCCAGGCTGGTGAGGAATCGCTCCATATCGCGCCTTACTGCTCGACCAGCCTCCTCGATGGATTCCTTAAGTACTTCATGAGAGCCGTGGATATTCTTGAGTCCTGCCGCAAAAATTCGCCCAAGCAGCGAGCTGGCAGCAAGCTTTGCCAACATGCCTTCATTGACGCCGCGCTGTTTGAGTTCATTGACGACTTCATTCAGCAGGGCAGGGGGAGCGATAAGATGGCCACGCAAAAACATTAGACGTTCGATAATCAAACCTACTGCGATGATAGATGCCAAGATCAGAAACCAAATCGGCCAACCGGCCGCTTCTACGATTGCAAACACGTGGACTCTCCAGATGTGCTTAAATATGGAACCCCTTATCAAGCCTGCGTGGCTACTTTACACGAAGGTTTGTCGAGAAGTTTCGAGGCCGCAACTGTATCGTGTTGATTCGAGTTGAGCAACATTTCTCATGAATCGCTTCAGCAATATTTTGCTAAGCTACCATTTGAAAAGAATAATTCAACTTACTAACAAAACCTGTGCATAACTTTGTGGATGAATCCTTAAGAACGCACTTTAAAGTGGCGTTCTGTAAGGATTTTAGTTACGCTGCTTATTTTTTAAAACATAAAAATATTACTAATAATCAATGTCATACGCTAAGTGCTTGGATTTGTCTTTGAGTGGAATGGTGAATTACGGCGAATTTACTGGATGTGTGGATTATTCTGAATTGTCAATATGCAATTGAACTATTTTTCTGAAAATAAATCGCGTGTTTTTCGTGTCGCGGAACTCAACTTTGCAATCAAGCAGTTGCTGGAAAGTAATGTTCCTTTATTGTGGGTGCAAGGAGAAATCTCTAATTTTGTGAAAGCCGCTTCCGGACATTTTTATTTTTCGCTCAAGGACGATAAGGCACAAATTCGTTGCGTGATGTTCAGGCATAAAAACCAATTTCTGAAAGAGATTGTCAGTAATGGGCAGCAAGTCGAAGTATTAGCAGTCGCAACCCTGTATGAGCAGCGCGGCGATTTTCAGTTGACCGTGGAGCAAATGCGACCGGCAGGTTTGGGTGTTCTATATGAACAGTTCGCACGGTTGAAAGAATTGATGGAAAGCCAGGGTTTGTTCGCTGTAGAGCGCAAACGTCCATTG
>JAHEDW010000082.1 GCA_024641025.1 Gallionella sp.
ATGTCGGCTCTTCCATTGTTCGAAAGGGAAGTTGCAGTTCACCCAGAAAATGCAAACGTTCTTCCTGCCTTGGCTGTTTGTTATCAGAAAGTTGGAAATGTGGACGATTTTGATTTGATGATTCAACGTATGTCCAGATTGGCAGGCGATAATGCATACATCGAAGTTTGTTGTGATGGTTTGTTGAGAAACGAGACAAAAGCTTTGGAGAAATTAAAGATATTTATGTTGAAAGAGAAGATGACGCAAGCTTTTATTTGTCGTGATCCGATTTTCCATTTTATTTTTGACGCTTCATCCCTGCAGGATGTTGTTGCCGACTCTTCAATAGCTTGATATTTTTATATTAGCGGAAATACTATGCAAAACTATTTATTACTACTTATCACTGGGCTTGCACTTTTTATTGCTGGGCACTCATTACGCCGTCTACATATTTCCAGTTCCATTCATTTGGCAGTTTTGGCATTTGCAGTGTCACTTTGGAGTTTGATTAGTCTCTTGTTTGAGTTGCAAATTTTCAATACTCCCTATTTGGTTTTTGTTTCAGCCTCTTATTTGTTATCTACTATTGCAGCATCAGCTTTATTGACATTCTCTATTGCATTTAGTCATCGTTCGAGTTGGATAAAAAGAAATCTCATTATTTTGCTAATGATCCAGCCTTTGGTTACCCAGATTTTGTTGTGGTTTGAGCCTGCTAGAGAATTGTTCTTTTTGGAAAAGGGTGCATCTCTTGCTTCCATCTCGCTTTATTCTGGAACCTGGTCAGCTGTCACTTCTGTATATATGTATAATTTTGAGATTGCTAGTTTGCTTTTGATAACAGATATTTTTTCCAAAAAGCCATACGCATTTAAACTTCAAACTGGTATTCTATTAGCAGGGGCTTTTTCGCCGCTGATATTTCGAAGTATAGATACATTTGGCCAAACAATACTAATTTGGGATCGTCATTTAATCGTAGGTTATACGTTAGCGATTGTTGGTTTAGCAATTGGACTTTATCAACAAAACACAGTTGAACCAGAACCTCTGACCTGTGAGACTGTGGTTAGAGTTATGGGTGATGGTTGGATGGTGCTGGATCTAAACGGAAACATTGTTGAAGCGAATCCGGCTGTAGAAAAAATTGTGGGGATTCCACGAAACCTCATGTACGGAAAACCAGTTCGTTCCATTTTGCCTGATTGGCCGGATATATCAAATATCGCTGGTGGAGAGAAGGAACTGGAGATGCGGCGGAGTGTAAAAACGCATGGAAATTGGAGATACTTGAATGTCCGTCTATCCATTTTGAGAAATTGGAATAGGGATCCTATTGGACAGCTAATTATTTGGAGGGATATTACTGAAAGGAAACTTGTTGAAGATGCAAGACAGCGGGCACGAGATGAAATGTTCGTTCTTCTCAATGCAATATCAAACGCAGCAAGCCATTCCATTTCTCTGGAAGATTTTTTATCCGAGTCGGTATATCAAATTATTTACCCTTTCCAGAGTCAATTGGTGACAATCTTTCTTACCGAGGGTGACGAAGAATATCAGCGTCGACAGTTTCGCATGGTCGCTCACTTTGGACTTGCGCCAGAAGAGGTAAGGGGAGCAGAAGATTTCTTTGCTTTTATTGATGAGATTATAAATACAAAGCAGCCCCTGGTTGTTAATGATCCGCAGAGTTTCTTGCTATTTCCTGATTTCCTAAAAGAAACTGAAATCTCCAGTTTTGTGATCCTTCCATTGTTTACTCAAGGAGGAGATGACAGCAGGATTTTAGGAGCTTTGCTACTTGGCCGAAAGGATGATCTGCCTTATTCACAAGATGAAGTGATTCGATTGAATGCAATTACAGAACAGATCGCAAATTTGATCGACAGTGATCGCCGCAGGCAATTGGCTATTGCGCTCTCTGAACGTGAAAAACTGATGCGCGACCTGCATGACTCAGTTAGTCAGAAATTATACGGTCTCGTGACGTTAACTGAAGCGGCTCAAGCTGGACTGGAAGCTGGTTCAAAAGTGGTTCCTTCTCAAGTGTTGGCGAAAATTGGCGATAATGCACGACAGGCCGTAAAAGAGATGCGTCTTTTCTTGTATCAAATGCAACCTGTTGACCTTGAACAAGGAGGCCTGATCTCGGCGCTGCATCATCGTTTGGGAGCGGTGGAGGGACGGGCAGATATTCAGGCAAAGTTTATGCCGGATGAGGGGATTGTTATTTCAAAAGAAAAAGAGATTGCACTTTATTACATTGCCCAGGAAGCATTAAATAATATTTTGAAACATGCCCAGGCAAGTTCAGTTCTTGTGAAATTCAGGCAAACACGAAAAAGCGTAATTCTTGAAATTACTGATAATGGAGAAGGGTTTGATCCCAAAAACGCTGACCAGAGTGGTATCGGTTTGCAAAATATTAAGTCACGCACATCTCAAGTGGGAGGGAAGTTAAAGATCACCTCATCCCCAGAATCAGGAACCAAAGTGAAGGTCACATTGCCTCGTGAGAAAATGCAAATTAAATCAAGAAACAGGAAAAGTCGATGAAAAAGATCCGAATATTGGTTGTAGATGATGAGAGCGTTGTACGTGAAGGTGTAGTTGCTATTCTTTCATATCAAACGGACATTGAGGTTATTGCTGAAGCCAAGAATGGACTCGAAGCTTTGGAATTAGCGAGCAAGACAAAACCAGATGTTGTATTGCTTGATATGGTCATGCCCAAGCAGGATGGCTTGGCGACCATTCCAAAATTAAGAGAGATCGTGCCAGATGCGAAAATTTTAGTGCTGACCAGTTTTGCAGAAGCAGATCGCGTATATCAAACCATTAAAGCAGGCGCGTTGGGATATTTGCTAAAAGATGCAACTCGTGTTCAACTTTTACAAGCCATTCGAGATGTTGCAAATGGGCAGGCATCGATCCATCCTTCGGTGGCATTGAAAGTGATTCACGAAATAGACCATCCATCTGAGATGATGTATACATCAGAACCTCTTACACCGCGCGAGCTAGACACATTACGGTTGATTGCAAGCGGCCTGAGCAATCAGGAGATTGCTCAAGAAATGTCGGTCCATGAAAGGACTGTAGCAAAATATGTGAGCAATATTCTAAACAAACTTCATCTTGCAAATCGCACTCAGGTGGCTTTATACGCTGTCCGCGAAGGGTTAGCAGATAATAGAAAATAGCGAAATAAAATATTGCATGTAATATTATCAGGCAACAAAGCCACACGCTCTGCGTGTGGCTTTGACGTTAATGGGAGAAAGATGATTTTGGTCAAGGTGTTTAATGTCATACGCTTATGTCATTTTCGACCAATTTCAGAATGGTCATTAATGACCTGCTGTTTGATTTTTACTGGTCAAAAAAAGAAGAAAAATTGTCGAGTTTCTTCGGTTATGGAAATATTGGGTGCTTCATATAATAACGGTCATACTCATTAACAAAACTACGATCCAGGAGACAATAACTTGTTACTAGGCGTTTACTCCAGCATCTTGGAAGATAAAAATCGGCTTGTTCTGCCGGATAGATTCAAAGATGAATATAAAGACGGAATTTATATTACTCGCGGTTTTGATCGAAATATCATGGCGCTTACCTTATCAGCTTTTGAATCGATCTATGAAAGGGTAATGTCGCTGAATCTGGCTGATCCAGTCGTACGACTTTTGTTGCGGATGGTTTTGGGAAATGCCTATCGGGCAGAGATCACATCCGATTGGTCGATCGATATTTCGGACATTCTGAAAGGAACAGCTGATTTGGAAGGAGAGGTTATTTTGGTTGGTCAGGGTGACTTTATTGAATTGTGGTCGCCGGAAAATTGGAGTAAGCAGGAAGAGAAAATGTTCAATGTGGAAGCAAATCAGTTTGCCACATTGAATATTGCATCTCGATAACTAGAGGATATGGCAGCCAATATGAAAAAAATAAAAGTTCTGGTTGTGGAAGATCAAAGCGTGGTACGAGAAGGAGTTGTTGCTATTCTGTCATTTCAAGATGATATAGAAGTGGTCGGTGAGGCGAAGGACGGAGTCGACGCTGTTGAACTGGCGAAAAAGAACAAACCAGACGTGGTTCTGCTCGACATGGTTATGCCTCGACAAGATGGATTGACAACAATCCCTTTATTGAAAGACCTTGTCCCTAATGCCCAAATATTGGTTCTAACCAGTTTTGCTGAAAGCAATCGTGTGTATCAGGCTATTAAGTTGGGTGCCCTGGGTTATATGCTAAAGGATACAACCCGGGTGCAATTACTCCAATCAATCCGTGATGTGGCCAAAGGACAGGCTTCCATCCAACCATCGATTGCTGTAAAGGTTATTCATGAGATTGATAATCCGAGTGAGGATACAAAAATGACTGAAACATTAACCCGCCGTGAACTCGAAACTCTTCGCTTGATTGCCCGTGGATTAAGCAATCAGGAAATTGCCTTAATGCTAGTGTTGCACGAGCGCACCATTGCCAAGTACGTCAGTAGCATTTTGAGCAAATTACACTTGGCTAATCGAACACAGGCCGCTCTGTATGCCATTGATCAGGGACTGGCGGCTTCTTTAGGCCATCATAAGATGGATAACATCACGATATCTTAGACGGGCACAATTGACCAGTTTTATGAACAATAATGGTCAATATTTCTGAACAAGAAAGACATGATTATTAGGTTTTGTATAAATTATAGATTTTCTATAATCATTCAAACGCAAAGAACTAAATTACGTACTGAGGAATCATGAATCAATTTGATTACATCATCGCAAAAGATTTTGATCGCGCCTGGCTTAACTTTGAGTTGGACCTGCCTCTAAAACCTGTCCAGGATGGTATTTCCAATCCTTTTTATATTGATCGCCCAGGAAATCCCATTGCTGAATTGGTGGATGCATTATTGGCGCCGTTTTATAGGCCTCCCAAGTTTTTCTTCTCCGGTCATCGAGGCTGCGGTAAATCGACTGAATTGTTACACCTGATGGGTAACGCTGAGATCCGGAAGAAATACTGGCCCATAAACTTCAGTATCCGCGAAGAGACGGATATTATCGATATTGATTTTCGAGATGTTCTCTTGGCAATAGGTGGTCGCCTGTATCGCGAATATCGCAAGACAGGCGGGGAACTCCCCGATCAGTTACTCAAGGAGTTGGACGGTTGGAGAGGAAAAGTCGAAAAAAATGTGACCACAATTTTGGATGGCCGTCTATCCAACTTTGAACTTGGTGCATCGATTGATGCGTTTTTCGCAAATGCCGGACTAAAAATGCGATTGGAACCGGCAACCAGGGTGGAACTACGCCAAATTGTGGAAACCGACATTACTGGCCTGATAGCGATCATTAATCATATTGTTGCGGCGATCTACAGTACAGAAGGTCGTATTCCATTGCTTTTGATCGATGATATGGACAAACCCGACCTGGAAAGAGCACGTACCATTTTTCATGATCGGCGCGAGATTATGATGCAGCCGAATTGTGCCATTGTGTATACGGTTTCAAGTGCGTTGTTTTATAGCAAGGAATTTGATGCGATACGTGACCAGGCGCTTTTCCTGCCCAATATTGTCCTGCACACAACTCAGGATCCTGAAAGCCATCTGGCAGAGGGATATCAGACCTTGAAACGGTTTGTCTCTTTACGAATGGATCTGGATTTGATCGAATCTGATGCACTTGAGCTTGCCGTGACGTATAGCGGAGGCGTGTTCCGAGAATTGGCTCGTGTCCTTCGCACTTCAATTGGGAGTGCACGTCGACGGGGAGGAATGCAAATAGAAGTTGCCGATGTGGAGTGGGCAGCGGATGAGATCCGAAACGAGTATCGTCGTATTCTGGATCGAAACGACATGAATTACTTGAAAAAGATCAAGAGCAGCCAGCAACTCGAATACCACGAGCGATTGAGACCATTATTGCAGTTACTCGCTGTGTTGGAATATCGCGATAAAGAGAATTGGTGTGACATTCATCCCGTATTGAGGAAAATGCTGCATGATTGATATTGCCAATAAACCACAAGCGTCAAGCTCCTTCAGTGAACGAATGGAGATATTGAGACAGGAATTGGAACTTGCCATACGCTGGCAGCAACCGTCTGTGATCTTGATTTCATATGGATCTGTCTATGTGCGTGATGATTCCATCTCGACGCTGGAAAATTACCTGATGGATATGGACAAGAAGGTCGTAAAGATATCTGCCAGTGACTCAACTGTCAATTCGCTTGAATTTTGGCATCGCATTCTTGAAGACACAAAGAATGTAGTGTTTTTCCTTGAGGATTTTTCAAATATTAAAAGTCAAAAAGGTTTTATTGATATTCTTAATCAGCACAAATATTTGTTCACAGAGAATAAAGTCTGCCTTGTTTGTTGGTTGACTAATAAAGAAACATCCACGCTGGCTTACCAGGCGCCGTTTTTTTGGACTGGAAGACAATGTCTGGTCGAACTGGTTGATTCGCCCAAGCCGGAACAGATATTGCAAGCCGCACTCGAATCGGCCTGGCAGGGAATCGGAGAATACAGCGATCAGTTTGAAGATACCGACGCCAAAATAACTTTGCGGGAGTCTTTTCTTACAGAACTTCCGCATAATAAAGAGACAACGTCAATTCGTGCCAATCTCTTGCTAACCTTGGGCGTTTTGCACTGGCGCAAAGGTGATTATGAAAAAGCCAACGAGATGTTGCAGCAAGCTTTGTTGATCGCCTCCAAAATGCAGGATAACTGGTTTGAGGCCAGATGCTTCAATGCAGTAGCCCTTGTTTATACAAGCCTTGGCAAAAACGAAGATGCGATTGATGCATATAAACAGGCTATCGAATTGGCTCCTGATCAGATATTCGCCTGGAATAATCTTGGAAACTTGTGCCTGCAGATCGGGCGCAATGACGAAGCGTTGATCGCCTTTCAAAAAGCGATCGAGCAAAATCCATCTGATCCAATGGCGTGGAATGGTATAGGCAATGTGTATGCCCGAAGTGAATATATTGACGATGCCATTGCCGCATATCGTAAATCCATTGACCTTGCACCATTGCTCTCGCACCCCTGGAATGGATTAGGAAGCGTTTACGCTCATAGCGGGCGTACGAAGGAAGCAGTGGTTGCCTATCGAAAAGCAATTGAACTTAATGATCACCTCACTTTGCCGTGGTTGGGTTTGGCAAAATTGTACACTGGTCAGGAGCGATATCGGGAAGCTTCAAAAGCTTATCAACAAGCATTAATGATTGACCCACTCAATAAAATATTTTGGAATGATCTGGGTTGCCTCTATCTTGAGGCTGGGCAGTTTGAAGATTCGGTTGAGGCCCTTTCGAAAGCGATTGAATTGGATCGCAGCTTTGGTTGGGCTTATAGCAACCTGGGGCTTGCCTATGCGGGCAACGAAATGATAGAGGAATGTATCCCGCTTTACCTGAAGAGCCTGGATTTGCTTAAGGATCAGACACAGCTTGGCAAAACCTGGAATCGTTTGGCAGATGCTTATCGCATGATGGATAAATATGAAGACGCGATCAAAGCCTATCAAATGGCAGATTCGCTGAACTCAAACAATTCTCTCCCCAAAAGCAACGTCTCAAACGACCCACAACTTGATCCTGTTTCAGAAGAAGAGTCCGTCCCTGAGACAGAACTAACTCAGGGTGAAGAAAGAAGCGAAGAAGATTTAATTGACGAGGTTACATGTCCACCAGAAATTAATTTTGAGGAAGAAGACACACCCTATTGGATATTCCAATCTGACGACCATGAAGATCGTGAGACACATCATCTATTTGAGACATCATCCACTTTATTCAATTCAACATCTCAAACTGAAACCACTACCCAAAAGATCGGAGGCCTTTCCATGCAAATGACTTTACCGTTTACTCTCAATAAGATTATGCCAAAAACCAAGGTTGCCCCGGCAGTAAAAAAATTGGAGGTAAACGATGCACGTATGTGGAACGAAAAAGGAAATTACCTTTTACAAGCTGGGGCGTATGAGGATGCGATCAATGCATACAACAAGGCTATTGCTGCAGACCGGTCGTTTGGTTGGGCATATACCAATCTCGGTATTGCCTATCTCCAACTTGGCAAGTATGCAGAGGCGGCGCTTCTATTGCAGAAGAGCCTGGAGTTGCTGAAAACCGATAAAGAGCGTGCAATTGCATGGAACGAATTGGGTGATTCATTCTCCA
>JAHEDW010000083.1 GCA_024641025.1 Gallionella sp.
GGGTATATGATTTTCAGAAGCGAAGCAGTTTGATCCAGGTCTCTGCGCTGGGCGCTGAAAAACTAGGGGATATTGCCTCGGTTCTGGCATTTGGAGAAGGGTTGCAGGCGCATGCGCAATCTGCGTTATACAGAAAGAACCAGTCTTCTTGAGACCAGATTTTATGTCAAGGAAGTAAGACAGCAGTGAAGTTAATCTGCTCTGTTTCTCGGTCAAATGCACATGCGGAAAATTTTCCAAAGTGACGAATCATTTTGCCATTAGATTAAAGACGCTCCGTTATATTTTTCAGTATAAACGTCAGTATGAGCATTTCCTGCGTGTTAAGGTTGAGTAGATATTGATCCAACCTAAGTCAACAACACTGCTTAGGCTTGTTGAACTGCATGTCGAAATACGCTTCGGTAAGATCCTGATATTCCCAATCGAAACTACAACTCAACGCGAAGCAGTAATGCTCTTCGCTTCTTTCAGCAAGAAATCCTTGAATGACACCGCAGCACCTGACAGGCGTTTGTTGCTGCGGTGCACGATAAACCACTGGCGTAGCAGTGGGAAGTGTTCGACGTTGAGTAGCGCGAGCCGACTGGTCTCAAGTTCCAGTTCAATGCTATGTAGCGACAGAATGCCAAGTCCCATGCCTGCCTGCACCGCTTGCTTGATTGCCTCGTTAGTTTCCATCTCCATGCTGATATGTGGTTGGATATTGTGTTCCGCGAATATCCGCTCCATCGCACCTCGAGTACCCGAACCTGGTTCGCGTGATAAAAAGTTTTCGGTGGCGAGCCTTGAGAACTTGATGTGTTTTTTTGCTGCAAGCGGATGATCAGGCGCGGCGATCACCACCAGTGGGTTATCCAGGAAAGACTCGGCGCTGACATCGATGCTGTCTGGTGGTTGGCCCATAATGGCCAGGTCTGTGCAGTTGTCGGCGAGTTGATTGAGCACCGCATCGCGGTTGGCGACCTGCAGGTTCACGTTGATGCCCGGGTAGCGCTGACAGAACCTTGCCAACAATTGCGGTGTGAAGTAGTTTGCGGTATTGACCACCGATAAAGTGAGCTTGCCCTGTCCGGGTCCTTTCATCTCATCGAATAACTCTTCCATCTCTGCCAGCTGCTGGGTGATGTTGCGGCTGTAATGAAAAAGTTCTCGTCCAGCTTCGGTTAGAAATATCTTTTTGCCCATCTGTTCAAACAAAGGAAGGCCGATGTTTTCTTCGAGCTGCTTGATCTGCATCGATACCGCAGGTTGAGAGAGGAAGAGCTGCTTGGCCGCGAGCGTAAAATTGAGTTCAGTGGCTGCCACTTCAAAAACCTTCAATTGTCTTAACGTAAGGTGTAACATCATGTCCCGCTCAATAAATAATGTATAAGTATTATATTATCATAACAATCAAAATAATTGAGTTGTGCTTATGTTTGTCGATGGCTAAGATGCTTTTCATGTTGTAGCCGTTTTAACCGCGTCGCGTCGCGTCGCATTTTATAAGGGAGAGAAATCATGGCAGTGAAAAAATATAACGCTGGTGTAAAAGAGTACCGTGAGACTTACTGGATGCCCAATTACACACCGAAGGATACCGATATCCTTGCGTGCTTCAAAATAACCCCTCAGGCGGGAGTGCCTCGCGAAGAACTCGCTGCAGCAGTTGCGGCCGAATCCTCTACCGGTACCTGGACTACGGTTTGGACAGACTTGCTGACCGACCTTGACTACTACAAAGGCCGTGCATACCGCATCGAAGATGTGCCTGGGGATGACACCTGTTTCTATGCTTTCGTTGCATACCCGATCGACCTGTTCGAGGAAGGCTCGATGGTTAACGTGCTGACATCACTGGTCGGTAACGTTTTCGGTTTCAAGGCGCTACGCGCTTTGCGACTGGAAGATATACGCTTCCCTGTCGCCTATATTATGACTTGTGGTGGACCACCACAAGGCATCCAGGTTGAACGCGACATCATGAACAAGTACGGCCGCCCATTGTTGGGTTGCACCATCAAGCCAAAGTTGGGGCTGTCCGCGAAGAACTACGGTCGCGCTGTGTACGAATGTCTGCGCGGTGGTCTGGACTTCACCAAGGATGACGAGAACGTCAACAGCCAGCCTTTCATGCGTTGGCGCGCACGTTTCGACTTTGTGCAAGAAGGGATCGAAAAGGCAGAGCGTGAAACCGGAGAGCGTAAAGGCCATTACCTGAATGTGACTGCACCGACACCGGAAGAGATGTACAAGCGCGCTGAGTACGCTAAAGAGATTGGCTCGCCAATCATAATGCATGACTACCTGACCGGTGGTTTGACTGCGAACACAGGTCTGGCTAACTGGTGCCGGAACAACGGAATGCTGTTGCACATCCATCGCGCGATGCACGCCGTGCTTGACCGCAACCCGCACCATGGAATCCACTTCCGCGTGCTGACCAAGGTGCTGCGTCTGTCCGGCGGCGACCATCTGCACTCCGGTACTGTAGTGGGCAAGCTGGAAGGTGACCGCGCATCCACCTTGGGTTGGATCGATACAATGCGTGACGAGTTCATCAAGGAAGATCGCTCACGCGGCCTGTTCTTCGATCAGGATTGGGGCTCCATGCCTGGTGTGATCCCTGTTGCATCTGGTGGTATTCACGTCTGGCACATGCCGGCACTGGTGAACATCTTTGGTGACGACTCCGTACTGCAATTCGGTGGCGGTACTTTGGGTCATCCATGGGGAAATGCTGCAGGAGCTGCGGCCAACCGCGTAGCGCTGGAAGCCTGCGTGGAAGCTCGCAACGAGGGCCGTGAGTTGGAGAAGGAAGGCAAGGATATCCTGACCAACGCAGCCAAGAGCAGCCCGGAACTCAAGATCGCCATGGAAACTTGGAAAGAGATCAAGTTCGAATTTGATACCGTGGACAAACTGGACGTAGCCCACAAGTAATTATAGAGGCAGCGGCACAGCATGCATGTGCCGCGACTCAATCAACAGACTATTACTAAAGGAAAATAAAATGAGCGAAATGCAAGATTACAAATCCCGCGTGTCTGACCCAGCCAGCCGCAAGTTCGAGACTTTCTCCTACCTGCCTGCAATGAGTGCTGACAAAATCAAGAAGCAAGTTCAGTATCTGGTCTCCAAGGGTTTTAACCCGGCGATCGAGCACACTGAGCCTGAACATCTGATGGATAACTACTGGTACATGTGGAAGCTGCCAATGTTCGGCGAAACCGACGTATCGAAGGTGGTTGCCGAGGCAGAAGCGTGTCACAAGGCAAATCCGAACAATCACGTTCGTCTGGTTGGCTACGACAACTTCAAGCAGAGCCAAGGCGCAGCCATGGTGATTTTCCGCGGCAAGACGGTTTAATTTTTCAGCTTTATCGGGAAACCCTCGTTGTCGCCAAGACGGCGAGGGTTTTTTGTTTGGAGTACCCTTGGGTGTAATGGCGAAAGCAGGTTTTTGGCATTGCATCTGAATCAGACTAAGATGGAGTCAACGATGAGCGATGTAATCGAACAGTACCGAGTCACCAAAGAACCTTATTACCGCACCGTGGCCGACGAGGTGGAGTTGTTCGAGGCGGCTTATTCCGTGCGAATGCCGATGATGTTGAAAGGTCCTACCGGTTGTGGCAAGACCAGATTTGTCGAGTATATGGCCTGGAAATTGAAAAGGCCGCTGATAACCGTTGCGTGCAACGAAGACATGACAGCTTCCGATCTGGTCGGTCGTTTTCTGCTCGATGCCAACGGCACCCGCTGGCAGGATGGCCCACTGGCGATTGCCGCGCGTCATGGGGCGATCTGTTATCTCGACGAGGTGGTGGAGGCTCGCCAGGATACAACTGTGGTGATCCACCCACTGACCGACAATCGTCGCGTGTTGCCGCTGGAAAAGAAAGGAGAGCTGCTTCAGGCACACCCGGATTTTCATCTGGTGATTTCCTACAATCCGGGTTACCAAAGCCTGATGAAGGATTTGAAGCAGTCCACAAAGCAACGCTTCGGCGGGTTGGATTTCAATTATCCCGAACATCAGACAGAAACTGAGATTGTGGCGCATGAAACCGGCGTTTCGGCGGAAGTCGCTGGCAAGTTGGTGAGCATTGCTGAACGTGCTCGCAATCTGAAAGGCCACGGACTTGACGAAGGAATTTCTACTCGTATGCTGGTTTATGCGGGCTCTTTGATTGCCAAGGGCGTGGCGCCATTACCAGCTTGTCGCGTGGCCTTAGTGCGTCCGATTACCGACGATCCGGACATGCGCGATGCACTAGATGCAGCCGTGACGACATTTTTCAGCGACAAATAACTCGAAGAATTTATGTCCATCAAGCTTGAAGATTACAAGGAACTGCTGGACGGCCTGCCGCCAGATGCGGTGCATGTGCTGCATTCGTCCTGGGTGGAAGCCACCAAATCGTTCACTGCGCGCGGACTCGACAATTATTTAAAGGCGGCATCCGCGATCAACCAATTGGGTCGCGGTGCTGCGCTGGTCATCGCATGGCTGGAAGAGGCGCCTCATGTGAGCAAGGAGATCGGTGAAGAAGTCATCGTAGATCTGGCGCAGACGGCAATGAACCTGACTTCCAAGACTTCTGGCTCGGTAATCGAACTGATTCTGGCCACTTCTACTACCGCCGCTCGCCGGCTTGGCGACGCGCAATTGTTCCAGAATTATCTGCAATTCATCGACACACTAGTTTCACGAGCGCCTCGCGGCGTACGCCCGATGCTGGACAAGCTGGATGTGCTGCTTGCACAGCTGACACTCGGTGGCCTGCGTCGCTGGGCAATGTGGGGTGCGCATGCACACCGAACCAACTACGAAGAACAGGTTAGCTACTTTGGCCTTAGCTCTAAAGAGTCACTAGCTGTTCTGCAAAAAGAGCGCAAAGGCACTTTGTTCGTAGATGTGCAACGGCGCATCAACATGTATCTGCGCGCACTGTGGGGCCGTGATTTTTTTCTGCGCCCCACATCGGGTGACTTTGAAACCCGCGAAGGTTACAAACCATATATTGAGGGATATTTGTTGCATCTTCCGGATGCATATGATGATTTTGAGGGCATATCCGGCGTCGAACTTTATCGTGCGGCGGCTGCACATAGTGCTGCGCATCTGGTCGAGACCGTTACGCCAATCTCAGCTGAGTCGCTCAACCCTTTACAGATGGCAGTAATAGCTGTTATCGAAGATGCGCGGGTGGAATCTCTTTCCATCCGCCGATTTCCTGGATTGCGCCAATTGTGGTCTAAGTTCCACGCCATAACCGAAACACAATCGGCCACCGTGGGCGATTATCTCAACCGTTTGGCTCGAGCGCTACTGGATCAGAATTATTCCGACAAGGATGCATGGGTAGCCGAGGGACGTGCCTTGTTTGCTGCAGCCGAGGAGCGTTTGCAGGATAACCAGGTATCCTGGGATATTGGTGTTCAATTGGCACACAGGATAAAGGACATGGGCATCCCTTTCAACGCCCGAACAGATCAATTGATCGCACCCTATCGGGACGATAACCGATATTTCTGGGAATTTGAAGAGTTCGATTTTGAGCAGGCTGCCACAGCTGGTTATGAGACCGTGCAGCAGGTTCGCAAGTATGTGAACGTAATGGAAATGGTCAACGAGATTGATTGCGAACTGGCTGGTGACGATGCTCAGGAGATCTGGGTGTTGGGAACCGAACTTCGCCCATATGAAGACATGGGGGTGTCGTACAACGAAATGGAAGGCAAGGAGCCAGTCTCCGACCCCTTCCACTATGCCGAATGGGATTACCAGATCCAACTGGAACGCCCAAGCTGGACTACTGTCTTGGAGAAACGGCCCAAGCCGGGCGATTTGCAGATCATTGATGAAATCGCTGCACAGCATAAACGCATCATCGCACAGATGAAATTCCTTCTGGATGCCATGCAACCGCAAGGCGTGACTCGAATCCGTAAGCTGGAAGATGGCGATGAACTTGACATTAATGCGGTAATAGCGAGCAGTATTGACATGCGCATGGGTATGCAGCCCGATCCGCGCATCATGATGCGCAGCGTGCGCAAGGTCCGCGACATCTCGGTGCTGGTGTTGCTCGACTTGTCCGAGTCCACCAATGACAAAGTGGCGGGTCAGGAGCACACTGTATTAGATTTGACACGCCAAGCGACAGTGCTACTGGCTGATGCTATCAGCAAGGTCGGCGACCCATTCGCCATCCATGGATTCTGTTCGGACGGGCGTCACGGCGTGGAATATCAGCGTTTTAAGGATTTCGACCAGGTTTACAATGAAATACCCAAGGCACGTCTGGCGGGAATGACCGGCCAATTGTCCACGCGCATGGGTGCAGCGATACGTCACTCTGCGCACTATCTGAAGCATCAGCGCTCTACAAAAAAACTTTTACTGGTGATTACCGACGGTGAGCCGGCTGACGTGGATGTGCGCGATCCGCAATACTTGCGCTACGACGCGAAAAAAGCCGTGGAAGAAGCGGGGCGTCATGGTGTGTTGACTTATTGCATGAGCCTGGATCCGCGTGCTGATCAATATGTGTCCCGTATCTTTGGTGCAAAAAATTATATGGTGGTGGATCAGGTGGCAAGGTTGCCTGAAAAGCTGCCCTTGCTTTACGCAGGACTTACACGGTAATAAACAATGGGACAACGCTACGCAGGATTGCACGAGGATGAGAATGGCGGTATGACTAACCTTGGGCAGATCGTCAAGGATGGTTGGGTGTTCGGCTTGATTCCTGATGACGAGGATTGCAAAGGATGGGATGCCGGACAAATGCAGGTCTTATATGAAAAAACATATGCAGAATGGGAGAAGTATGGACACCTTCCCAGTCGCTTGCCTGCAGAATTATTGCAGCGTTATATGCTCATACATGAAAATGCGATTGCTCACGCAAAGGCAAACGGATGGGATCCCGAGTTAGGTGAGGATGATTAGTCTTTTGTTTGATTGCGGTCCAGCTTTATGATGCGCGCAGTACTCAAGGGGGTGTCTTTTGCAGACATTACATTGAGTGCTGCAGGAAATTCGACCAGCAGGCGTTTCATGGTTTCTTTGGCATTCTTGTTGTAAAACACAGCCTCGTAGGACACCGGATCGGTCAACGCTTTTCGCTGCTGAGGACGAAAATTTTGCCAAGCTATGTCAACTAGATTTTTGTGCTCTGCGTCCAGAAAAACTATTTCTTCGCGATCAATTACTGCAAGGAATTGCATGCTGCGGATCGGCACAAACACCACGCCATCTTTGCTGTGCTCCAGAAGAACATGCGCTGTGTTATAGACCAAGGCGGACAGAAGGTGCGAGTCACGGTGTAACTCAGTATCGCGGTAGCAGGTTATTTCCATAGTGCCTCCTTCGGGCTACGTGATTTCAACTGTCAGCAGAGTAAATTATCGTGACTCACCGAATGCGTTTTATGAAACATTCAATGCTCGTAGCGTGATACCCGAATGACGGTGCTGCAGCTTGGCCTTTGCTTTTTCCATGGTTAATTGTTACACAGGATAGCACCGAATTAGGACGGGTAAGATGGAGGCGTAGGACAGCAAAAAGGCCCTTAAACGAATTCAGTTTGACATGCAAGTCTGTGGTGGGCATAATCGCGGGTTCTGTTTGGAGGGGTTCCCGAGCGGTCAAAGGGATCAGACTGTAAATCTGACGGCTCAGCCTTCGAAGGTTCGAATCCTTCCCCCTCCACCAATGCAATTGACATTGCTTTGAAGTTTAGTGGGTAGTTTTTGGCTGGCGTTGGCAAAGGCTTGGTATATGGGTCGATGCGTTGGTGGAACTTAATATTGTTTGGGGCGCTGCGGGTGTAGCTCAATGGTAGAGCAGAAGTTTTCCAAACTTACGACGAGGGTTCGATTCCCTTCACCCGCTCCAGTTTGTTTACCTGCCCATGTGGCTCAGTGGTAGAGCACTCCCTTGGTAAGGGAGAGGTCGCGAGTCCGATTCTCGCCATGGGCACCAAAAAAACTAGAGCAGAGGTTTCGCTCTTAATTTATAGGCGTATTGTTTTAGGGTTTTGTTTTTTTATTAACGTTTTGCATTGATAAGGAAAAATCATGGCAAAGAGCAAATTTGAACGCACCAAACCGCATGTCAACGTAGGCACGATTGGCCACGTGGATCATGGCAAGACCACGCTGACTGCGGCGATCACTACTGTGTTGGCAAAGAAAT
>JAHEDW010000084.1 GCA_024641025.1 Gallionella sp.
GTTGCAATCGCTGCCTGGCCATGGGGTGCTTATTTGGGCGCTGACGGCATAGAACATGGTATCCGCGTCAAGACTTCCAGCTTCACAAGACATCACGTCAACATAAATATGTGCCGCGCCAAATCTGTTACGACTTATTCCAATTCGATCCTGGCGCACCAAGAGGCGGATAATGACAATTACGACGAAGCACTATTGCTTGATGTGGATGGCTACGTAGCTGAAGGCGCTGGCGAGAACATCTTTATCGTGAAAAAGGGGAAACTGTACACTCCAGATCTGACCTCCTGCCTAGAAGGCATTACTCGCGATTCTATCTTCACCTTAGCAAGTGAGATGGGAATCGAAATAATCGAAAAGCGCATAACACGCGATGAGGTTTATTGCGCAGACGAAGCATTCTTCACCGGCACAGCCGCGGAGGTAACTCCGATCCGCGAGCTCGATCGCCGCATCATCGGCAAAGGCACCCGCGGACCCATTACCGCGAAACTGCAACAGGCCTTCTTCGATTGTGTCGCAGGAAAACACCCCCTGCATACAGATTGGTTGAGCTACATCTAGAGGAGTTTCCCGTGAGCAAACAAGACATCACCCAGAACCATATCGAGGTCACAGCAAGTGATTTGCCATTGTCTTGCCCAATGCCAAACATGAATCTGTGGAATGCACACCCAAAAGTGATGATTCCCATTGACCATGGTGGTGAAGCGCGTTGTCCTTATTGCGGTACATTGTATCGTTTCAAGGGCGAACTCCCCCATTCACATCACTGATATCCGCCAAGTGACTCTACAACCGGACTGGATGGAAAACAATATCCCAAGTCTGTGGTCACCCTACGACCAACCGCTCGCGGGTTGCTATCCGTCATGGTTGGGAGAATTTCATAACACAGCTAATCTGTCGGAATGAAAAAAATATTGATCATCGGTCCTAGCTGGGTGGGTGACACCATGCTGATCCAACCGATGCTATGGCGACTCAAGCAGCAACACCCTGGCTGCAACATCGATGTATTTGCTCCACCCTGGACCGAGGCATTGCTGCGGGCAATGCCGGAAGTGTCAGAAGTCATCATCAATCCGTTTCCACATGGTGAGTTTAAACTCAGCGAGCGTTACAGGACTGGCAAGCAATTGAGCCATGGACAATACGATCAGGCCATAGTGCTACCAAATTCGTTCAAGTCCGCACTCGTTCCATTCTTTGCTGGCATTCCCTTACGTACTGGCTTCATCGGTGAATTCCGCTATAAGCTGCTGAACGATGTTCGTAAACTGGACAAGGCCGCGATGCCGCTTATGGTGCAGCGTTTTGCACATCTCGCTGAAAATGCCGGAGTGAGCATCACGCGTCCGTTGTCAGACCCAAGGCTTGAAATCTCAGCAACACAACGCAACGTCACACTTAACAAGCTTGGCCTGAAACTTGATAAACCTGTCGCAGTGTTCTGCCCGGGCGCAGAATTCGGGCCGGCCAAACGCTGGCCGATTTCCTACTTCGCTGAAATCGGCCAGCGTCTCCAACGCAAGGGTTATGCAATTTGGCTGATCGGCTCTACCAAGGATAGGGATATCGCTGAAAACATCATCGCACTCGGCAATTCCGAAGGACACAACCTATGTGGAAGCACCGATCTGCTGGATGCCATTGCACTGCTTTCCTGCGCGCAACTGGTCATCAGCAACGATTCCGGTTTGATGCATCTGGCTGCTGCACTGAATCGCCCCATGCTTGCACTTTTCGGCTCCAGCAGCCCACAATTTACCCCACCGTTGTCCGGACAAGCACAAGTCCTCAAGCTCGACATCAAGTGCAGTCCGTGTTTCAAGCGTGAATGTCCATTGGGGCATTTTGACTGCATGCGGCAACTCACCCCCAATATGGTTTGGGGGAAATTAACCGCGCTACTTCCCAGCCTTATTGAGACCAAAGATGAACATGCTGAAGAACCTGCCCAGAGAAATATTCAAGGCCTATGACATTAGAGGTATCGTCGGCAAGTCGCTGACACCAGAGGTAATCCAATCCATCGGCCACGCAATCGGTTCAGAGGCAAAAGCTCGCAGCCAAAGCACGATCGCAATAGGGCGAGACGGCAGATTGTCAGGTCCGGAACTCATCTCCGCGCTTGCACATGGCATTCAACAAAGCGGCATCAACGTGATCGATGTCGGATGCGTACCCACGCCGATGGTATATTTCGCCGCCTATCAATTGCAGACCCACTGCGCCGTGATGCTAACTGGCAGCCACAACCCGCCTGATTACAATGGACTCAAGATGGTTCTTGCAGATGAAACCCTTTCAGGCGAAAGCATTCAGCGATTACGTCAGCGAATTGAAAGTAATGACCTGAGTTATGGCTCCGGTAGTTATACGCATCAAGACATCAGCAAGGAATATGTCAAACGTGTCGTCTCCGATATCAAGCTTGCACGGCAGATGAAAATCACAGTGGATTGCGGAAATGGCGTAGCGGGAGCATACGTTGCCGATCTCTATCGCCAACTTGGGTGTCAGGTAGAAGAAATGTTTTGCGAAGTAGATGGCCATTTCCCCAACCATCATCCCGACCCTTCCCAACCGGAGAACTTGCAGGACCTTATCACCGCATTGCGCAACAACGACAGTGAGCTTGGCCTGGCATTCGATGGTGATGGTGACCGACTCGGTGTTGTCACCAAGGATGGCAGGATCATCTATCCAGACCGGCAACTGATGTTATTTGCTGCCGATGTACTGGATCGCAATCCCGGTGCGGAAATCATCTTCGACATAAAGTCTACCCGCAACCTGTTTGCCTGGATACGTGACCACGGCGGCAAGCCCACTTTATGGAAGACGGGTCATTCGTTGGTCAAGGCCAAGATGCGTGAAACAGGAGCGTTACTGGCTGGGGAGATGAGTGGTCATGTATTCTTCAAGGAACGTTGGTATGGTTTCGATGACGGGTTGTATACAGGTGCGCGGTTACTGGAAATTCTGAGCAAGACAGAAGATCCAGGTGCCACACTGAATTCGCTTCCAGATGCCTATTGCACGCCAGAACTACATATTCATACTGCCGAGGGGGAGAACCATGCATTGCTTGCAAAGTTGCAACAAACTGCAAACTTTGCCAATGTCAAAGAGATCATCACGCTCGATGGTTTGCGTGTCGAATATGATGATGGATTCGGACTGGCTCGCCCCAGCAATACCACCCCGGTGATTGTATTAAGATTTGAGGCAGATGATGCTGCCGCACTAGAACGAATACAGGATGACTTCCGAAGGATTTTCCAGGAGGCAGCTCCACATTTGAAACTGCCGTTCTGAAAGGAAGATGCAAGCCCTGCGATCGACAACAATTATTATCGGGTTTTACGCCTGCATTACAATTTCGAGCTAACCCAGCCAGTCACAGATGCCAGAGCAGCCGGCAAGTTTTCTGGGTTTGTTCCTCCCGCTTGCGCCATGTCCGGCCGACCGCCGCCTTTTCCACCGACCTGTTGTGCGACGTAGTTAACCAACTCGCCAGCTTTAACCTTGGAGTTGGCATCTGCTGTCACACCTGCGATCAGGCTCACTTTTCCATCGTTAACCGATGCCAGAACTATCGCAGCTGATTTGAGTTTATTTTTCAGCTTGTCCAGCGTCTCACGAAGTACCGCGGGGTCAGCTTCGTCCAATTGTGCTGCTAGAACTTTGATGCCATTGATCTCCTGGGCCTGGGCGAGTAGTTCATCGCCCTGAGTGGAAGCTAGTTTCGACTTGATAGCAGCCAGGTCCTTTTCCATCGATTTAACATTCTCAATGATCTGGGTAATGCGCGAGGCAACCTCCAAAGGCTGGGCTTTAAGTACATTCGCAACCTGCAGCAATTGCACCTCCTGCTGGCGCACATAGGCCAGGGCACCTTGCCCTGTCACTGCCTCGACTCGCCTAACACCTGCCGCCACGCCACTTTCTACCAGTATTTTGAACAAGCCGATGTCTCCAGTACGCTTGACGTGCGTCCCGCCGCACAACTCGCGCGACGAACCGATATCCAGTACTCGAACCTCGTCGCCGTATTTCTCGCCGAACAACATCATTGCGCCGGTTTTTTGTGCATCTTCGATATTCATCACACGAGCATGTGTTTCCGCGTTGGCAAGAATCTCGGCATTCACGATATCCTCGACCTTACGTATCTCTGCAACTGTCATCGGCTTGGTATGTGCAAAATCGAAACGTGTCTTGTCTGGATCGACCTGAGAGCCCTTTTGCTGTACATGGCTGCCTAGCACCTCGCGAAGCGCCTTGTGCATAAGGTGTGTGGCCGAATGGTTACGCATGGTACGGAACCGTGCGGCAATGTCGACACGTGCATTGACGCTATTTCCGACCGTCATTTTTCCGGTTGTCACAACGCCGTGATGCCCGAAGACGCCAGCTTGAATCTTCTGGGTATCTTCAACGGTGAAGATGCCATGTATGCTCTTTAGCATACCCCGATCACCCACCTGCCCGCCGGACTCAGCATAGAACGGTGTGTCATCAAGCACCACTACGCCCTGTTCACCCTCATGCAATTCATTGACCGACACGCCATCCTTGTATAGAGCTAGCACATTGCCATTTCTTTCCAACATATCGTATCCGTAAAAAACCGTAGCGGGCCCGGTGTAATCAAGGTTGGCTGTCATACGGAACTTTCCAGCAGACCGTGCCTGCTCTTTCTGGCGTGTCATTGCCGCATCGAACATGGCAACATCAACGGCAATATTATGCTCGCGGCAGATGTCCTGCGTCAGGTCGAGTGGAAAGCCGAAAGTATCGTGCAATTTGAATGCAGTTTCGCCGTTGAATATTTTGCTTCCCTGCCTTTTCATATCTGCGAGATCTGCTTCAAGAATCGTCATTCCATGTTCGATGGTAGAGAAGAAGCGCTCCTCCTCCTGTTTCAACACCTCCATCACACGCACTTGAGCCTTTGGCAACTCTGGGTAAGCCGCTCCCATTTCAGTGACCAAATCCGGAACCATCTTGTGGAAGAACGCGGCTCGAGCACCGATCTTGTAACCATGACGGATCGCGCGACGGATGATGCGGCGAAGCACATAGCCTCGCCCCTCGTTTCCTGGGATTACTCCATCGGCAATCAGGAAAGAACAGGCGCGGATATGGTCCGCCAGAACCTTAAGGGAGTTATTTGAGAGATCATTGGATTTGATTTCGCGCGCAGCGGCACAAATCAGGTTCTGGAACAGATCGATCTCGTAATTACTGTGGACATGCTGCAACACAGCAGAGATACGCTCTAACCCCATGCCAGTATCAACTGAAGGTTTCGGCAACGGATGCATTACGCCGTGCTCGTCGCGGTTGAATTGCATGAACACGTTGTTCCAGATCTCGATATAGCGGTCACCATCCTCATCTGGTGAACCCGGGGGCCCTCCCCAGATATCGGGACCGTGATCGTAAAAGATCTCAGTACATGGGCCGCACGGGCCGGTATCGCCCATCATCCAGAAATTATCCGAAGCATATCGTGCACCCTTGTTATCGCCGATACGGATCACCCGCTGCGCCGGTATGCCGATCTCTTTTGTCCAGATGTCGTATGCCTCATCGTCCTCTGCGTACACTGTCACCCATAGCTTGTCCTTAGGTAACTTGTATACATCGGTCAACAATTCCCACGCATACTTGATCGCGTCATGCTTGAAATAATCCCCGAAGCTGAAATTCCCCAGCATTTCGAAAAAGGTGTGGTGCCTTGCGGTATAACCGACATTCTCCAGATCGTTGTGCTTACCGCCAGCGCGTACGCATTTTTGTGAGGAGGCTGCTCGAGTGTAAGGACGCTTGTCAAATCCCAGGAAAACGTCCTTGAACTGGTTCATTCCTGCATTGGTAAACAGCAGTGTCGGATCTTCGTGCGGCACCAGTGAACTTGATGCGACCACTGTATGGCCTTTTGAGGCGAAGTAATCCAGAAATTTCTGGCGAATCTCACTGCTTTTCATCTTTTCACCGTTCACTGCGATTGTTCAAATGGCAAAGCCACTTCAGGAGCTGCTTCAGAGACATGAATCATATCATTTGACAGCCCTAAACGGCAGCACGAGCATCAAGCAGAGTCGTCGGGCACAGTTCAGTCCCTGCCAGCAGGATAGTTATTAATCAATTTTCTTCAACACTTTGTGGATAATCTCAAGTGAAAACCCGCGCGACTGCAGAAAGCGCATTTGCTTGGCTTTGTCTTTTGTATCCTTGGGAATTGACAAGAACCTTCTTTGCCATACATCTCGGGCCGCTTCGAGTTCACTTTGCTTCAATGCTGGTAAAGCGGCATTGATCAACTCCTCCGATATCCCTTTCTGTCGCAGTTCATGGGTAATGCGCTGCGTGCCGAAGCGGCGGCGTTTGTGATGAACAAGTTGCGTTGCCGCACGCTCATCCGACAACCACCCCCGCACTGTCAGGTCATCCAAGAGGGCATTGATGTTTTCTGGCGCTATCTGACTTTGATCATCAACTTCCTGAACATGCCGAATCAATTTGGCGTGCAATTCGGCACGACTGTATTCTCGGCGCGCAAGGCATTGCAATGCTCTCGCACGCAAGCTAACCTTAGACTTCTTCCTCACTGGCTTTCGCAGCTGCTTTGGCGATTGCCTTTTCTGCCTTGGCAGCCGTCTTTTCTCCAGTTTGCCCAGTCAATAGATTTTCTGAGTCTTCCAGCAATGCGACGCCTACTGCTTCACGCACCCTGTTTTCGATTTCCAGAGCGACTTCGGGGTGCTCGCGTAAATATTCGCGCACATTGTCCTTGCCTTGCCCGATCTTGTTGCCCTTATAGGCGTACCAGGCACCAGATTTATCTACCAACTTGTGTTGCACGCCCAAATCGATAATCTCGCCTTCGCGTGAAATACCTTCGCCGTACAGGATATCGAATATCGCCTCACGGAACGGTGGTGCAACCTTGTTCTTTACTACCTTGACGCGAGTCTCGTTGCCGATCACCTCATCACCCTTCTTGATAGCGCCGATACGGCGTATATCGAGGCGTACAGAAGCATAGAATTTGAGCGCATTGCCACCTGTGGTTGTTTCCGGGTTTCCGAACATCACCCCGATCTTCATGCGGATCTGGTTGATGAAGATCACTAGCGTGTTGGAACGTTTGATATTGGCTGTTAGTTTTCGCAGGGCTTGCGACATCAGTCGTGCATGCAGTCCCATCTGAGGATCACCCATATCACCCTCGATTTCAGCTTTGGGGGTCAGAGCTGCCACCGAGTCGATCACCACCACGTCAACTGAAGCTGAGCGTACAAGCATGTCTGCGATCTCTAGCGCTTGCTCGCCGTTGTCCGGTTGAGAAATAAGCAGATCTTCCACTTTAACGCCGAGTTTCTGGGCGTACTGGGGATCAAGAGCGTGTTCTGCGTCTATGAATGCTGCAGTACCACCCAACTTCTGCATTTCGGCAATAACTTGTAAAGTCAACGTGGTCTTGCCGGATGATTCCGGACCATAGATTTCCACGACCCGACCGCGCGGTAGCCCGCCAACGCCCAACGCGATATCCAAACCCAGAGAACCGGTGGAAACCACTTGTATGTCACGTGCAACGTCATGTTCTCCAAGGCGCATGATCGAGCCCTTCCCAAATTGCTTCTCGATCTGGCTCAGTGCCGCTGCGAGTGCCTTGCTTTTGTTTTCATCCATTTCGATCCCCTATAAAAGTGATGGCGGATTGTGGCACATCATTTTACGTTTGTACAGAACGTTCGTTCTCTTTCTGTTATCAAGCCGTTCTTGTTAATGAATTCATATGGTTAATTACCCCCTGCAAGGCAAAATGTACTGCTTGTGAGCGCACTTTGGCACGGTTTCCACTGAACTGCTGCCGTAACGCGTGAATTACACCGTTTTTTATACCCCAAGCGAACCACACCGTACCTACAGGCTTGCCAGGCATACCGCCGTCTGGCCCGGCAATTCCGCTGACTGCCAAAGCGACATGTGCTGCGCTGTTAGCCAACGCACCAGCCACCATCTCACGCACCGTCGCCTCGGAAACTGCTCCATGCA
>JAHEDW010000085.1 GCA_024641025.1 Gallionella sp.
ATGCTCCGGCGCAAGATGGGCATATCGCAAGACCATCTCATACGACTTCCATCCACCGAGTTCCATCAACTCTTGCAGGCTGGTTCCCTGCATGACATGCCAGCTTGCCCAGGTGTGCCGCAAATCGTGAAAACGGAAGTTCTTAATCTCCGCTCTCGCCAAGGCACTTTTCCAGGCCGAGCCAATCGCTTCCATGCGCCTCCGCTGATAGGTAAAACACCATTTCGGGTGCTCACTGGTATCCATTATTGTTGCACCAGTTCTAACCCAAAATCCTGCATATTCTTGCTCGTTCATATATCAAAACTCCATAAGGTGTAACATTATTTGTAACCAGTGCAATTGTAGAGGGCACGGCGAACTAAAAATGCATCCAAGTTAATAGCCCTGCTATGGCTAATTAATAGGCGACTTATAAGTAACGTTGTCATTTTCTATCATGACGTACTGCTGTTGACGTAGTTGATCAATCAGGCTCATCAGTTCCCTTTCTGCAAGAGTTTTCATAAACAAGGCATTGATCGTATTGGCAAGGGTTTTAACCTTCCGTGGCCGTGCGTGCCCACGTGTGGAAAGGCTTTTTACAATTGCAGCAATCTTATCGGCAGAAGAGGTGGCATTGGGTATTCTTAATAGTGGTATTTCGGCTAGGCCTTTCTTTCGATGAGAATTTATTTTCTTTTTTCTCAGATGCTTGATTAGTGGGTCAAAGCCGGTATCTTTCGAGATGATGTGGAAGTATGAATCTGGATCACGCTCTGCTAACTGACCGATATAGAACGCAATGTGAAAATCTAAGGCATTGGAACCATTGCCTTCGATTTTTACATACTCAGCCTTGCTACCCAAGGCTTGTAGTGATGAGGCCAGATCAAATGGCACCTTCGCTTGGTTAGCCCCGACAAAAACGATCACCTTGACTGGATGACCATCAAGAATGGCCAGATTCTTTGGCTGAACGTTTTCGTAGTCAATCAAGATGTAGTTGTTCTTCAAGCAAGATCCTTTTAAATTGGCCCTGACAGTTACTTTTATATCTAGCAATAACTTCGGCAGGTGGGTAGATCTTTGAATAGCCCGCTTAGCGGGGAACTGAATGTTTCGCAGTTGGATCGAACTCCTGCCGCAAAGGTAGGAGAGTCAAAATCGTAGTACGGACCCGGTTGTCTACGAGTGCTGGCGGTCGCCAGCGTGATTTAAGAATGAGGGCGGGTCAGTTATGTAGTTGAAAATTAATAAAATAAAAACAAATGGTTGCTCCTAGGAACCAGGCGTTCGGGAGTTCAAATCTCTCCGGGCGATCCATCTTATAAAACAGCAGGTTAGCGAATGATATAAAAGTCTTTTCTACTTGCTGCTTTATCCTTTCTTTTTCCAGTCCTGATTAAAACAGCGGGTTACGCATGACCTAGAGTATCTGGTTAATAACCAGCTGGCCTACTCGTGTAACGCTCGAAGGTGTCTACGAAACCCGGGGCGATTCATGCGATCAATTAATCGCAGGGTAAATAATTGGCACGATGCATCGATTTTAACCGGCGTGATTAACAAATCGCCACAGACAGGTTTTCTGGACATACCCCTTTTTGTTTTACGACAGTTTCCGGCAACGCTCTCCGCGAGTAACCAGAAAAGTCTACAATACGATCTCGCTCAGTTCATCGGGATCTTGGAATTTGAACCGTTACTGCCAATCCGCCCATAGGGGATCGGTGGAAAGACAACTTTCCGTGGTAGGCTTCGCTCACATCCCTGGCAATAGCGAGACCCAGACCCGAGCCCTGCTTTTGCTCATCAAGTCGTACGCCACGCTGACCCAGGGTGTTCAGTTGATCCTCCGGTACACCGGGTCCATCGTCTTCGACCCTGATGAGGATGGTCTGTCCCTTGGATACCGATACGGAGACCGCTGCGTTGGCCCACTTGGTCGCATTTTCCAGAATGTTGCCCAGCAGTTCAGCTAAATCCTCGGGCAGAATCGCTGCATCAGCTCCGTTTGGTACATCCAGTAACCATCTGAGGACGGCTCCACGGGGAGAGCGTTTCAACGTTCGGACAATGCCATTGACGGTGTCGGCAGCGTCCGCGTGCATTCGTTTTTTTTTAATACCAGAGCGAACGCGGGCGCGTATCAATTCTCTGTCCACGCGCCTGCGCATGGTTTCAGCGAGCTGGTCCAGATCGTCGGCGATAGATGTGTGTCCTTCCTCCCTCAACCGTTGCGAATCGGCCGTAAGCACCATGAGTGGGGTCTTGAGGCCATGCGCAAGGTCTGCTGTCCATGCCTGTGCGCGTTCGATCGTCTGATCCTGAGCTTCAAGCAACCCATTCATCTCATCGACGAGGGGCATAACTTCGTCCGGGTATAGGCGTTCAAGGCGACGTTTTGCTCCAGAACGGATTTCCGTTACGCCACGGCATACAGAATCAAGCGGCGCAAGTCCAATCCGGACTTGTATCCAGGCCGCCAGGAGCAGCACCGAAGCCATTACTGCAAGGTAGGGCAGCATATCGGCAGTAAAGGCGTTGCGTGCTTCAACAAGGGTCTGCTCATTGACGGCTACGGTGATCCGTATTCGGCGTTCTTCGGCATTGGCCTTGATGAAGATCTGGCGCTCACGAACGATTAGCGCCTGTCCTGCAGGTCCGGGCAGAAGGTGCTCATGAACGGCGCCGGCTGTGAGTTTATCCTCCGGAAGTTCGATGACATTATCCCAGAGTGACCGGGAGCGGAGGAGTGTCGGGCGTTCTTCATCCTGGATCTGCCAGTAGAGCCCACTAAGGGGTTGATTGAACCTGGGGTCTGCCAGGTTACGGGTAAAGGCGATACGTCCATTGGGTGTGACACTGACGGTGGCGGTAATCTGATTCAGATAGGTCTCAAGTTCCGACCCGATGCGCCGTTCAACATGGCGCTCAAACATCACCACCAGGCTCATGCCGGCGATGACTAACGCTGCTGAGACCGATAGGACAGCAGCAACAAGCAAGCGGAAACGAAGAGAACGACGGGTCACGACTCAGGAGTCTCAATGACGTATCCAAATCCCCGACGCGTCTGGATCAAATCGACGCCAAGCTTTTTGCGCACGCGTCCGACCAGCACCTCAACGGCATTGGAGTCACGCTCAAAATCCTGCGCATAAAGTTGCTCAGTCAATTCAAGCTGAGATACTACACGCCCTTCGTGATGCATGAGATAGCTCACCAGTCGATATTCCTGGGGGGATAAATGAATCGGCATGCCGTCCACGGTGACTTGCATCTGGCGGGTATCGAGTGACACGGAGCTGATTGTGATTACTGGTGCTGCCTGACCCGCAGACCGCCGTACGATCGCTCGTATGCGGGCGATTAACTCCTGCATCTGAAACGGTTTGGGCAAATAGTCGTCCGCCCCTGCATCGATGCCCTCGACGCGTTCATTCCAGTTGGCCCGTGCAGTCAGAATCAGAACAGGAAAGGTCTGTCCGGCTTGCCGCCATTTTCTGAGAACCGACAAACCGTCCATACCCGGCAGACCAAGATCGAGAACGATTGCGGCGTAGGGCTCGGTATCTCCCTTGAACCAGGCCTCTTCCCCATCCGCTTCATGATCGACTACGTACCCGGCGGCAGTGAGGGAAGCGCTCACGGCTTCGGCTGTCTTCTCGTCGTCCTCTACCAGGAGAATCCGCATTAGTCCTCCTCCACAGAGAGAACTGTACCGGTCTGGGCATCGACATAGACTTCGATCAAGCGGCCCCTGCTGTCAATTACCTTGAACTCATATAGCCATTTTCCGTCTTCACGCTCGAACTCGACACCAACCACCTCACCTGGAACCCGGGTTTTCAACCGCTCCAGTAGTTCCACTATCGGGAGAGTCTCACCGCGGTCGACCGCCCGTCGCGCGCGGTCATACGCGTGGTCATCGTCCTCCCACTGGCGTTCATCATCGCTGGATATGGCGACATTACTCCCGCTCGTCAGCATCACGGCGAATCCTGTCGTTATTACGCACCATATGAACAGGTTTTTCATGGCTCTGATTATGACGCACTTCTACCTGACAAAAAGCTGACAATGCCGTTCAGAGTTTGGTCAGCGGTCATTCGCTAGATTGATACCCGTACAGCAGTATTACCAGGAGCATACACATGAGCGATATAACACTTATATCTCAAAAGTACATCAGCGAGCCAAAGACAAAGCTGGTGCGAGTGTGGGACCCGCTGGTGCGGCTATTCCACTGGAGTCTGGCAGCGAGTTTCATGATCGCATTCCTGACCGAAGATGACCTGCTGGTCGTGCACGTATGGGCAGGATACACCATATTTGGGCTCATTCTGGTCCGACTGATCTGGGGCTTTATGGGGCCTCGTCACGCCCGATGGTCTGATTTTGTCAAGGAGCCTGGCGAGATCATGGCCTATTTGAAGGATGCCGTACGGTTCAGGGCATCCCGACACCTCGGCCACAACCCTGCGGGTGGAGCCATGGTGGTGGCGCTCCTGGTGAGCCTTGCCGCCACGGGTCTCACCGGGCTCGCTGTATATGGTGCGCAGGAGCTGTCGGGACCTTTGGTACCAATGCTCAGTGGCCTGTCCGAGGGCTGGGCGCATCTTTTGGAAGACGGCCACGAAATCCTGGCCAACCTGACGCTGCTCCTCGTTGTTTTGCATCTGGCGGGTGTGGCGTTTGCCAGTTTGCAGCATCGCGAGAACCTGGTTAGAGCCATGATTACCGGACTGAAACGGAGCGAAACAGAATGAAGACGATGATCACCCTGGGTATCGCGGGATTACTGGTCGCCAGCATGGCGTTCGGGTCTGCCGTAAACCTGATTGAAGACTACCGGAACGCCGGTGCAGGACCATTTTCTCAAAGTGAGGGGAGGTCCGCATGGATACAGCAGCATCAGTCTTCCGATGGTGGGGATGCGAGGAGTTGTTCCAGTTGCCACGGAACGGACCTTACCCAACCCGGTAGGCACATTAAAACCGGAAAACCCATCGAGCCAATGGCCCCTTCGGTAAATCCCGCGCGACTGACCGATCCGAAAAAGGTCGAGAAGTGGTTTCGCCGAAACTGTCGCTGGACCCTGGGGCGTGAATGTTCGCCCCAGGAGAAGGGCGACTTCATACGCTACATAAGCAAGCCGTGAGCAACTGCATAAGAGGAGAATTGCCATGAAATATACCATCATAACCATTGTACTGGGCGTTGTATCCATCGCTTCCATAGGCGCCGTAATGAGTTCCTCGGGCTGGGGTGACCGAGAATATGAAGATCGGTACGAAAAAGAGTACGAGTCGGACGATCACGAATATGGGCCATCCAGGGGTGCCTGGCTGGAACCACGAGCGGATGTGCGCCCGGTTAAAAACGAGACTTATCGGACCGAGTGTGGCGGATGCCACTTTGCGTATCAGCCTGGACTGCTGCCACGAAATGACTGGGCGCGCATCATGGATTCATTGGAGGAGCACTATGGTGATGATGCATCGCTCGATGAAATCCTGGCGAAACAAATTCGCGGCTATCTGCTCGAGAATGCTGCCGATCGCGCAAGCCAGTCACGTGCACGCGCTTTCTCCGCGGGATCGGATGCCAGTGACATGCTTCCTCGAATCACGAATACCAACTATTTCCGGCGAGAGCATTATGAAATTCCCGTGCGATTGGTCCGGGGTAATAGTGGGGTGGGAAGCTTCAGTAACTGTCAGGCCTGTCATCGTAAAGCCGATGCCGGTATCTACAACGAGCATCAAGTGGTGATTCCAGGTGTTGGCAAGTGGGATGATTGATGCATGGAGCGGTCTCCGGGCAGAAGTCCGGAGATCGCATTAGCGAGTGTGTTTGGTAGTGGGTCTCGAATTCATGATTACGCCGCAAGCGGAAGTTGGATAAGCCCTCGGCAATACGTTTGTCAACGGTAACATTCCAGATCCACTTCTCTGGTTTCGGATTCACCACTGACGTGTACCGACGTATCGCTTTCGAGCGAAGTGTGGATTCGACTGTGTCTTCGAGCAAAAGGAACTCCTGGTCCCGAACAAGGAACTGATCACCGGACGATTGTTGAACTGGACGTTGTCCGATGCGACGACCCGGATCCTGATCCAGGTGGGTATCGCCTACGGTAGCGACATCGATAAGGCGATGGACATGCTCCTCTAGCTGGCGCATGAGGATGAGCGGGTACTGGAGGAGCCACCGCCCGGCGTGGTGTTCGACCAGTTCGCGGACAGCAGCCTGAATCTCGGCTTTCACGAAAACAGCACTGAAACACTGAAAACAGGGATCAGATCCCGGTTTTTGCTGATATTTGAAGTCGGTTATGGCTGACAGGGGGGGGCTGGCCGGGCGTGGTGGCCTGATGGCATACACAGGGAGGCGTCATGCCGGGGAAGCCGCGCTTCAATATGCCGGGTGTGTGCCGCAGCATGTTATTCAACGCGGCAACAATCGCGAACCTTGCTTCTACTCGACAGCAGATTTTCAGTATGATCTGGCGTGTCCTGGTGGGGCGCTGCTCCAATTACAGTGCCGCCTGCATGGCTAAGTGTTGAGGCCTGGCTGTTAACTTGTATGCGGTATATCGAGATGAACCTGTCAGGGCCGGGATCGCATCGTCCCCGGGTAAGTTCCGGTGGTCGAGTTATGCGGCAAATGTGCATGGCAAGGAGGCGCCACTATTGCGCGAATAACACAACGTCGGGTCGTGCGTGGCATGGATAGCAGGCCGTCACGCAGGGGAGCAGAAGATTGATACGAGACCTGATATAAGTAACAACTGGGATCTGACCCCTGTTGTGTAATGTTACTATTTAATCGATTGTGTAAATGAGGATAAACCGATGTTAGCCCTGTTGAGAATTGCCTCGGTGGCACGAATAGTACAATCGGGCGTGCTGGCGCTGCTGATTACCGGCTGCACCAGTCTCAAGCCAGTTGATTTGCCGCCCGAGTATACGCCGGCCCCGAGCACCGGGAACGTATGGAATGCACTGGATGCCGGTCACCGGGACGACTGGTTCGTGCTACTGAATCACGGCCCGACTGCGCTCGACTGGCGGTTGCGCGCGATCGACACTGCCACCGAAAGCATCGACCTGCAGACGTTCCTTTGGACCTTCGACACTACCGGCAGCCTGATTCTGGATCACCTGATTGCAGCTGCGGACCGCGGTGTCATGATAAAACTGTTGATCGATGACACATTCCTGGCGGGCGAGGGAGAGACGCTGCTGGAACTGCACCGGCATCCGAATGTCGAGTATCGCGTTTATAACCCCTTTGGACGGCGCGCAAGCAGTTCTGCGACACGCTGGGCCTTGAATCTTGCCGAATTCCACCGTCTCGACCATCGCATGCACAACAAGTCCATGGTGATCGATAACCGTGTGGCGATCGTCGGTGGACGCAACCTGGCCGACGAGTATTTCGGTTTACACGGCGTGGCCAATTTCCGCGACATGGAATTGATTATCGGCGGCCCGATTGTGCAGCAGGTTTCGCAAGCATTCGATGACTACTGGAACGACCGCTGGTCGATTCCCATCGATCAGCTAACACATATCAAAACGTCGCCGGCAGATCTCGATGTCGCGCGGCGCGTCCGTGAGCAGCAGGCGCATATTCATGCCGAGGAATCAACAGCGGAGCGCCTGCAGCGGTGGCGGGAACTCATAGACTCATCAGAGCGCGGCAAGGCGACGCTGCTGGTCGACAGGCCGCCGGAGGCTAACCCTGCCGAACCGGGCGATGCACCGGTAGAAGTTGCCAATGCACTGGTCGACATCTTCAATACCGCGGGCAATGAAATACTGATCGTGTCTGCCTACCTGATACCGACCACACGCATCGAGTCCATTATAGGCCAGGCGCTCGATCGTGGCGTGCGTATCCGCATCCTTACGAACTCGATCGCCTCCAATAACCACCTGATGGCGCACAGCGCCTATCGCAATCACATCATGACGCTGCTCGGACATGGTGCCGATCTGCATGAAGTGCGTACCGATGCAAAG
>JAHEDW010000086.1 GCA_024641025.1 Gallionella sp.
ATGATATTGGTTGCAAAAGGACTGGAAACGACATTTGGAAGGAAGCGCATCCTGGATGCATTCCTGACCCATGGAATAACGGGGTCTCGACTGGATTTGCGCGGAAGTGTTTCCATGGAGAAGTATTTAGCGACTCACAATGAGATCGATATGCTGCTCGATTGCTTCCCATGGAACAGCCATACGACTGCAATGCACGGATTATGGATGGGTGTCCCGACCCTTACCATTTCCGGCAAGCATCATGCCGGAAGATTCGGCGAATTGATATTACGCGGACTACATTTGGATCAATTTGTATGTCGCGGCGACAATGAATTCCCGAAAGACGCTGCAAGTTTAGTAACAGACTCCGGACATTTAAAGTACATACGTTCATCTTCAAGGGAGCAGCTGAATAAATCCATCCTTTGCGATCATGCAGGTCTTGCGTCGCGATTCGAATTGGCATGCTTCAAAATGTGGGAAAACCGTCTCAGCGGAAACCTTACTTCTGTCTCTGTTTGAAAATAAAAGCAGACAACGCCATCTCGCTTTTGTGTACCATACGCTAAAGCCATTCTAGGGGGAAGGGCATGCGATATTTGTCGATCTTGTTATTTCTAACAGGCTGCTCATCTGCGCCAGAAGAATCAATCTTGAATGCCAATGAGCTAGCAATAAGGAAATCTGCCATCAAGGAAAGATGTGATTTCATCGTGGGGCTGCCTCGCAACTCCCAGGATTACCTATCGTGCATGCGATATATCGAAGATGAAATGCAATAAGCGTCCTAGTGTCTGACCCAAGAAGCTCTTCAATTAGTTACTTCATCCTGTTCTCTATCTCATCCAGTGTTTCTTGTGCAGTTCCCATTAGTGGACCACCCAGGCTGACAGCACTTCTCGCAGCTTCCAGGGCTTCTTCGTAACGCGCCTGTTCGGCGAGTACCTGAGCGAGATTATTGTAGGCTGCGACCGAATCCGGGTGATCCTTTGCGGCTTGACGAAACGCCCTTTCTGCCTGCTCCAAGTCATGCAATCTATAAGCGGCATTGCCCACACCGATCTGTGATGCCAGGTTTCCGGGCCACCGATCCAATATAGATGTGTATGTCCTTAATGCGTTTTCCGGGGCGATGAATTTCTCGGCTGCACTGACCGCAACGACATATGACTTTTCCTCCGCGGTTTCCGGTATGACGCCCGGCGGCAAGGCAACCATCGCCCAATAGTCGCTGCGCGCCCAAGTATATTCGAATGTCGCCATCGGCAAAATTTGGCGTTGATCGTTTCCAGAGCGAAGCATGATTTCCGCGCTGTCGAGATCATAGCCAATTGCCACAGCGTAATGCCAAACAGGATACCAGCCAAAGGCTAGATTCTGGAGTATGACAACCGGTGTCCCTGCAGCAATCTCGCGTAGCACATCTCTTAATTCGGGTGCTATTTGATAGGAGACTGCGCCATGTCGACGTGCAGTGGCAAGCATTTCAACCTGAAGGCTACCGTGACGGTCAGGCAAATAAAGTTCAGGTTTCAGGACTTCGGGTGTCACCGCAACTCCGAAAGCATTCAATGACATTGCAAGCGCGGCTGGCCCACATTGAAATTCCTCTTGAGGAAAAAATGGCACATGAATAAGTTCGGCTTGTCTTGGCAAAGAGGGGTGTGGAGAATCCAGCAGGAGGTGAGTCTGCGGCGGATTTGCGCAAGCGCCAAGAAACAAAAGGAAAACGCCCACTAAAAAGTGGGCGTTCCTGAATAGCATGGCTATTTTTTAGCCGCTGAGCGTGTGAACGGGAAGACCTTGGTAAACCCGAGAATGTCGGTTACAAGCAAGACAATGAATACAAAGAGTAATGCTCCCAAAAAATCAGATCCTCCCGCAGGCAATTGATCCAATTTTCCAGCGATATTGTGTGCTTCATCGTTCGTCATTGCATTGACTCGGGCTTTCGCCTCTCCGGCTGTCACACCGCGCTGTTGTAATTGTGCAAGAACATCATCACGGTCGATGAAAGCCATGATCTTGGCACGATCTTGTCCCGCCAACTCATTAGAAATTGTCTGCTCTGTCTCAACCATTGCCGCAAATGCGTATTGTTGCGGCAAGCCCATGGTCAGCATACTGATGATGACCATACGGCTGGTCCAGCGCATAAAACGGGAATATTGCTGTGTCATGTTCTTTCTCCCTGAAATAAGTAACTGTATATAAACAACTCTTAAAAATGGCTACTTCCCGGTGTGACCTATAGCCTCGCCTAAATTGCATCCAAGGCAGACTGTAGCACCTGGCCATCAGTATACCAAACAACAAATGAATTCAGCCGATCCCGTGCATCACAACTTAACCGACGGTGACCTTTACGCACCGGCTTACACCGATTGGCACATGGTTGTTATTGACGACCTTGATACAGATTTCACGGATACCTGGCTCTAGCGGAAAAATCATGTAATTTCCCTTATTTTTCCGCAACATGGCTATACGCCGGTCGTCCACATATAGGTGAGCATGATCGCCTTCCCCGTTCAGCGTGATGTCATATTCCAGCATTATTTGCGCATTAGCATCTAACCTTGCACCGTCTTTGGGAGAGAAAATTACGATGATTGAGCCAGATACCCCTGAGGCAGCTTCAGCAGACTCCTTCTCACAAGCGGTCAAAGCAACCGTTAGCAACATGGCCACAAGCATTGGATGGATCATCACTGCCCCCGATAAATCCAAATAGATGAGATATGCCCGGCTCAGGTCAGCCGAATTCCTTGACGATATGCTGCTGCCTGCGACTGATCGCGAGAAGTTCGTCGAGACCTTTCAGTTTCACCATCCATCCTGCGCTCTCTGCGCTGTCTTCACCGCCCCTGACAAAACCCTCAATTGCATCCTTGGCCACAAGACAGTTGCGATGAATACGGACAAAACGACTTGCAAACTCCTTTTCCAGTGCCGACAGCGACTCCTCTATCAGGTACTCACGCTCGATAGTGCGTACCGTGATGTATTTCAATTCAGCACGCAAGTACAACACTTGCCCGACTGGAATCAGGAAAATTTTACCGCGTTCGTGACTAGACAGGTTCTTGCGTGGTTCATTTGACAACTCCTGCAACACTTCCCTTTTAACAGGTACTGCTCCGCGAGCTCGTGTCAGCGCCTCCAACAAGCGCTCTTGACGGATCGGCTTGAGCAGATAATCAACAGCATGTAATTCAAATGCCTTGATCGCATAGTCATCATAAGCGGTAGTAAAAATGATCACAGGCGGTCTGGGCAACTTCAGCAAATGCTGAGAAAGCTCGATGCCATCCATCTGTGGCATTCGGATATCCAGCAGCACAACATCGACTGACAATTCCGTCAATCTTTCGAGCGCTTCACTGCCATTGCTTGCTTCGCCGATTATCTCCAAAGGCAATTTTTCTTTGCAATCACTCAGCACGTCGCGCAGGCGATTTCGTGCTGGCGGCTCATCATCCACAATAAAAACACTAAGGGCTTGTTCGATAACACTCATGTTGACCGCTCCTTTAATTTTGGCCGTTCTGTTACATAAGGTAGTGCTATTTCCACTCTGTAAAAGTCCTTACCGGTTTCTACTTGATAACGTGCCTGCACATCGAACAGTAGGTCAAGTCGCTCACGGATATTACTTAAAGCCACCTTGTTGCCGCGATGCCTTCCCTCGCTGCGCGGCAGGCACGGGTTCTCCACCTTGAGTTGCAACTCATCCCCGTTGCGACGCAGTATTACCTTGATAGTGCCACCTTGTGGCAAAGGTTCGATACCGTGATACACGGCATTCTCCAGTAATGGCTGCAATAACAATTGGGGAATCATTGCGTCATCCGGCAGGTTCTGCAATTGCCAGTCCACATCAAGACGATCTCCCATGCGCATCTTTTCCAGAGCCAGATATTGTCTGCTCAATTGAATTTCCTTTTGCAACGCCACCAAATCCCGCGCATCCGACATCGCCATGCGGAACAGGTCTGCCATATCTTCCAATGCAGTTTCTGCTTGCCTTGGCTGAATACGAACGATACCCAGCACGGCATTGATGGTATTGAACAGAAAATGTGGACGAATGCGAGCACGTAACACTTGAAGTCTGGCATCGTGCAATCCATGTGACAACGCAAGAGTCCGCAGCCGGAAATATATCAGCAGCATGCTGCTTACCGTCATGCTGAGAATCACATACCGCGCAGCTTCAAAATTTGCATTTTCACCTAATAGCGGTTGGTACAGAACACCAATCAGGTAATATATCGCAAGCGTGACCAATCCCACCGACAACGTTACGGCGAGTACTCCTCGCCGGTATTCCAGCCTGTTCAACCATGGCTGTGCAGTCCAAAGCATTAACAGGACCGTCAGCAAAATCGGCGTGAGCAGCATAACAATCTGCATCAATTGTTGAGGCACATCAGCCCATCCACTTGCTTGTGAGAAAGCAAACAACAACGCCATAGAATTGCTGATCAACAGTATACGTAGTGTGATGCCGATATTACGAAAGTTCGGCAACGCAACGATAGCGTCATTTTGTTTTATACTGCGTGCCTTGATCATGGTGAATAGCTTCAGGTTTTCGCTGGGTTTTTTCGTTATATTGAGTTTCGCGCTTTATTCTGGGACAAGTGGGGGCAGCAATGCAAGACAAAGATACCTGGTCGGGGCGATTCTCCGAGCCGGTCGCGGAATTGGTAAAGCGCTATACGGCTTCGGTGGGTTTTGACCACAAACTGGCCATGTTTGACATCCAGGGATCGCTGGCCCATGCAAAAATGCTGGCTGCCTGCAGCATCATCTCAAGGCAGGACCTGAACGATATTCAGCGCGGCCTTGGACAAATCGAAAACGAGATCATTTCTGGAAACTTCAACTGGTCGCTCGATCTTGAAGACGTCCACCTGAATATCGAGAAGCGGCTCACCACACTGGTCGGTGACGCAGGCAAGCGTTTGCATACCGGCCGTTCGCGCAATGACCAGGTGGCGACAGATATACGCCTTTATTTGCGAAGTGCGATCGATGACCTGGCAATTCTTATCAGGGATATGCAAATTGCCCTGCTCGACCTCGCAGAACAGCACACAAGTACCATCATGCCTGGATTTACCCACCTTCAGGTCGCCCAACCGATCACCTTTGCGCATCACCTGATGGCTTATTTCGAAATGCTCAAGCGAGATGCGGATCGATTGCAGGATTGTCGCAGGCGCGTCAACTTGTTACCCCTTGGTGCTGCCGCGCTGGCTGGAACCAGCTACCCGATCAAACGCGAATATGTTGCCGAACTTCTGGGCTTTGACGGCGTTTGCGAAAATTCCTTGGATGCAGTATCGGATCGCGACTTTGCCATCGAATTTACCGCTTGTGCTGCTCTCATCATGACGCATTTGTCGCGATTTTCCGAGGAACTCATCCTTTGGATGAGCCCACGCTTCGGCTTCATTGACCTCGCAGACCGCTTTTGCACAGGCTCTTCCATCATGCCTCAGAAGAAGAATCCCGATGTGCCTGAACTGGTGCGGGGTAAAACCGGCCGGATCAATGGCCACCTGGTCGCTTTACTGACACTAATGAAGGGCCAGCCACTTGCTTACAACAAGGACAATCAGGAAGACAAGGAGCCACTGTTCGATACGGTTGAAACATTGAATCAGACGCTGCGCATCTATGCCGACATGATCACTGGTATTAAGGCAAGGCCCGACGCGATGCGTAGCGCAGCTATGCAAGGTTATGCCACCGCGACAGACTTGGCGGATTATCTGGTCAAAAAAGGTTTGCCGTTCCGTGATGCGCATGAAGCAGTCGCTCTGGCTGTACGCTTTGCGGAACAGCGCGGATGCGACCTAAGTAATATTGCCCTTGTCGAATTGCAGCAATTCTCTGTGCTCATCGAAGAGGATGTTTATCAGGTGCTGACACTGGAAGGATCAATTGCTTCACGCAACCATACTGGGGCCACAGCTCCTCAACAAGTTGCGGCGGCGATCGCAAGGGCGCGCGCCTATATCTCCAAGTAACCTTATTGGTGCTTCTGCGAATTCCTGCTAACCCAAAATTTTCATGAACTCATCCAAGGGTAGTGGCCTGCTGAACAGGTAACCCTGAAAATGCTTGCATCCGGCATCCCACAAAAAGTCTCTTTGTTCAGTGGTTTCCACTCCTTCGGCAATCACTTCAATGCCCAGATTATGGGCCATCCCGATAATAGTCTGAATAATCAAGCAATCTGTGGATTTTGTGGTGATGTTGCGCACAAAAGACTGATCGATCTTCAATTGATCGAGGGGCAATTGCGTCAAATATGCCAGCGAGGAATAACCTGTCCCGAAGTCATCCATTGAAAAACGTACCCCGATCGATTTCAAGGAATGCATTTTTTGGATGGTATCAACGACATTTTCAAGCACCGTGCTTTCAGTCAGTTCAAGCTTGAGCAATTGTGGATTAATAGAATAGAGTTCAATAACCTCGCGGATTTGCTTGACGAAATTTGGTTGCCTGAATTGTCTTGCACTGACGTTTATGGCCAGAGAAAGGCCCCGAGTGAGCGGACTGTTTTCCCAGTCCTTGAGCTGGGCACAGGCAGTCTGAAGCACCCACTGTCCAATAGGCAGGATCAACCCGGTATCTTCTGCTACGGGGATGAACTCGGCGGGACTGATCATACCTTCTCCCGCATGCATCCAGCGTATCATGGCCTCAGCACCAATATATCGATGATTGTTGTCAACCTGCACTTGGTAATATAGCTTGAATTCATTTCTTGGCAGCGCACTCCGAATGCCTGCCTCGATCCTGCTTCGAACTTCCAGCGCTTCCTGCATCGCAGGATCAAAGAAGCGCAGGGTATTTCGCCCAGCTTTCTTTGCAGCGTACATTGCTGTATCAGCCTGTTTGAGCAGATCATCAAGATTTTGCCTGGAGTGAGCAAACAAAGAGACGCCTATGCTCGCAGAGCTGTAATTCTCGACATCCTTGAGCAAGTAAGGTTGACTGATGACCTTCAGTACTTTTTCTCCCACTTCTCTCGCCTGAATTGCAGCCTGCCTTCTGTCACTGCTCAGGTCTTCCAATAAAACCACGAACTCATCTCCGCCAAGACGCGCCAAAGTGTCGCTCTCACGTATACAAGTTCTCAGGCGCTGACCCACCTCGATCAACAGCAAGTCGCCAATGTCATGTCCCCGAGTGTCATTCAGAATCTTGAAATTATCGAGATCAATGAACAAGAGACCAGCGCAGGTCTTGTTGCGCGTACTTGCCGTGACAGCCTGATGGAGGCGATCAAACAACAAACGTCGATTAGGTAACATGCAAAGCGGATCATAAAATGCAAGGCTGTGAATCTTTTCTTCGGCTTGCTTGCGTTCAGTGATATCGAAGAATGCAATAATATAATTTGTAATTTCGCTGTCTTTTCCTACAACCGCTGTAATCGTCATCCATTCTGGATAAATCTCACCGTTCTTGCGGCGATTCCATATTTCTCCCTGCCAATAATTGTCACGATGGAGTATTTCATGCATGCGCGGGTAGAACCCCTCATCATCATTATCCAACTTGATCATGTTCAGGTTCTTACCGATAACATCTTCTGCACTGTAGCCGGTAATTTTGGTGAATACGCGATTGACCCGAATTATTACCTCCTGCTGATCTGTAACAATCATGCCTTCTTCGATCTCGAAGGCTATGGCAGCCACTCTCAATGCCGCCTCGCGCTCTTCCAAAACCTTCATCATGCTGTTGAAGGCATGGGACATATCAGCGATGTCCTTGGGCCCTATCAGATCCGCACGCACCTCTGATTCGCCCGCTTTCGCCCGCTCCAT
>JAHEDW010000029.1 GCA_024641025.1 Gallionella sp.
AATCACTACCCAGGCAGCCTGTACTGGAATATGGTCACCAATAGGCACGGGAGGTTTAGGAGAGTGCGCTAATGCTGGCTTAACCCCGGATGGTGTGGTTGAAACAGAAGCCTCTGCGATTGACGCTCAGATGATGGGAAATGTCGGCAGCATGCCGTTGACGATAATTGCATCGTATGCAATCGCTCCCGGCGAACCGACTGGAAGTGGCCGTCAGAACCTATTTAACAATTCTTCAAGCAATACCAATGGTGAGAACAGAAAATCGTTCAACATGGGCATTGAACTCGGCGTCATTCCGAACAAGGGCACCCTGCAATTTGGCCTTCGCAGGGCTTCTAGTGGGCAGTCTTCCACAATAAATCTTGCCAACACCAACATGACGGATAACGCAATCATGATTGGCGCCACATATGCACTGGCCATGAACGTAAGGATGGAACTTACCTATTCAAAGTACAGTGGTAACCTGTATGAAGCAGGGGAAAATGCAATGATTCCAGGTGGCAATGGCAACAGTTTGACCACTGTAAACTTGTGGGCAGGGTTCTGATTTTGGATCTGCAATACTTCATGTCCAACTAGAATGATTGAAAACTCGATCTAATCGATTGAATGCTATAAACACACTGTTCTTGTATTTTTGCCGGCAAGTACTACATTCAGGAAAACAAGCCGCTACTTACTTGAGTCAGTTCAAGTAATAATCACTTAACAAGCGATAGAGTTCCCAATCAACAATACCCGGAGGTATCTTCATGGACGAACCAACGAAATCAAAAAAAAATAACCATGCAAAGGAATCCGAATCGAAAGCTTCAAAGATCTCGGCCCTTTATGATCGCTTTGCTGAGAGGTCGCACGAAATTTTCGAACAGGGGCAGGAGAAAGGTCATGAGGCATGGGAGAGGGCAATGGATCTTGCAAGGCAACAACTGTCGTCGGCTGGGGAGTTCAGCGTTGAGCAAGGGGAAGCTTTCAAGCAATATTTGATTCGCGACCTTCATCAGACGGCAGAAGACATGCGCAACCTTGGCGCTGAAGCCAAGGAGCGTCTGAATCCCGCACGACTGGGTGCCGGTGCTCTATCTACACTATCCAAGTTGCTGCACGCAGCAGGTGGCGCAATAACAACACTTTCGAACAAGACAGAGGAGTCCCTCCTTTACAAAACAGGTGAAATCACTATGGCCGGAACACTCACCTGCTCGGCATGCGGACATAAGGTTCAATTAAAATCGACCGGCGTCGTGCCAATCTGTCCTGAATGCCAAGGTACAGGCTTCCGAAAGGGCTATTGATATTTGAGTGGTATTCCCCAATCCGGCCGTGACAATCAACACCACGGCCGGTCCTCTCTGTGCACCCGATCATTGCTGCATGTAATCAAATCCCTTTCAATGCAGCCAGCGCCGCGTTGTAATTCGGTTCCTTTTTGATGTCGCTTACCATCTCTGTGTAACGCACCACATTGTTGCCATCGAGTACGATCACCGCTCGTGCTGTCAGTCCTGCCAACGGGCCGTCTGCAATCTTTACACCGTAATCACGCATGAATTCACGCCCCCGCATAGTGGAAAGATTGTCTACATTTCCCAAACCTTCGCTGCTGCAGAAGCGTGCCATGGCAAAGGGAAGGTCAGCAGAAATGTTGATCACGACGGTATTGTCTAGTCGTGCGGCTTCCTTGTTAAAGTGGCGTGCAGAGGCCTGACAGGTAGGAGTATCCAGACTGGGAACGATGTTCAACACCTTTCGTTTGTTGCCGTAGCTTCCGAGTGTTATATCCTCCAAATCCTTGTTCACCAAGGAAAAGGATGGCGCGGGTTTGCCTACTTGTGGAAAATCACCATATAGTTTTACCGGGGTGCCGCCACGGGCAGTCGTTAATGAAGTACTTTTCCCCATGCTGTTCTCCTTTAATTTGGTTGTTAAAAATGCTTCGAGAACATTCTCGAAGTTATTATATCGCTAGTGATAATACGCATCTGCTAGAAGCTTGGCAGAATGTCATCGTACCCATACATTCATCAATCGCCCTTCTTTCTAGCATATTTACAGTATCAATGAATTTTTCATTCTTACTTAATTTTTTAAATCAAAAAAATGCTACATATTGATATTTCAATATATTCTTGAAAAAATTAGATTGAACTTCCCAAGACTCCCAGAATCAGTATATTAGCAAAAGGTTATTTTTAGTTGGGCAGACCGGTTTAACCGGCATTTGGTTCAAATCATATTCATTCGGAGGTTTATTATGTTTACGCCTATTTCGATCCCCTTTGGGGCGAAAATGCTCTTCAATACCGTCAAGCTCAAACCTGGTGTCGAAATGGAAGATGTTGAATTGGCGCTAGGAGAGATGTGTAATGTGGTCAAGGATACTTACGGCGGCGAGAAAGGCGGATTCATCGCAGGCCAAGTTTTCAGATTCTCAGGTTTCGTTTCAGATGAGGGCTCTTTGAGCGGCCCAAAAGCTGCGGAAAGCCATATTGCAATTGTTACATACTGGAGTTCTTTCGAGGAGCATGAAAGATCTCACGCCGACGAGGTGTTCAAGGACAAGTTCATGGCTTTGAGCAAACTATGCACTGACAGCAAGGAATTAGGTTACGACATGCTTTGGCAAGGAGTACCTGAATAATAATTGCTAGAGCAGTATAGCCGCACTTGAAATAGCGAAATCGTCTATTCGTTAAGTCAATTTAGAGTCACATCTATGTTGAAAAGCAAACGAAGTACTGAGACGACATGCTTTTGTCGATATGGTGTACGAATAGGCAGAAATAATAGTGCTTTATTCAAGCGATTTATGAAAGCAAAATGGGTGGCTTTGAGAAGTTGACGCCAGGATAGGCAAAAGTAGGCCGTATAATTTCAATTCGAAGACTGTTTCAAGTAGTGGAATGTAATTAAGGAGCAATCCAATGCAATCAGGCCCGCGAGAAATTGTCACCCCATACAGGCCGATTCCATTGGTAGTTCCAGAAGGGATGAAGCATAACGAGTTCTTTAACAGCACTGAGAATCTGAATGACCTAGTCAGCAATAACGGTTTGCTTAAGAATGATGAAAATCTCCTGCTGTATCGTAAAGCCCTGGGACATAGCACCGAGTTCGACTGTTCTATCATATACAACACATCCAAGACAATTCTCAATCCTCTCGGCAGACCTGTACGGCGCACTCAGGTTTCTGAGAATGTAAAGCATGTGTGGAACCGGATGAATCAAATCATCATCGACTACATGCTGGAACAATATCCTGATCCGGATGAAGCGCTGATTCTGGCGGGAGAAGCAAGTCTGGATGCAACCTGGCCACTAACCTCTCCAGGCGTACCGAGCATACGCATGTTGCACAACCACTTTGTAGTCTTCCCCAAAAAAGAATTGCGCAACGCCAAACTTGCCTTTACCGATAATCCCAACTTGACCGATGGCGGCCAACACAGTCTTTTCCAATCCTACATGCGAGAGGTCTATCGTGACTTTTTCGACAAGGCGCTGAAGATGACAATCCTCAAACCCGCACGAGATACCGACAGTCGAATCGAGCTGACCGGATACCCTCAAGGATTACCAAGTTGGGAGATACAAGGCGGGACAAATGCCCTTAAGAATGTGCATTTCTGGAAGGAATATGATGAGATATTAAAAGGCTTCATCGACTTTTACCGCACTTTCTTTTCTCAGGTATCCACCCGCAACGCACCGATCCTACCGGATGTATATTTTCCTGAGCAGGTGGAAAGCGTGCTACTGTTCAACAATGATTTCATGAAGACTGCCAAGAAAGTCCGAGACATCTGCATCGTGGACGCGAAATATGCGAATGCAATACGCTGGCAACCTGCATTTAAGCAGATCATTTATCGCAATGATGCAGGTAAACTCATTGTAACGATCAGCCAAAATTCGTTAGGCAATGCAATAACGGAATTGTTAGGTGTCGTGGTCAATCGAATCCCCGATGAAGTAGCTTATTCAAGGTATGAGCCTGAACTGATCAGGCGCTTGCTAGAAGTTCGCCGCCGATTGATCGAGGCGGATCTAGGCGAAGGTATAGCTACAGCATACTGGCCGAAGTAAGATACAGCCCCAAAAGGGGAACACTCGGTGCAGGGCATTTATCCATGTTGAATAACTACCAAACCAGAAAGCTCGTTCGCTTGCGCTGGACCGCATTTGTCATAGTAGGCTTGGCATACGTGCTTTCATTCTTCCATCGTTTTGCTCCAGCGGCAATTTCGTCTGATCTACAGCAAACCTTCAATGCGAGTGCAACAGCACTTGGTGGATTAGCGGCAACTTATTTTTACGTCTACACAGCGATGCAGATACCCACCGGTATCTTGGTTGATACGTTGGGGCCACGCCGAGTGGTAGCAATGGGAGGTGTTATTGCAGGCATAGGTTCGATGCTATTCGGCATCGCAGATACACTTACCGCTGCATCTGTTGGCCGTCTGCTGGTAGGGTTAGGGGTATCAGTCACTTTCATCTCGCTACTCAAACTCAACGCGGCATGGTTCCATGATCGGCATTTCGCCACTATGACGGGTGCCACCATTCTCCTTGGCAATGCCGGTTCGCTGCTTGCCGCTGCTCCGCTTGCGTGGGCATTAACCTATGTATCATGGCGTACGGCTTTCGTAGCTATAGGCGTTTTTTCATTAACACTTGCGGTTTTAGCTTGGTGGTTAGTCCACGATGAACCGAGCAAGGCGGGCTTGCCAAGCTTAAGGGAACTAGATGGCAAAATGGCACATCCCCCACACAGCGGTCATTGGTACGATGGTCTGTTGAAAGTTTTGAAAAACCGAGCAACTTGGCCTGGCTTGTGGGTGAATATGGGATTGGCGGGGTCACTTTTTGCATTTGGAGGATTGTGGGCAGTTCCATTTTTGCGCGACGTTTACGGCATGGACAGGACCGTCGCGACAAATCACACCACTCTCCTCCTTGCGGGATTCGCTATCGGTGCATTCTTTGTTGGCAGATTATCGGATCATATTGGGCGGCGCAAACCGGTAATGATTGCAGGCGCTATAGCATATTGTCTGTGTTGGCTGCCGATAGTATTAGGTTCGCCCATCAATGGTTTGATCGGATATATGCTTTTTTTGCTGATGGGCTTGTGCGCACCGAGCTTCACGTTGAGTTGGGCGTGCGCCAAGGAAGTAAACCCCCCCGCGCTTTCAGGCATGGCAACCAGCGTCGTGAATGTCGGTGCCTTCCTAGGCACGGCAATAATGCAACCGCTCGTTGGCTGGGCAATAGACCAAGCACATTCAGGACATGAGGATATTCCACTTGGTTTCAATGAATATCGGATTGGGCTCGTCATCCTTATGGGATTTGCGTTGACAGGATTAATTTCCACACTCTTCATCAGAGAGACTTACTGCAGGTATTCTGATAGCGGACAAGCCGATTAATTGGCCATGGCTGTTTGATAGCAACAGTTCCAATTCAGCGGGAAAAGGATAATATAATTCTAAATCCGAGGCTGACAGTAGGTTAAAATTGCACTTCGTCAACCGCAAGAGTAGCATCATAGTTCATAAGGTTATTTGAAGTTTAGGTAATCCAAATGTTTACAGTATTACTTACCTGCCGAAATTTCACTCCAGCGATGTGGAACGCTGGCATGTCTGCAGTTTCTAATTTTTCTTCACTGTTTGTTTTTCCTGGAGATAGCAATGTCTACTAGCAAGATTTGCGTTGTAGTTGTATCAGGCACGCTAGAGCGACTGCAAATGGCTGCAATGGTGGCTTCTGTTGGAGCAGTGAGTGGACAGGAAGTTCTTGTATTCCTTTCCATGAACGCTCTGCCCCACTTCATCAAGGGTCGCAATGTGAAGGCTCCTCATGAAGGGGAGATGGGTGCATTGATGTCAGGCAAGAAGGTGCCCGACTTCAAAACACTGATGGAACAGGCCGTCGAACTTGGTGATGCGAAAGTGTATCCTTGCTCGATGGCAATGGATGTACTTGGAGTTGATCAACACGATTTAGAAAACTATCTTACCGAGGCGACCGGTTTGACCAAGTTCCTCGATGATGCCCGCGATGGGCAAGTATGGACATTTTGACAACCGGAGATATTTAAATGGCAGAAAAGAAGATTGTAGACGGGCGCGGAAGCTTTTGTCCCGGTCCGCTGATGGAACTGATTGTGGCTTTGAAGGCCTCCCAGATTGGCGACGAATTGGAAGTTCTCTCAACAGACAAGGGTTCGGCTAACGATATTCCTGAGTGGGTCCGCAAAGTTGGTCACGAGTATATCTCGACAACTGAAGAAGCAGGCGTTTGGCACATAACTGTGCGCAAGACGAAGTAGTACAAATTCGTGATTTAACAACTGATAAGGAGGAGAAAAAAAATGAAAATCCTGATTGTTGGTGGCGGGATGGGCGGCACGATACTGGCGAATAACTTGGCTCGGAGGTTAACCAACGAGCTTAAGACTGGCAAGGCACGAATCACGATGTTGTCCGCTTCAGACAAACACATGTACCAACCTGGTCTGCTCTATCTTGCGGTAGGGAGAATGACACCTGATGAACTTTACCGCGATCAGGCTAGCCTGCTCGAACCAGGAATCAATTTTCATGTCGATCCGGTTGAGGAATTTCATCTCGACAACAACCGTGTAAAAACCAAGAGCGGCAAAACCCATGAGTATGATGTCATGGTAATCGCCACCGGTTCGCGCATGTTCCCTGAAGGCGTACCTGGAATGGCAGAGAATGCCGAAACTTTTTATACAGAAGAAACGGCTTTGAAAATGTTCAAGCGCCTGCAATCGTTTGAAGGCGGCAAGGTAGTCATCTCCGTAGGTATTCCACACAAGTGTCCGATGGCACCCCTAGAGATCACTTTCATGCTTCACGATTATTTCAAAGATCGAGGTCTTGCCGACAAGGTACAACTACATTACACCTATCCGATCGGACGCGTGCACAGTCTTGAAAACGTAGCAAAGTGGGCTGCGCCTGAAATGGACAAGCTCGGCATCAAGTACGACACCTTCTTCAATATCAAAGAAGTGGACGGTGCCAAAAAGATTCTGCGCAGCGAAGAAGGCGTAGATATCAATTATGACCTCCTGATATCCATTCCGGCTCACAAAGGCATGGAAGTTCTTGAGAAAAATGGCCTGGGACAGAACGGATGGGTACCAACCAACCGTACCAAGTTGAACATGGAAGGCCGCACCAATGTATTCATTTGTGGTGACACCACCAACATACCGATCAGCAAGGCTGGTTCCACAGCGCACTTCGAAGCCGACGTACTTGGCGAGAATATAGCCGCAATGGTCAAGATGGGTACTCCAGTACGCGAATACGACGGCAAGGTATTTTGCTTTGTCGAAGCCGGGAAGGATCGCGCGACCTATGCCATGTTTGACTATCAAAATCCACCTGATCCGAAGGCGCCAACCAAGGCGGTGCACTGGTTTAAAATGGCCTATAATAAATTGTACTGGATTTCCGCGCGCGGACTCTTGTAACCGGGAGGTGTGGCATGACAACAGAAACCAATGAAGAAGGGGCTGTCGTACAGCATGAGGTCCAACGTGTGATTGCAGCCGCAAAAGATGCGATGACGGACGAAATGGTTGGACGTTTGGCCGGCTCAACTGCGGAAGCACTCGATTTGATCGACCAGGTTGGCAGAGCTGGTCTGGCTAAGGCGATTCCGAAACTTGCCGAGATGGTTAACAATGGTGACTTGGAACGATTATCTCAATTGGCGCGCGTCTACCATGCCTCGCAGGATGCGCTAACCGATGAAATGGTTGGGCGTCTTAGCGGCGCGATGGGTGATGGACTGAGTCTACTTGACCAAGTAAATCGTTCCGGTCTGGAAAAGGCTTTACCTACCATTTCTCGCATGGTTGCCGACGGTGACTTGGAAAGGCTAGCGCAACTCGCAAGAGTATACAGTTCTGCACAGGATGCACTAACCGATGAAATGGTCGGGCGTCTTGCTGAGACGGTAGGAGAAGGATTGTCTTTGCTTGACCGCTTTAACCGCGGTGGTGCAGGGCGACTGGTCGAAATGCTGGCACAGATGCAGTCTACAGGTGCACTGGAAAGAATTGCCAACACGCTACCAAGCCTACTTGAGCGACTCGAGATGGTTACCGGATTGTTCAACTGCCTGGAAGCTGCGGCAACCGAGAGCAGGAATAAACCTGTTTCCGGAGGAATTGGAGCTATGTGGCGCATCATGAAAGATGAGGATACGGTTCGCTCACTTCAGTTCTTGTTGAGCATGAGCAAGCAAATGCAAGAAAACTGTGCCGCAAGACACACATAATATTTTTTCGGGCAAATAATTTTCAGAGCGGCGGGAGGAATAGTTCCTTCCGCCGTTTGATTTTACGTTGAGCTTGGTGGATGATTTTTTAGCAGTTTAGCCAATAAAATATTCAGTCAACCATAGGCTGCTTTGAAGCAGCCGTATCATATTTAGTTACTTCATAAAGAGTAAATGTGACTAATTTTTTTCGAATCAGTAAATATCTTTCCTCCTTAGGTAAATTGCTTCGGCGTCTTTGCGCTTATGCACTATGAACGTATAATGTAAGCAATTTGTTTCGTATTGCCCATCATTTCAAATATGCAGTGTCAAGTCACTGAGAGCGAACGGCTCTAAGTCAGCAATCTTCGGCACTCGAAGTTTTTCAACCATTTTTCAGGTCAGCATCGGTCACGATGCACTCGCATGACCGAAACATTCAAACAAGGAGTTCAAGAAAATCATGCAGGAAATGCTCAGATATTCCATTTTCGATAATTCGATACTCGATTACCTCACTTCCATCGGAATATTTTTAGGTGGAATGGTGGTTGTTTATATCTTTAAAAAATATGTGTTGAGAAGACTTAAGGTTTGGGCTAGAACGACTGAAACATCAATCGATGATCTGCTAATTAATGCTATTGAGAAGTCTATAGTCCCAGCAGTCTATTTGGGAATCTTATACCTTTCGTTACATACGCTAAAACTTTCACCTGCCTTTGATCGTGGCCTGCAAATCACCGCAATCGTCCTGATTACCATACTTGCTGTAAGAGCGATATCAGCCGCTGTCAATTATGGTCTCCAAGCAGGCATGAAGGAATCTCATGATCCAGAACGAAGGGAAAAGCAACTCAAGGGGATACGGGCACTCATTAATATTGTCATCTGGTCAATCGCAGTCATTTTTCTTCTGGATAACCTCGGCGTAAAGATTTCTGCTGCTGTTGCAGGACTAGGCATAGGAGGTATCGCCGTTGCTCTAGCTGCCCAGGCGGTTCTTGGGGATCTTTTCAGCTACTTCGTAATATTTTTTGACAAGCCTTTCGAAATCGGTGATTTCATCGTTGTGGAAGACAAAATGGGGGTCGTGGAGTATGTCGGGATCAAGACAACAAGAATCCGAGCATTATCGGGCGAGCAACTTGTATTTTCTAATACCGACCTGACAAATTCACGCGTCCACAATTTCAAGAAGATGGAAAGACGGAGAGTCGTATTCAAACTGGGCGTTATTTACCAAACCCCAGCTGAAAAGCTGAAAGCAATTCCAAAGATCGTCAAGGAAATCATTTCCAAGCAGGCAGATGCCGAATTTGACCGGGGGCATTTTGCATCCTTCGGTGATTTCAGCCTGGATTTTGAGTTTGTCTATTATGTTACCGGCGCAGACTACTCAAAGTATATGGATATCCAGCAGGCAATAAATATTTCAATCTTTGAGCTTTTTGAAAAGGAAATGATTGAGTTCGCTTACCCATCCCAGACTATTTTTGTAAACAAGGCAAGCTAGCCAACGAAAAGCACATCAATACAAATGGGGGACAGGCAGACCTAGCCACAAAAAATACTGTCCACCCCCATTTTCACAACTGGCAATTCCCGCAGTTACTTTTTGACAACAACCTCATTTTCAATTTTAACCAAATCACCACTTGCAACAACGGGTAGCGTGTCCTGACGGAAGACAAGTTCTTCACCCGAATCCATCTTTACCACAATGTCGTAGCTCTTGGTCTTTTTAGCTTGCTTCTCGATCTTATTACCGGCGATCGCGCCGCCAACCGCACCTGCAATCGTTGCCAAATCACGCCCCGTACCTTGACCGACCTGATTTCCAAGTAAACCGCCCACAACACCGCCGCCAATTACCCCAAGACCCGATCCCTTGCCTTCCACTTCAACCTCGGTGACGGATACGACTACCCCGCAATTTTCGCAAACGATCCTTTTCATTGCAGAAGACGGCGGAGGTGGAGGGGGTGTCGAAACAGTAGTACTAGCCTTGGCATTTGCTGCAGCAGCACGTTGTTCAGCAATGCGTGCTCGCTTTGCTTCTGCTGCAGCCGCTTCTTTCATTCGTTTCTCTTCAGCTTGTGCAGCAGCATCAGCTTCCTGTCTGGCTTTTTCTGCGGCTTGCTCATCAAGCATCTCCTTCTTTGCTTCTGCGACTGCCTGCTCAACCAACACCTTGGTTCGAGCTTCGGATTCTTCGCTAGAAGGCTTTTGGGAGCAAGCTGTAATGACGGTGACAGTCGCCAGTGCCAAAAGGATGGAAGATAAGGCTGCAATAAGAGATTTTGTTTGTGTCTGTATAGTTTGGGGCTTCAATTTGTTCACCTTGAGGTATGGTTCAATCAAAATATTCACTGAAATTGTTTATTGGCAGAACAGTCTGTGCTGCGTAAAGCAGATAGGATCACAAACCGACGTCCATCCGTGCGCAAATCATAGATTTGACATAGAAGGGATGAAATAAGTTCGTTTGTTTTATCATCAACCTGTTCCATTCAAATATACATGATTTCATGATTGGCTATCTCGACATTTGTTTCACGCATAGTCAACTTAGACAAATGTTGTCGCCCTGTCTTGGAATGTGGAGTTCCCCAGCGCCGACTTCTGTCGAAAGCCGAACATTCCTGACTTAATTTAATGCATTTACATGGTGGATCAATGAGTTAGTCAAATACAAAAACGTGTCGAATCTTCAATAATCCACGATAACTGAGTAGGCATGAATATAGCTGTTTTTAGACAGGATTATTTCCTGCTTCTTTCGGTAGCGTTACTGGGCGATTAATGAAATTTTGCGCCATTGTATGGAACAATGGTGTCGGGCATACCACCCGAGAGCAGATCTTTGCAATGAATGAGGCCGCCATCAAGGGCAAAATCATATCGTGGCTATCCATCATTTCCATTACGATGACGAATGCAGTGATAGGCGCTTGGGTAACGCCGGCAAAGTAAGCGACCATACCAAGGATGATTGCAGCACCTTCAGGTACAGACGTGAAAAAGTGTGCGATATTTGCTCCCAAACCAGCTCCTGCAGAAAGCGTCGGGGCCATGATTCCGCCGGGTATTCCACTGACGTAAGAAACAAGGGTCGCAATCATTTTCAGTATCCCGTAACTTTCCGGCAATACCACATTTCCATCAAGCAAGGATTTCGCTTCGCTGTAGCCACTGCCGTAAGTATTGTTACCAGAAGCCAAGCCTACCAATGCAAGCATCAATCCGCAGGCTGCAGCAAATTCAACCGGCTTTGCCCGCATCCATTCTCCCATGCGTCCCACCAAACCCTTGTTGACTTCGATCAGCAAACGGCTGAAAGTCCCGCCCAACAATCCACCGATAATGCCGCATATGACTACGACATCCCATTCCCTTCCCCATTCCAGCGTTTCAGAGGTATGTCCAAAGTAGGAATAATTTCCGAGCAGCGCGAGTGATGTGATACCTGCAATAATCACTGTCATGAGTATTGTCGTACTGTTGTGCTCCTCGAATGAACGGCTCATCTCCTCGATAGCAAAAACAATTCCCGCCAGAGGAGTATTGAACGCAGCCGCGACTCCTGCAGCTGCTCCAGCAAGGATCAACCCTTTATCCAAATCATGCCTCGAAAACTTTGCAAGACTTCCCAACCTGTGCATGATTGCGGCACCAATTTGAACAGTCGGGCCTTCCCGTCCTACAGACGCCCCAAAAAAGAGTCCCACGATGGTAAGAATTATCTTCCCGACAGTAACCCGCAAAGAAAGAACATGTTCGCGAACATCACTATTCTCTCTTCTATCAAGCGATGCGATAGTTTGCGGGATTCCACTGCCCTGAGCCCCAGAAAAGTACTTCCGGGTAATAAATACGACCATGGCAAAACCCAGAGGGGTGATGAGCAATGGAAGATAAGGGGAAATTATGAGCAGCTTGTGAAACTGAATATTCGCCTGTTCACAGACTATCGCGAACAGGATTGCAACCAATCCTACGCTGAACGCGCCGCTCCAAAAAACGAGCCGGCGCTTCCAATCCACAATTAGGTCTTCTTCCGGCAGTGGAAATTTCATTGGTTGCTCAAGTCTTCCGCTCAACGACAGTATGTTTAGCAATGGTGATATTATACTTAAGTACAATCAAACATTGACGATATTAATCGTGATCGCGATTATTCTAGCTAATTTTACCAACATATATGATCATCACTTTCTGACTTAATTACTGAATTAGTTCTCAAAGTGTCTCGAAATTGTTTACTAGATGTATTCGCAACAGTTTCGATTGAACCGTTCATAATAATCACTATAAAAAGGAATCAAAATGACTTACCTCAGGGTAACTTTATATACAACACTCATCTTTGTGAGTCTGACTGCGCATGCTAGTCAACCAACCATCAATCTTTCAATTGAGGGGGAAGTAAGCCCTGGTGTCTATGGGCAAGTTCAATTCGGAAATGCACCTCCCCCACCAGTTTTATATTCTGAGCCGATGATTATTGTTCCTCAACCAGCGCATGTCAGAGTCTCTCCTTTATATCTGCATGTGCCGCCCGGTCACGCGAGAAACTGGTCCCGATATTGCCGCAGATATGATGCCTGCAACCGCCCCGTATACTTTGTACGATCACGCGAATATGAACCAGGCTACAGTGTACGCAAGGAAAAGAGTCGCAAGCATGAGGAAAAGGGGCATGGGCACAGCGATGAGAGGCGGGGAGATCAGTGGCATGATGAACGTCGATAACCAATACAGCATCTAGATGCCCCATTGTTTGCGGATCATCATTTCAATCGGTATCGTTTGGATTACAGTTTGTAAGCCGTAATGAATACAAAAGGCTGATGGCATTAAAACCTAGATACACGAGATAACTGATCAGATAGAGCATCGCCGATCGCTCAAGTGTCATCCCTTCTGCAAACAACCACAGCAGCATTGCATAAAGGGGAAGCGACAGAACTTCCCCAAAAATGATTATCCGCGTGCGATGTGCCGCGAACAGTCCAAACAAAAACAACCAAGAAGCAATGCGTATCCAACTACCCATCATAAACAGTGCAGCCGTCATATCGCTGACCGCAAATCGGGTGTCATAAAGAGTTGCCAGGAATAAACGCTGATTCAGGTAAATCAGCATTAACAGACACGCTGCAGGAATAAGCACTGCAATACCGGCATTCAGCATTTCCTGCTTGAAATGTGCCGAGCCGTATGTCGCGCTTAACCTCGGCAGAAAAATCAACGAGAGTACACCAGCGGCGGTGGCGGTTACCCATTCAGTAGAGCGCCAAAGTGCCTGAAGGAAACCTACATCGCTCCATGATATCGAGTCAGCCAATATGGCTCGTATCAAGAGCATTGATATTGGACTCATGATACCAATGGCCAGTCCAACAGGAACAAAATTTACCAACTCGTTGAAATATCTTGTTTCACCTGTTGATTGCCGATTGCCCGTCAATGACAGCTCAAGGCTGGTCAATTGATTTAAGTATCGCCAGATAGCGATACCTATGATGGCAAGCACGAGTACCTGCACCAGCATCAATCTTCGCAAGGAGAAGCCGAACCAAGCACTGGCTGCAACCAATATCAGTACTAAGCTTGATAGCAAAGCCAATCCCAGCATGCGATGCTGCCAGTGCTTGCCTAGCCAATATGCATTGAGTGTGGCGGGAATGACAGCAATGCAACCCGACAGTGCCGCCAACAAGATCAAGTCCGGTTTGATTCCTCCCCTGAAATATTCGACCACGGGAATCAAAACAATTGTCACAACCAGCGATGTGAGGATGCCTAGCTTCAGCGCTGAGCGCAAAAGGCGGCGTTCTTCACGAAAATCATTCACTTTGGAGATTAAAACCGTCAAACCCTGCAGTACCCCCGCCAATGACACCGCACTAACCAATTCAACAATTGATTGAAGTTGCGCCCACTTTGCGACCATTGTCGGGTCACCCGCAATCGCAAGCACTTTATCCAGCCCTGCCCGCCCTGCAAGATCAATTAGAATGATACCGAACGCAGCAAAGACACTACCAATGGAAGTCAAATTCGCCTCGCTGTCGGTCGAAGAACATTCACATATTCTCAGACAGGGTGACTTTCTCAGATCAAAAAAAGGCCAGCGTTAAGCTGGCCTGTTCTTACCCATATGTTCGTTACTACAGAGTTTGTGCTTTTCCACTTGAATCGATCTGCTTGCCTCTGTGCAGCAACGGCATTGCTTCAAAGTATTCCTGGCGCGTCACCTTCCCATCATGGTTGGAATCCACTTGGTCAAAGTATACAGTCAACATCGGCATTCCGTTAGCTTCTTTCTTATCCAATCCACCATCATGGTTAGCATCTGCAGCGAAGAAGCGATTATCAAGGTGTGAAGTGGCAGAACCACTATCCGCCTGTCGATCGCCCGTGTTCATCATTTCCTCAGGAGATATCTTTCCATCCTTGTTAGCGTCCATTTGATTGAAATGTTTAGCGTTATGCTTTGCATAATATGCATCGAACTCGGCCTTCGAAATCGAGCCATCTCCGTTTGCATCTACTGTCTTAAATATATTCCCTGGTTGTTGAGAAACATTTGACTGGTTATGCATTGGTGAATCACACTTCTCGCCATCGGCATGCGCCAAACTGGCACCCAAAATCAAGCCGGAAACAACAACTAAGTACTTGGAGGATGTTTTCATGATATTCCCTTATGTGAAGTTCAATATAATTAGGTATCGAAAAATTGTTTGAAAATAACTCTATCACGCTGATGCTTGGATGCGAAGCTAAGCTATTTTGCCAGCAGGGTTAATATTATTGATTCATTGACCCTAAACCCTGAAGCGCCTAACCTAACACAATCCGGCCACATAAAGACATGCATTCCAGCTGTAAGTTCAATACGACTAGGGAACTGCGTCAGCACTTCGCATACGATATTAATTAAGGGATTTGCGCTGACTCAATAAGCATCGCGGAACGAGTCTCAGGAGTTTCCAGACTGATGCGGCCCAGTTTTCCACTGCGAAATTCAGTCAGGAATATCATCGCTGCTTTTTCCAAGTCTGGCACGCCCCCCTTTCCTTTAAGAATGCAACCTCGTCTCCTCGCGATTACTTCGATTACTCCTACTCCGTCCATCTCTTCGAGATCAAGATGATAGCGATCGGCAAGCTGCCGCGGATAGCGCGCCAAAAGGATTGAGGCTAGCGAAGTGGCGATCTCTTCATCAATGACTGCGTTTCGCCCGATCGCATGGATGGCAGCTAGCATCAAACCGTCGCTGTAATGTTCGATTTTTGGCCACATCAGTCCGGGCGAATCGGTCAGGGTCATGCGTTCGTTCAGCTGGTGACATTGCTGGGATTTAGTCACAGCTGGCTCGTCGCCAACATTAGCCACGCGGCGCTTAAGTAGAATGTTCATCAGCGTGGATTTCCCCACGTTGGGGATGCCCATGATCATCATGCGGAGCGGCTTGTGGGTACTATCGCGATGGGGCGCAAGCGGCTGACACAATTTGGGAACCCTGGCAGCCTCGCTGGGGATTTTGCAACTCAGCGCAGTCGCCTTGACTCCTTGCTGGCGGTTATAATAATCGAGCCAAGCTTGAGTAACTGCGGGATCGGCCAGATCAGCCTTATTAAGTATTTTCAGGCAAGGTCGCTGGCGATGCTCTCGCAACTCTCTGATCATGGGATTGCTACTTGCCTCAGGCGCACGAGCATCGACAACCTCGATGATTACGTCTATGAATTCCATCGTTTCGGCTGCCTTTCGACGCGCCGAAGTCATATGGCCTGGGAACCATTGAATGGTCATTTTCTTTTTAATCTGATTAAAAATGAATTTTACACTGCTCGGTTTGTCAAAAGTTTATTAAAGTGTGTTTTATTGAACGGGTTGCACTGACATATACTGCAACGCGTGAAACAGTAAAAATATAAGCAACTCACTCGAAGCAATATTCAGTGCTTAAATCAACTACTCATATTGCCAACGTCAACCCGATCACGGAAGAATCGTTATTTACTGTCGTACCAACATACGGTTTAAAGCAAGACAATCCAGATCATTCCCAGAACTGAGCAACTCAGGAGATACCAATGATTCGATCGTCAACAATTTCCGCTGCCTTTACCTTTCTATTGTTAATCTTTAGTTTTGCTTCATCAGCACAAGAGGGTGAATTGAAGGCAGCAAGCCCCTTACGCCTGAGTTACGCAGAGGGTGATGTTTCATTCTGGCGTGTCGGCGCACCAGACTGGGTGGATGCTCAACTTAACACTCCGCTTGCCGTTGGAGATTCACTTTATGTCGGCTATGACAGCGATCTTGAGCTTCAGATGGGAAGCCGCGCTTTCGTCCGTGCCGATGATGAAACACAACTAACCCTAGTCAATCAAGCTCCTGATTTCATTCAATTCAAGGTCACTTCCGGCCGTGTTTCTTTTGACCTGCGCTCGCTCCCGGAAGGTAATATCGTTGAGGTCGATACTCCCAATGCAGTATTCACTATTGATCATGTCGGCTATTACCGAGTGGATGTTAATAGTGATGTGCGTTTCATTACACGCCGCGGTGGAATGGCCATGGTAGTTCCTGACGGCGGACGCGCCATGAGTATTCACCCTTCAGAAGAAGTCGTAGTGCATGGCACCACAATGGCAATTGCAGAAACCTATGTAGTACCAGACCTCGATCAATGGGATAGTTGGAACTACGAACGTACTGACGGTTTGATCGACACTGTTAGTGAACGTTATCTGCCTTATGACGTTGCTGGAACTTCTGATCTGGACCATTATGGCTACTGGCGTGTGGTCCCGGAGTATGGTCCAGTATGGGTACCAGGTTCAGTCACCCCAGGATGGGTTCCTTACAGCATTGGCAGTTGGGTATGGGATCCATACTACCAGTGGACATGGATCGATGAAGCACCCTGGGGTTGGACACCATTTCATTATGGGAGATGGGTATATCTGAGCGGCTACTGGGCTTGGGCGCCAGGACCGGTGATCAGCCAACCGGTATATGCGCCCGCCCTCGTAGCATTTTTCGACGTCGGTCCCAATGTGTCAGTAGGTATCACCACACCGGGCATTGGTTGGGTGGCACTCAGTTGGGGGGAGCCTCTAAGCCCATGGTGGGGCAGGGCTGGATTTGTTGGAAAACCCTGGTGGGGTGGATGGGGAGGACCACGGGTCAATAGAAACGAATATCGCAACACTCGCATGAATAATTCTATCGTTGCAACATCGCAAGAGTATTTTGGCAATGGCCGCGTACATGAAGGCCCGCGTATGACTAGGCTTGGGGAATTGAATAATGTCCGAGGTGCCTTACCGGTTAATCCAAGGCCTGCAAGTTTGGTGGGGGGGGCCCATGGAGGGATTCGACCACCTGAAAGGATGCTAACACGGCAGGTAGTAGGTACACGATCACCAAGCAAACCAAACCTTCCATGGCCAGACAGATCCAGGAGTGAGTTGCAGACAGTACCCAAGCAACGATACGTTCCACCACCCAAGCGACATTCCAGTGAGCTTCCTCGACCAGAATTTGGGGCAAATACGGGATCGGAGCGTCCTCTCTCACCTCTTCCACCACGCTTCGAAGATAGACGGCGCTCATCTGACCCTGCCATAACCAGCAATACGCGTGAACGCACCAGAACCGAACAGACAGAAACCAAGACAAATCTCTCCATTCCCTTCGGGGCACCACATATTAAGCGTGACTCTACCCTTCGTTCTGCGCCTGTTGATTCGCTACAGCAGAAGAGAGTAGATCTGCCAGGCAAACCTGCCAACCGTGTATACCAGAACAAGAAGCATGAAGAAAAATCGGGAGAGCGGCAGCGTTCCGAGCAGAAGTCGGATGGTTACAATGATCCCAGACAAGGCCGTAAGCGTGATTGATTTGTGACCGAATCGAACAAGTGTATAGAACTAATTGTCTTTAAAAGGGAGTTTGAAAGCCACCGCTGTCTACGTAACGGACCTAAGAAGATATAGTGGTCATCAGTCAGGAGCAAGCTGTGCCAGTTGCCTTGCTCCGAGATAACACCAATGACCCTCTGACAACCCCAACCCGTCGAGTCCCAATCCGCCAATCCGAGAACGACGCAACGCAATACAATGGTTGCCTGCTGCGGCAACCATTCGTTTGACTTGGTGATACTTGCCCTGTTTCAGCACGACCTCAAGAAGATGTGAGGAAATAATGCGGCAACTCGCCGCCGCAAGTGGCACGGGCTCATCGTGCAATTTCACTCCTGCAATAAACATCGCAATCAATTCAGGCGTGACGGGATCGTGCGTTGAAACTTCATAGGCTTTAGGAATGTGGTGTCTTGGGGAAGATTGATTGTGTATGAATAATCCATCATCTGACAACAACAACAAGCCAGTTGTATCGTGATCAAGCCTTCCAACAGGTTGAACACCTCGCCGATCAAATTGTTCAGGGAAAATAGACAGTACACCAGGGTGATGGCTTGCCTTGCGAGAACATTCATAATTCCCTGGCTTGTTAAGCGCGATGTATAATTTTTCACGGTAAATCCAGGTTTCACCATAGACCTTGAATATCAACCCTTCGGTCTCCATAGCGACGCGATTGTCCGTAACGGTCACTCCTGCAACCTCCACCTCGCCGGCAGCAATCAGCTCACTGCACCACTTGCGTGTTCCAAAGCCCTGCGATTGTAGGATACGATCCAGTGAAATTCTTTTGCTCATAGTAGAACTCTAGCAGATGATTTGGCAGTCTTTAGTGCTGAATGACTTTCAATCGCGCTATTTGCACTTCAATGTTGAGCCGAATAAGATGCGCATATGAGCCACCTTCTCCCACTTTCCCGAGTATCCAAAATGATAGGGATACCTCGCCATACGTTACAGGAAATGATACGCAGCGGCACCCTGCAAACCTTTGATGGCATGATTGAGCTGGATGAAATGCTACGTGCCTTCCCAGATGCAAAGTGGGAAAATGATGCCGAATATCGCCGAATAACCGAAATTAAGGAGAAGGCATTCGGCAAACGAGTTTTCGAACGGGCCTTGCCGGACAAGGAAGTGCTGGCAGCAAGACTTACTGAACTGAGCAAGGAATATGCATCAAGCCAAGCCATGCTGATGCACTACAGCCAGGTAATATCTTGGCTTGATGAAAAGATTGATGAAATCGCAGAAGACCATGGTACCGAAACAATCCATGCACTTCATAAATTGCGCGCATTTCTACTACGTCAATTAGCCGAACTACCCCCCGAAGCCGAAAAAGCTCAAGCGGCGATGGCACAGGAAAGGATACTGAAAATCATGTCGGCGCACGTCACCATAAGGCCAAGCGGCCATGAATTCTTTGTGGAGGGCAGCGATACTCTTCTGGAAGCCGCATTACGGGCTGGCGTATCGCTTGAATACGGATGCAGTAACGGAAATTGCGGCGAATGCCGGGCAAGATTGGTATCGGGGAAAATCATTAAGGTGCGGCCCCATGATTATGTGTTTCGTCAAGACGAAAAAGACGCTGGAATGATTTTGTTATGTTCCTGCGCAGCAGTGGACGATGTAGTCATCGAAGCTAATGTAGCCGGCACACAAGATATACAGGAACAGTTACTAGAGGCCAAAATAAAATCTGTTGATGTACTCAACCCGGCAGTTGCATCCCTACATTTGTTGACACCACGTAGCCAGCGTTTGCGCTTTCTCGCTGGCCAGTCAATCCGAGTATCGGCAGAGGGAGTAAGTGGTCACTATGCCATTGCCAGCTGCCCCTGCGAGGATAGGCGTATCGAGATTCAGATATTACGATCCGGTAAAGATGCCTTTTCAGAAGTCCTATTCAGCAAGCTAAAAGCAAATGACCGCGTCGAATTGAACGGGCCCTTCGGCGATTTCGTACTCAAAGACGATTCCACGCACCCAGTAATCTTTATTGCATTCGGTGTTGGTTTCGCACCGATCAAGAGCCTTATCCAGCACTCTATGTCTTTGGATCTAGCCGAAGCCATCGATTTGCATTGGCTGGCCGATCAATCAGGGCACTATCAGGCAAATTTGTGCCGATCCTGGGCCGATGCGCTTGATAATTTCAGTTACTTCCCTCATCCGCATAGCAATGACTTGGAAAGATCATTAACTGAAATCGTTGATGCGTATTCGGATCTTCAAAATTATGACGTTTACGCGTCAGGAACGTTGGAACAACTCCAAATCGCAAAGCGATTTTTCTTGAAGGGAGGGTTGCCGGAGCAGCAATGGCGAGCTGGAGGGTTGAATCTGTAAATTCTTGCGAAAGGGCATGGAGACAATTTCTGAAAGTCGTTTTCAATGCAGTTACAGTACATCTGTCTATTCCCAATAAGATGGTTCGCCTAGCAATTTCAATCAAGATCTTCGCAGCGCAGGTGAGCCAATCCGCCCATCCAACTCTCCACCTTTACTCCAGATGACCTGGTAAATCTCAAATTGTGCCTGTTTTCCCTTGAACTCTGCACGTTCGAGTTTACGGGTTTTGTCTCGCAATTCAGGGGGCAAAGCTTCCACAACCGACTGGGTAACAATGATTTGATTAGCTCTTGTAATTGAGGTTACCCTTGCTGCGATATTTACAGTATCGCCAAATACGTCACCGGATTCGTGGATGACTTCACCATAGTGAAAACCAATGCGAATATACATTGGGGTGCCATCCTGATGCCGGCTTTCCCCCACCGCGAGATGCATGGCAGAGGCAGCAAGTAAAGCTTGCTCTGCTGTCGGAAATAGACACATAATTTCATCGCCGATAGTCTTTACAAGCGTGCCCTGGAATCCAGATAGCTCTCTGGTCATGATGCCAACACAGTGAGATATCGACTGGTGAGCCAATTTGTCTCCCAGTCTTTCATAAAGCTCAGAACTACTTGCAATATCAGCAAACAAAACCACCAGTTTTCTTACATTTTCTGACATTTGATGCCATAAATTTATTACGATACTGGGATTGTAATCTATAACCCGGGCAATTGGTCAGCGATGGCATTCTGACTTGGGTACTGCTTATGAATCAACTGCGGTTTGTGCGGAGACTATCCTTAAGAATCTGTGGCTCGATCTCAATCATTCCGGTATCACTGGTAATCATGATGTGACCTTCTTGAATCGTGTATTGCAATTTCATGGATCGACTGACCAACCCAGCCATGGCCCGTGTCGCTTCGCCTGGTAGTTTGAGCACGGTAAGATTATCCTGGCGTTGCAACATGTTGCGGTTCTCGTTCCACCAGATTTCTGCTGTTTTCCCGTAGCAAACTACGACAACCTGATCCGCCCGTCCACCGGCTTTCCGGATGGTGCGCTCATCCGGCAATCCGACTTGGATCCAGAGCTTGATCTCACCGGTCAGATCTTTCAACCATAGGTCAGGTTCATCATCGCTGCTCAAACCCTTGCCAAAATCAAGTCCATTTTCTGAAAAGAGTACGAAAGCCAGCAGGCGAATCATCATTCGCTCATCAGTTTCGGAAGGATGCCGCGCCACCGTTAAGGCATGGTCGACGTAATAGTGCCGATCCATGTCGGCAATCTGAAGTCCGATTTTGAATATGGTAGCTTTGATGGCCATCTGAATTGTGATTTTGAATAAATTAGGCATCTCATTCTATGCGACTTGCCCATACTGCATCGGATGGTATTGCGTCGCGGTTCCGACTATAATCCGCCCCCATACGGATTTACTGTCGGAATATCAGAATGCAGTTATATACCTTTGGTATCAACCATCAAACCGCGCCTCTTGCAGTGCGCGAACAGGTCGCGTTCAACGCTGACGGAATGGATAACGCCCTGCGTGATCTGGTTGAGAATGGCGCAGCCAAGGAGGCAGCCATCCTGTCGACCTGTAACCGCATGGAATTGTATTGCAACGCAGAGCACCCCGAACTTGCAATAGACTGGCTAGCGAAGTATCACCATCTGCCGCGCAAGGATATTGACCCATACCTCTACCTGCTGCCGCGAGAGCAGGCGGTTAAGCATTCATTCCGTGTGGCAAGTGGCTTGGATTCTATGGTGCTGGGCGAACCTCAAATCTTGGGGCAGATGAAGCAAGCAGTACGCCAGGCTGAACAAGCAGGCACACTTGGTTTCCTGCTGCACAAATTGTTCCAGCGCACTTTTTCGGTAGCCAAGGACGTACGCACTCAAACCGAGATTGGAGCAAACCTGGTCTCTATGGCCGCGGCAGCCGTGCGCCTTGCTGAACGTATTTTCCCCAGCATCTCAGAGCAGCGGATATTGTTTATTGGCGCTGGCGAGATGATAGAACTCAACGCAGTACATTTTGCAGCGCGCTCGCCGAAACACATCACTGTAGCCAATCGTACCATTGATCGCGCCCAAGTTTTGGCACGCCGGATTAATGGACACGCAATCACGCTCACCGACTTGCCAGAGCAGCTGGCACAACATGACATCATCATCACCTGCACTGCCAGCCCATTGCCCATTCTAGGAAAAGGTATGGTGGAACGTGCTTTGAAAATACGCAAGCATCGCCCACTGTTCATTGTTGATTTGGCAGTTCCACGCGACGTGGAAGTAGAAGTATCAGAACTTGACGATGTTTTTCTTTATAGCGTCGATGATATTGCTGAAGTAGTCAAAGACGGATTGGACGCGCGTCAAGGCGCAGTCAAAGAAGCCGAAGTGATCATAGATTCCAGTGTATCTGAATTCATACATTGGATGGAATCGCGAGAGATTGTTCCGGTTATTCGCGCGTTGCGCGACCACGCAGAGCGCAATCGCCGCCACGAATTGGAAAAGGCGTTGCGAATGCTGGCAAAGGGAGAAAACCCCGAAAAGGTACTGGAATCAATGAGCAGTGGCCTAACCAATAAATTCCTGCACGCACCAACCCACGCTCTGAATCAAGTGCATAGCGGAGATCGTGAAGCATTTCTGGAAGTGATACATCGTCTTTATCACATTCAATCCGAAGAATAAACAGTTGGCAGAATGAACCCCAGCATCGCCGCCAAACTCGCTCAACTGAGCGAGCGCCTGCTCGAAGTCAATCAATTGCTGAGTACCGAAGAATCTACCCATAACATGGATATGTTCCGGAAGCTCAACAGAGAGCGTGCTGAACTCGAACCGGTTGTAGAGTTGTATCACGCTTTCCAAGCCTGCCAGGCTGACATTGTCACCGCTCAGGAAATGCTTGGAGATCCAGATATGCGCGAATTCGCCGAAGCAGAAATTCATCAAGGACAAGAGCGACTGGAACAACTCAGTAGTGAATTGCAGGTTCAGTTATTACCAAAGGATCCAAATGACGAACGCAGCGTGTTCCTGGAAATTCGTGCAGGAACCGGCGGTGATGAAGCGGCATTGTTTGCTGGTGACCTGTTCCGCATGTATTCTAGATTCGCTGAACGCAAGCGCTGGCAAGTTGAAATAATCTCGGAAAGTCCTGGTGAAATGGGGGGCTACAAGGAGATTATCGCTCGTATCATAGGGACTGGCGCATATTCGGTGCTTAAGTTCGAGTCCGGCGCACACCGGGTTCAACGTGTCCCTGCCACGGAAACCCAGGGCCGCGTGCATACATCAGCGTGTACTGTTGCTGTCATGCCGGAAGTCGACGAAGTCAACGATGTGGTACTCAATCCCGCTGATCTGCGAATAGATACATTCCGTGCCTCCGGAGCAGGTGGCCAGCACATAAACAAGACAGATTCTGCGGTGCGAATTACTCACCTTCCGACTGGCGTGGTAGTTGAGTGCCAAGATGGACGATCTCAGCACCAAAACAAGGCACAGGCAATGCGTGTTCTGGCAGCTCGTATCAAGGATGCGCAAGTGCATGAACAAAATGCCAAAACAGCTGCCACACGCAAGAGCTTGGTCGGAAGCGGGGATCGTTCAGAGCGCATTCGAACCTATAATTTTCCCCAAGGCCGCGTCACTGATCACCGCATAAACCTAACGCTGTACAAGATGGATGCAATCATGGATGGCGATATTGCAGAACTCACAGGTGCTCTGATGGCGGAACATCAGGCAGAACAACTCGCAGCGATGGCTGAAGATGTCCTACAGTAATATCCAGGCGTTACTAATACACCATAGTAAGCAGCTTGAGGAGTCGTTGGATATTGATGGAATTAGCGCTCGAATCGAAATTCAGTGTCTCCTCCAGAAAGTATTGCATGTAGACCGTTCGTACCTTCTTGCGCATCCAGAACAATCTCTTGATGAAATCCAACAATCGCGATACTCAGCTTTGCTTGAACGTCGCTTAAGCGGAGAACCGGTGGCCTATCTATTGGGTTCAAGAGAGTTTTACGGCTTGAATTTCAAGGTATCTAAAGCAACATTGATTCCTCGGCCAGAAACCGAATTGCTTGTCGATCTGTCATTGCAGCGTATTCCGCGATATGGCGAATTCCGTGTTCTGGATCTTGGTACCGGCAGCGGCGCAATCGCCTTGAGCATCGCCCATGCACGCCCAAACATCGAGATGGTGGCAGTTGATGCTTCTCAAAATGCATTGGACGTTGCACTGGAGAACAAGTCTCGTTTTGCCCTCTCCAATGTTCGCCTGATGCGTAGCAACTGGTTTTCGGCTTTAATTGACGAGCGATTCGATCTGATTGTCGCAAATCCTCCCTATATTGCCACTGGCGATGAACATCTATCGCATGGAGATCTTCGCTTCGAACCTCTGAGCGCCTTAGCTTCTGGACCGGACGGATTAAATGATATTCGGGCCATTATTTCCCAGGCAAAGGAGCATATTAATCCAAGGGGCTATATGCTATTTGAACATGGTTATGACCAAGCTGAAAATGTTTGCAAGTTGTTGCAGCAGGCCGGTTTCGATGAAGTATTCTCTGCAAGGGACTTATCGGGAATTAAGCGAGCAAGCGGTGGCATAAGCAAATAATTCCGTAGAAAGGTCGAGCATTGCTCTGGTTATAGCAATAAATGACGACTTATTCCTCAAAACTGGTAGCGAACCCTTGGTTCAATACAATTTAGCTATTTTTATTCATCCGACGGTTCAGGTATATGCAGTACGCATGGCTAAAACCATATCCATATGATTAGTTAGGGACATTGGATATGTAATTTTGGATAGAGGCGCACTGAACTATTCACGTGGTGGCGTGGATACCTTAATTTCACTCATCGCCTCTTGAAGCCGCTGCTCAGCCTCCTCTCGTTCTCGTTCGATGTCTATTCTATCGTAGTACTCATCTCGGATTTTCCTATACGACTTCAGGACTCCTTCAAGTGTTGAAAATAGCTCCAGGGATGCGCTCAAATTTCCCCCTGCATTTTGAGCTTCTTCTTTTGCTTTGCGACATTGTTCAGAAAGCAGTTGTATAACCTTATCTTCCAGGATTGCAACTGGATTTATGGTGCCAGTAAAATTTGCCAGCATTACTGACTCATCTTTACCATAAACTTGGAGTTGCGGCGAGTTAGAAATCTTTGTCAATGTATTTTCCTTGAATTTAATTAACCTGACAGCAATTGGATTGCGCAGGAGTCAGCACTATAAATTTTTCTAAACAAAACTTGAAACACCCTTGCTTCATATAACATCCCTGAGTATTCCCTTTAAGCAAACGCATGATATTACAGTCGATGGGAAAGCGGAACTTGGCGTAGGACTACAGATAGCCATACTTTGCAATCCTTTTCTCGTTATATACTGCCAATCGTTCAATTTATGCAAAGTTCAAGTGAATGGGCTCTAAGTTGCAACTGGCAAGAATAGTTGCTCAACGTGTAGATCACGTTCATATTTTTTCATTCAGATACTAAATTCCTAATACTATTTATTTATGCAGAAATTTTAGCAACGTTGAAGATGCACGCTTAATTTATTCCTAATCAATGCTTGGCCATAATATTACTGAGCACCCATTTATTTGTTCGCCGCAGCTTGATCAAAATGACTGTTGGCTGCCCATCCTATTGCTTCTGTTAGTGCTGCCATCGTCGAGTCATTATTGGCATCATCAATGCCAGGCAGCCACCCAACAAGCGCCTGGCGGCTATAAAGCAATTGACGGCTCTGCATAGTTGACGAAATCATAGACAGCAATTCTGTAGCAGCTGCATTAGAAATTTCGATACCGTGCTCTGATGCGATAGCCAATATCATGGCAATCTGAATAGGAGCAGCTTCTAATTTTCCTGCTTCTGTACCATTTGCCAGATTTTCGTCAATTCCAGCACAAGTAACTGATGCTTCATAAATGATTTCACTAATTCTTTGCTTCGTCGATGCCATGAGTAACTCTCCTGTCATATTGAATACATATAGAATAACCAATACGTAAGGTTAATAATATTTGGCTGGCCGGGTCAGGCTGAATCAATCACCGCTGCTTGTTCCGATCTCACTCATCGACAGTCCCTCTGAATTTGCCTTTTTTCGTTGAAGTGCATTTTTCAGCATAACAAGTCTTTCTTGGTTACTGACATGATTCCACTTGTCATTTTCCTTTGATGAAAGGAAACAACTGAGACAAATTCCTTGATCATTCAAGTTACAATCTCCTAAGCAAGGGGACTCTGCAATTACTTCCTTTTCTGTCATCTTGTGTTCTCCGTTCCAGTGGTGGCCATCTACTATCGCCTCTATACAGGTTCACCTGTTGTTCACAGGTGAGAATAATACTTAGACGATTCTCAAATTTGAATCCTGCCGCGAATCAAACAACAAATCAAGTTTAAGTTCAAATCCTGCAATTTGGTTGATGTTCGCTTGTGGCAACATTTGTTCAATCAAGTAATGAAGAACCAATATTTCCGACACTCCCATATGATTTAAATACTGTTAGCGAAGTTGAATTTGATAAGAGATAATCAGCCATTTTCTATTATCCATATATTAAAAAGTGAAGCTCAAAGTAGATAAATGTAATATTTTCGGTCAAGGCATCTGGTTAGCATCCTCTTGCTTCATTTTAATTTTAATCGCGTATCACCTTATTTTTGGACAGTTCTTTCCCACCATTAATGGCAC
>JAHEDW010000030.1 GCA_024641025.1 Gallionella sp.
TCCGCGGCACCGATATCATTTTGCTCGGCCGGATGATCTGCAGATCATCCGGCCGAGCATAATGATATCGGTGCCGCGGATATATGAACGTGTGTATGGTGCGATCAAGGCCAAGCTTGCAGAAGGTTCGCCTCTCAAGCGCGCACTATTCAACTTCGCGGTAGATACCGGATGGGACCGCTTTCTAAATCAGCAGGGACGTGGACCATGGAAGGTTACCTTTGTCCTGTGGCCGTTGCTGAAGAAGTTGGTGGCACAGAAGATCATGGATCGGCTTGGTGGGAACCTGCGAACTGCCATCAGCGGTGGCGCGGCGCTAGCACCGGAAATCTCACATATGTTTGTCGGCCTCGGGTTGCCCGTACTGCAAGGCTATGGTCTGACTGAAACCAGCCCGGTGATAGCCGGCAATCCGCTGGAGAACAATTTCCCTGACAGCGTCGGTCAGCCGATACGGGGGGTAGAGGTCAAAATCGGCAAGCAGAACGAGTTGCTGGTAAAGGGACCGAACGTGATGCTGGGGTACTGGAACAATCCAGAGGCGACACGCGCGATGATTGGCGAGGACGGTTGGTTGAATACTGGGGACACCGTGGGTATCAGCGATACCGGACATATATATATTGCCGGTCGTATCAAGGAGATCATCGTCATGTCGAACGGCGAAAAGATTCCGCCAAACGACATGGAAATGGCAGTACTTCGTGATCCACTGTGCGAACAAGTGATGATCTTCGGTGAGGGCAGGCCATATCTGGTTGCGCTTGTGGTTCTCAATCCCGATGAATGGTTGAAATTCGCCAAGGAGATCAACGTTCGTCCCGATATGCCGGAATCACTGACTGACAGCGTGGTTCAGGCTGAGGTGCTCGAGCGGATCTCGGATAATCTGCAGGCTTTTCCTGGATATGCCAAGGTACATCGCGTACTGCTGCTGCAAGAGCCGTGGAGCATAGAAAACGGTCTTTTAACGCCCACTCTGAAGATCAAGCGTGCAAAAGTGGTTGAGAGATACTCCGCTCAAATCAGCGAACTTTATGAAGGCCACTAATTATGAGTGAGCACCAGCACACCACACTGCCGCAACGCGAACCGACGATCCGCGTGGCGGCGATGCCTTCGGATGCAAATTACACCGGCGATATGTTTGGTGGTTGGTTGATGGGGCAGGTAGACATCGCTGGCAGCATTCCTGCTTTGCATCGTGCTAAGGGTCGGGTTGCGACTGTGGCGGTGAATTCCTTCGTATTCAAGCAGCCGATCTTTGTCGGTGATGTGGTGAGTTTCTATACCAGGATATTGAAGGTGGGTAACACATCGATCACAGTCGAAGTCGAAGTCTACGCGCAGCGCGATCCGGCCAAGCCGACCTGCGTGAAAGTTACCGAGGCGACATTAACCTATGTGGCAGTAGGGGAAGACCGTAAGCCACGGCTTGTTCCGGCGGAAGATTAGGCGCATCATTATAAAGGGGGTAGGTGATTTAGGTTTTTTCGTAAAATAATAATGTGGAGAGAGTCATGATATTGAACAGGAAAGTGGTAAATATCCTGGTTGGAACTGGGATGTTGGCAATTTCAGGCGCTGTGTTCGCATCAGGGTTCGCGCTGATCGAACAAAGTGCCAGTGGTATTGGAAATGCTTTTGCCGGCGGCGCTGCCATCGCCGATGACGCCAGCACGGTTTTCTTCAACCCTGCGGGTATGTCTCGCTTGGGCGGCAAGCAGATTGCGGTGGCATTGCATGCAATCAAGCCTTCAGCAAAGTTTACTGATACCGGTTCTACTGGTGCTCTCCTTCAGACACCAGGGGGTAATGGCGGAGATGCAGGAAGTTTGGCATTTGTTCCGAATGCATATTTTACGATGGAGGTGAACCCGCAAACACGCTTCGGGTTAGGTATCAATGCCCCCTTCGGTTTGAAAACTGAATATGACTCCGACTGGATCGGGCGCTTCCAAGCCATTAAATCCGAGATAAAAACGATTAATGTCAATCCTTCTGTTTCCTACGATGTGAACGATATGTTCTCGTTCGGTGCAGGATTAAGTTACCAGCATATAAAGGGCGATCTAACCAGCTCAGTAAACTATTCTGCGGCTGCAGGTGGCGCACTCGGTTCGAATTTGGAAGGTGTAAGTACAATCAGTGGAACCGATTCTGCTTGGGGCTATAACCTTGGCGCATTGTTTAACATTGAGCCGAATACCCGGGTCGGGGTAGCCTATCGTTCCAAGGTCAAGTACACCTTGAATGGCACGATTTCATTTGCCAATGTTCCTTCAGCTATTGCTGCGAGCCCACTGCTTGCTAACGGTGATGTAACACTGCCGATCTCAATGCCGGATTCATTCTCAGTTAGCGGATTTCATCAGTTGGATGACAAGTGGGAACTTATGGCGGACGCTACGTGGACCGGATGGAGCGTTCTGCAAGAACTTAAGATCGATCGCACCTCTGGTGTAAACGTGTTGACTGTTCAGGAACATTGGAAGAACACTTGGCGTATTTCTGCAGGAACAAGCTATCGCTATAATGAACAATGGAAAGCACGTGTTGGTATCGCATTCGATCAGGCGCCAGTCTCGGATGCATATCGCACTGCCCGGATACCCGATAACGACCGCACTTGGATTGCATTAGGCGGTCAATACAAACCTGGTGAGGAGAGCGCAATCGATTTCGGTTATGCACATCTGTTCGTAAAGGATTCGACGATTGCAGACATGCAAGCTGCAGTTGGTAAAGGTAACCTGGTTGGCACCTATAAAAACAGCGTAGATATACTAAGCGTACAATACACCCACAGCTTTTAAGTACTGTGGATGAGAAGGGGAGGCACTGCCTCCCCTTTTTCATTGGAGAGTTCTATATGAGTCAAAACTTTATTATCCGCAAGGTTGCAGTGCTGGGCGCGGGCGTGATGGGTGCCCAGATTGCAGCGCATCTGGTCAATGCCAAAGTCGAGACGCTCTTGTTTGAATTGCCCGCGAAGGAAGGTGATCCGAACGGCAATGTGAACAAGTCCATCGCAGGCTTGAATAAGCTCGACCCGAGTCCAGCAGCATCACCTGCCATGCTGACTTTCATTCAGCCTGCCAACTACGAGCAGCATTTGGAGAAATTGCGTGAATGCGACCTGGTGATCGAGGCTATCGCCGAGCGCATCGACTGGAAATCGGATCTTTACAAGAAAGTCGCGCCGTTCATAAATGAACATGCGATCTTTGCCAGCAATACCTCGGGGTTGTCGATCAATCAGTTGTCCGAAGCATTCCCCGAGAATCTGCGCCACCGCTTCTGTGGAATCCACTTCTTCAATCCACCGCGTTACATGCATCTGGTCGAACTGATTTCATGTGCCGTCACCGAGACTTCTCTGCTCGACCAACTGGAGACATTCCTAGTGTCTACATTAGGAAAGGGCGTGGTGCGTGCCAAAGATACGCCCAACTTCATCGCAAACCGCATCGGTGTTTTCTCGATGCTGGCAACCAAGCATCACGCACAGGCGTTCGACCTTGGCTTTGATACTGTTGATGCGCTGACAGGTCGCTACCTCGGCCGTCCGAAGAGTGCTACGTTCCGCACGCTGGACATCGTCGGACTTGATGTATTCGCTCATGTGGTCAATACCATGCGCGAGAACCTTACCGATGATCCATGGCACAAGCACTTCGAGTTGCCGGGTTGGTTTGGTTATCTGGTTGACCAAGGCGCACTTGGACAGAAGACAAAGCGGGGTATTTACCAGAAGATCGGCAAGGAGATCCATGTTCTTGATTTGCATTCAAAAGAATACCGGCTTTCGGAAGCCAAGCTAGATGAAGGTGTGAAGGAGATCCTGCGCGAGCGCGATTGGGCGAAAAAACTTTCTGCCCTGCACGCTGGGTCTCATCCACAGGCACAGTTCCTGTGGGCAGTGTTCCGGGATGTTTTTCATTACTGCGCATTACAGTTGGACAGCATCGCCAACAATGCACGCGATCTCGACTTTGCCGTTCGTTGGGGCTTCGGTTGGGATAATGGTCCTTTCGAGATCTGGCAAGCAGCAGGCTGGCAACAAGTGGCTGGCTGGATCGCCGCTGATATAGCGGCGGGCAAGGCGCTGGCAAATGTGCCATTGCCAGAGTGGGTAGTTGAATCCTCACGTACGGGTGTTCATGCTGCCCATGGTTCATACTCCCCGGTTACCAAGGGTGATCAGTCTCGCTCCACACTGCCTGTATACCAACGCCAGATATTTCCTGACAGAATTCTCGGCGAGTCAGTGGATCATGGCGAAACGGTGTTCGAAACCGACGATGTACGCATGTGGCATATGGGCGACAACATCGCCATCCTGAGTTTCAAAAGCAAAATGCACACCCTCAGTAATGAGGTTCTTGATGGCATCTTGCGCGCGTTGGACGAAGCCGAGGCAAATTTCTCGGCACTGGTCATCTGGCAGAGCGAGCCCCCGTTCTCGGCAGGTGCGAATTTGTTACAAGCATTGCAGGGCATGCAGGATGGTGCAGCGGCGGAAGCGGGAGGTTTGCTCGGAAAGATCAAGGGAGCGGCGACCCGTGTCAAATATACCATCGCTGGGGGGGGGCGGATTGGGCGACATCGTCAATGCCGCGACCGGCAACGTACCCCGCGTTGAAGCGGTGGTAGAGAAATTCCAGATCATCTCGCAACGGCTGAGATACGCACAGGTACCGACCATCGCTGCTGTGGATGGCTTGGCACTTGGCGGAGGCTGCGAATTCGCCATTCACTGCACACGCATCGTTGCTTCATTGGAAAGCTATATCGGCCTTGTGGAAGTTGGCGTCGGTTTGCTGCCTGCGGGCGGTGGTTGCAAGGAGATGGCAATGCGCGCAGCGCATGAGGCCCAGCGTGTCTCTATTGACGGTCGCGGTGACATCTTTCCCTACCTGAAACGTTATTTTCAGCAGATCGCAATGGGGGAAGTCGCCAAGAGCGCCGAACTGGCGAGGGAGATGGGCTATTTAAGACAGTCTGATCGTATCGTGCTAAACCGCTTCGAATTGCTGCACATCGCCAAGCAGGAAGCTCGTGCACTCAATGCTACTGCCTATCGTCCGCCGTTGCAGTTGAGGCAGATACCGGTGGCAGGACGCACTGGCATTGCCACGCTAAAGGCTGCAATGGTCAACATGCTCGAAGGTGGTTTCATCTCCGAATATGACTACAACATCGGTTGCCGGGTCGCAGAAACAATGTGCGGCGGGGATGTCGATGCGGGCACTCTGGTCGATGAACAATGGCTGCTCGATCTGGAGCGGCGGCACTTCATGGAACTCATCGCTTCTGAAAAGACCCAGGCGCGAATTGAACACATGCTGAAGAATGGAAAGCCATTGAGGAATTGAAATCAGTGAAGTTATTTAGATCGGCACAACAAGATAATGTTGTCGGAACGCTCAGTTGAGATACAAAGGAGATGGAAATGAAAAAATATATACGCAGCTGTGCCTTGGTGGTACTCATTGGGTCTGTTTCAACTGCGAATGCCGGTGAGTTTGATGGACTATATATCGGCGTCAACGGCGGATCCAACCAGTCGAGAGCGACATCCCTGCCTGATAAGTCTTTGAACTACGCTGGTGTGGTTGCAGGCTATAACTGGGATATGAAAAGTTATCTGATCGGCGTGAACGGATTTTATGATGGTCATCGTTCGTCTTATACCGGACGCGATGGTGGCTTGGATGTAAAGCTCGGCTTGCCGATGCGGAGCTGGATGCCGTATGTCAAGTTTGGAATTGCTGGAACCAATCCCGGAAATCGTTTTCACGGTGGTCTAGGCGCCGACTTTAAACTTTCCGATAGTTGGTCCATCAATGGCGAATGGACAACCGATAGAAAAGAGAAGAATGCGATAACCTACAAGAATGTAAATTTTGTGATCGGCCTGAACTATTATTTTGATGGTGGTAAAAAAGCTGCGGCAGCAGCGGCAGCCAAGGAAGCGGCAGCCAGAGAAGCAGCAGCTAAGGAAGCGGCAGCCAAGGAAGCGGCAGCCAGAGAAGCGGCAGCCAGAGAGGCGGCAGCCAGAGAAGCGGCAGCCAGAGAAGCGGCAGCCAGAGAAGCGGCAGCCAGAGAAGCGGCAGCCAGAGAGGTCTGGAAAATTTCAATTATTGAAAAGCCGGTTCGTCTTGAGGGAGCAAACTTTGCGACTGGTTCTAGCAAGTTGTTACCGGGTGCAAGCGAAAAACTGGATGAGGTTGTAAACGCGGCGAATCAGTTCGAGGATATCCAATTGGATGTGATGGGATATACAGACAGTACCGGAAACGCGACGATGAACCTCAAGCTTTCGCTGAATCGTGCTGAAGCAGTGAAGGCATATCTTGTGCAGCAAGGGATAGCTGAAAATCGTATCAACACAGTCGGTTTTGGTTCGGACAATCCGATTGCTGACAATGCGACGGCAGAAGGAAGAGCGAGAAACCGTCGTGTGGAAATTCACTATACCGTCAAGGAAGAAAAGAAGGTAAAAGTGACGCAATAATGAAAAAAATTTCGACGATTGCGTGGGCCGATTTTTCCCCAAGTAAATCAGACTCGCGAATAACTGGAAAGAAGATAGTGATGCAGGAAGGCTCGTTGTCAGTATAAGTTGCAGAGTTATAGGAGATAAATAATGGCCAAACAAGTACAGGAAGCCTTCATTGTTGCAGCAACACGCACGCCGGTCGGCAAGGCGCCACGCGGGATGTTCCGCAACACTCGCCCGGATGATCTTTTGTCACATGTGTTAACGAGTGTGCTGGCACAGGCGCCGTCGCTCGACAAAGCGGCTGTTGGAGACGTGATCGTCGGTTGCGCGATGCCTGAAGCGGAGCAGGGAATGAACGTGGCGCGCATTGCGTTGCTGCTTGCCGGACTGCCGAACACGGTGCCAGGGATGACGATCAACCGATTCTGTTCATCGGGTGTGCAGGCGGTGGCGCTAGCGGCGGATCGAATCCGCCTTGGCGAGGCAGATGTGATGATTGCGGCTGGTGTTGAGAGCATGAGCATGGTGCCAATGATGGGCAACAAGGTGGCGTTCAATCCAGCTATATTCGAAAACGAGCATATTGGTATTGCTTACGGTATGGGCCTTACCGCTGAGAAGGTTGCCGAGCGCTGGAAGGTGTCACGCGAGGCCCAGGATGCCTTTGCGTTGCAGAGCCATAAGCGTGCCATCGCGGCGTCCAGCAATGGCGAGTTTAACGACGAAATCACACCTTATCAGCTCAGAGAGCACATGCCAGACTTTGCCAACCGGGGAGTGTTAGTGAAATCACGTGAGGTTACATCGGACGAAGGACCCCGAGCGGATACTTCCATTGACGCGCTGGCGAAGCTCAGGACGGTTTTTGCTCAGAAGGGCACGGTTACGGCTGGCAACAGTTCCCAAATGTCGGATGGCGCGGCTGCGGTTTTGCTTTGTTCAGAGGTTGCACTGAAGCGATATAACCTTACACCGATCGGAAAATTCATCGGTTTTAGCGTGGCTGGCGTACCCCCGGAGATCATGGGGATTGGTCCAAAGGAGGCGATACCCCTCGTGCTGAAGCAAGCAGGTTTGAAGTTGGATGATATGGGTTGGATCGAGCTCAACGAGGCTTTTGCTGCACAATCGTTGGCGGTAATCCAGGATGTAGGCCTTGATCCAGCGATCGTTAACCCGCTTGGCGGTGCAATAGCGCTTGGCCATCCATTGGGTGCGACCGGCGCGATTCGTACAGCGACGCTATTACACGGCCTGCGACGCCGCAAGCAAAAATACGGCATGGTGACGATGTGCATCGGTACCGGAATGGGGGCGGCAGGGATTTTCGAGGCGTTATAGCTGCAGCTAGAGAATTTCGCAGCTTTGGAACTCTTCCGTCGAAACCTCGGGCCAAAATCTATTGAGATGCTGTCGAAGGCCGGCATTTCTTCCGATGCGCAGTTGGTCGCAATGGGCACGATCGCTGCTTTTGTTGCGGTGAGGCGAGCAGGTTGTTCCCCTAGCTTGAACTTTTTGTGGGCGATTGAGGGCGCGATTAGCGACCGTGATTTGAAGGTGGTTGCTAGAGAAGACAGACTGCGCTTGCTGATGCTGCTTGAGGATGCTGAAAAATCTGGCCGTTGACTGCCCGAGTTTGTTGACGCTGAAAGGATTGAAATGAAGAAAATGCTCTTGCTGGCTTGCGGTCTTTTGCTCAGCTGGAAAGTCGGTGCGGTGGACCTGGCAGGAATTCAACTAACAGACAAGATGCAGTTGGAGGATTCGGTGCTGCAATTGAACGGTGGTGGTATCCGCACCCGGTTTTTCTTCAAGATCTACGTCGGTGCGCTGTACCTTCCGCAAAAACAGGCATCTGCCGAGGCAATTATTGCTGGCAACCAAAAGCATCGCATCGCGTTGTATATCATGCACGAATTGAGCGGGGAGAAATTGTATGGTTCATTCAGTGATGCGATCAAGGCGAATCATTCTTCATCCGAAATGGCAGCTCTTGATGCACAGCTCAAGGAAATGAAGCAGATTTTCGAAGCGGTGAATGAAGTCAAATCGGGTGACATCATCATGCTTGATTATCTTCCTGATAGTGGAACAAGGATCACCGTTAATGGCACAGAACGGGGCAACATCGCGGGTGCAGCCTTCAATCAAGCATTACTTAGAATATGGCTCGGCAAGAATCCGGTTCAGGATGACCTCAAGAAAGGCATGCTGGGTGGATGAAGACTTCACCTCGCGCGTCTCAGGCTTGAATGCGGATGCGTTGTCCGCAACCATTGACCGGGCCCGGCTTGACGCTGCCATCCGAGCACAAGGAGTTGCTTTCCATCAAGCGATCACTGCCGAGCATGCCAATTTGTTTGCAGAAGTACCATTGTTTGTCACGGCATCGCAGATCAATCAGATGCATACAGTGGTCGCTGCAGTAGAACGTATAGTAAAACTCCCGGAATGGATGAATAGTGTGCAGGAACGACAAGATTGTCTGGGAGTGTTTTACGGCTATGACTTCCATCTGAACGAGCAGGGTGCGCACCTGATCGAGATTAATACCAACGCCGGCGGCGCCTTTCTCAATGCTTTGCTGCTCGAAAGCCAGCGCAATGTTGCCTTGCCCGGTGAGGTTGTCGCTAGCAAAGATCCAGAACGGGATATTCTGAGAATGTTCCTCAACGAGTGGCGTCTCATGCATGGAGACAAACCGCTCAATTCTGTTGCTATTGTCGACGAACAACCGGAGACGCAATACCTTTTTCCAGAGTTCCTGCTCGCAAAAGCGATGTTTGATCGGGAAGGAATTCCTGCATATATCGCCGATCCTTCCTCCTTGGAGGCTCGCAACGACGGGTTGTATCTTGACGGTATCAGAATCGACTTGGTGTACAACCGACTGACGGATTTCTCATTGCACAAACATCACGCGCTTCGGGAAGCCTACTTGCATGGACTTGCGGTGGTGACACCATCTCCGGCGCACCATGCGCGTTACGCCGACAAGCGCAACCTGGTGAAATTGAGTGATGGCGAAGGTTTGCGCACGCTCGGTGCAACGGAAGCCGACATTGCCGCCCTGAAGTCTGGGGTGCCGCGTACCATCGAGGTTCGTCCCGATCTGGAAGCAACACTGTGGTCTGAACGTAAACAGTGGTTTTTCAAGCCCAACTCCGGATTTGGCAGCAAAGGTGCGTATCGTGGCGAGAAACTTACCAAGCGTGTGTTCGGTGAGATAATGCAATCGGACTATGTCGCACAGAAACTGGCATTGCCGGGCGAGCGTAGCGTTAGCCTTGAAGAGGGACAAACGATATTGCTCAAATACGACGTACGCTGTTACGTATACGAGGGACAGGTTCAACTGGTTGTTGCGAGGCTCTACCAAGGCCAAACCACCAACTTTAGAACAAAGGGAGGCGGTTTCTCCATGGTAAGGTCGGTCGGGTAGAATATTCGAATGTTGATCTATTCATTTCTTGCGGTAGGGGTCGGCGCGGCTTTAGGTGCATGGTTGCGCTGGGGATTGGGGCTTTGGCTAAATCCTGTGCTACCCGATTTGCCTTTCGGCACACTTGCTGCAAATCTGGCCGGTGGATATCTTATTGGTCTCGCAGTGGCCTTCTTTACACAACATCCCGGCCTATCCCCGGAATTCCGCTTGTTGGTAATCACCGGCTTCCTCGGTGGATTGACGACCTTCTCTACATTTTCTGCAGAGACCATCACACTGTTACTGCGAGGCCAGTATGCCTGGGGCTCGGCAATTATCGTCACTCATCTTGGCGGTTCGCTTCTTATGACCATTTTTGGCATCCAGACCTTCAAGTGGCTTAATGCTTAGGAGTGCGACATGAATCTGCTTTCGTTCTATATCAGTGAAAAACAACATCATGCCGGTAAACTGCTTTATGAATGGTTGCTTGAAGAAGCGCGGGGCCTGGGAGTGCACGGCGGGTCGGCGTTTCGTGCAGTTGCCGGTTTTGGCAGGCATGGCAAACTGCACGAAGAGACTTTTTTTGAATTGGCAGGCGAACTTGCGATGAAAGTAGAGTTCATCCTGGATGATGCTCTTGCAGAGCAGTTGTTGGGCAAGATGCGCGCGCAAAATATGAAGGTGTTTTATGTGAAGCAGTCGGTGCAGTCTGGTGTAGCTTGAGCACTGTCCGAAAAGGGATTCCGGCCAAGGTCGGATAGGTCATCGTCTATGCAATCTGAGGAGTGAAGATGAAAACATTATTTTTGGCGATATCGTTATTTTGTATGGCAGGATCTGTGGCACAGGCGGCAGTACAGGGAAAGGAAGTGAGTTATCAATCGGATGGCACGACCCTGAAGGGATATATCGCCTACGATGATGAATTCAAGGGTAAACGCCCGGCGGTATTGGTGGTGCATGAATGGTGGGGCCATAACGAGTATGCACGCAAGCGAGCACGCATGCTGGCGAAACTGGGCTATACCGCGCTGGCCGTGGATATGTATGGTGAGGGCAAGCAGGCTCAACATCCTGATGAGGCCGGAAAATTCGCCACTGAGGTGAGCAAAAATATGCCGATGGCAAAGGCGCGTTTTGAGGCAGGCTTGAACTTGTTGCGCAAGGACAAGACCGTGGATGCAGAGAAGATTGCTGCGATTGGTTACTGTTTCGGCGGCGGTGTGGTGCTGAACATGGCGCGTCAAGGCGAAGATCTGAAAGGCGTGTTGAGTTTTCATGGCTCATTGGGTACCGACAGCCCAGCCCAGACGGGCAACATCAAGGCACGCATTATTTCGTTTTCGGGTGAGGCAGATCCGATGATAGGCGCAGAGAGTGTCGCGGCATTCAAGAAGGAAATGGACGGTGCGGGGGCAAGCTATCGCGTTGTTACTTATCCTGGTGTGCAACATTCCTTTACTAATCCGGATGCAGATGAACTGGGGAAGAAATTCAAGCTACCGCTGGCTTATAACGAAGAGGCCGACAAGGATTCATGGCAACAGGCGACGGAATTTTTGCACGAAATATTTGTCGGGAAGTAAAGATTTCCTTCTGTTAAGCCTTTGGACGTTATGGCGTGAGTCTTGCAGGATTGATCAACGAATATGGCTATGTTGCCTTGTTCGCAGGCACCCTGTTGGAAGGTGAGACAGTATTGATTCTAGCCGGCTTTGCTGCTCACCAGGGTTATCTGCAACTTCAATGGGTGGTGACAATAGCGTTGCTGGGGGGATTTCTTGGCGATCAGTTCTATTTCTGGGTGGGAAGGTGGCGCGCCGAGTGGGTGATGTCACGATTCGATCAGTTAGTGCCAGCATTCGGACGCGCCAACGTGCTAATGGAACGTTATCCAGCAGTGCTTATTGTGGTGATGCGGTTTCTATACGGATTGCGCACGGTGTGCCCAATTGCATTTGGAATGAGCAAAGTCCCGGTTACGCGATTCGTCTTATTCAACGCACTGGGTGCTGCAATCTGGGCAGTAGCCATAAGTGGAGCAGGTTATCTGTTTGGGCAGGCGATGAAACTGTGGTTGAATGATTTGAAACGTATCGAAGAGGCCTTGCTGTTTGGTATTTTTTCAGCGGGCATGTTTGTATGGGCTTGGAGGCGTTGGAGTTTCAGCAAAAAATTACGCCGCTAGTTCGCGACAAGATGACAATTCCAAAATCAGCGCTTGCAGACAACTAGCTATCAGCATCAGTCCTGCCAAGGATTGATCGGCATGATTGACAGCACTTGGCCATCACGTTTCTCTACCAGTACTGCTTGATCCTGATATTTTGCACGAAGGGGTACAAAGCCAAGCTCGGATTCTCTCCTTCCACTGCGGTCTACTGCAACATCTATCTCCGCGTTGTGAACCGGGTTGAGTTTCCTGAGTTCTGCGATTGGCTTGGCAGCATGGGCCGCAGCCATGGAATGCTCGGCATAGGGCCTGTAATATTTCGGAAATTGTGGTAAATCCTTTCCAGAGAAAGCGCTAAATATAATTTCGCTTCTTTCTTTGTTGTCGATCGGCATCTCGGTGTACACATACACTGGACCAGTAAGTGGCAAAGAACGGAATTCGGAATAACTTGCCTTGGCAATATCCTCGTCAATTAGCATGTTGGCCGTAACAAGGTCGAATGAATCCTTGCTGAAAACAACGAATGCCGGACGAGCATTGAATACCACACTCATGCCATAGACCAGTGCCGAGATCTGCAACAGGGCGATCACTGCCAGATCAAAGCCAAGTGCTTTACGACTCTTCTTGGTATTGAATATTAATAGGGTCACGAAGGGTCCGAGTACGACATCAACGCCGAGCAGGATAAGCAAGAGTTGTGACCCACCCACTGCTTCGAACAGCGGGTATGGGTACCATAGCAGCAGCATCAGGGCGAGCACCGCAGTTCCAATGACCGCGCTGATGGTTAGGTGGATTAGGGAGGCTTTCCAGCGTGGCATAGTAAAGAACTTCATGTTAAGAGGTGTAGCAGGGGTTACCCGGCGAAGAAATCTTTAACCTTGTTCATCCAGGATTTCGCGCGCGGATTATGGAGTTCGCTGTTGTTTTCATTAATGGATTCGAACTCGCTCAATATTTCTTTCTGGCGAGCGGTCAGGTTTACGGGAGTTTCTACCGCTACATGGCAGTGCAAATCGCCGTGACTTGTACTGCGAACGCCTTTGATGCCCTTGCCGCGAAGTCGGAAGATTTTTCCACTCTGTGTCTCAGCAGGGATCTTGATTGTTGCCACACCGTCAAGCGTTGGAATTTCGATCGAACCTCCGAGTGCGGCGGTGCTGAAGCTGATAGGCATTTCGCAATGCAAGTCGTTGTGGTCGCGCTGGAACACCGCGTGTGGCTTGATGCTGATAACCACATACATGTCGCCGGGAGGACCGCCATTCATGCCGTGTTCACCTTCACCAGACAAGCGGATACGATCATCGTTATCAACTCCTGCCGGGATCTTTACCGACAAGGTTTTGTGCTGCTTGATCCGACCATTGCCGTTGCAATCTTTGCAGGGCGAAGAAATCATCTTTCCTGAACCCTGGCAGCGCGGACAAGTTTGCTGGATCGAGAAAAAACCTTGTTGCATGCGTACCTGGCCGTGTCCTGCGCAAGTGGTGCAGGTAGTGGGAGTGGTGCCGGGCTTTGCTCCACTGCCACTGCAAGTTTCGCATTCCGTCATGGTCGGTACACGGATCTTGGTTTCGGTTCCACGCGCAGCCTGTTCGAGCGTGATCTCCATGTTGTAGCGTAGGTCGGCACCTCGCTGCACATGGCTGCGACCGGCTCCGCCACGACCGCCCCCAAAGATGTCGCCGAAGATGTCGGAAAAGTCAAAGCCACCCGCGCCTGCGCCGAACGGACTTCCCCCACCCATGCCACCTGCCTCAAATGCGGCGTGACCATGCTGGTCGTAGGCAGCACGCTTCTGGGAGTCGCTCAGTGTCTCGTAGGCTTCCTTGGCTTCCTTGAAATGCTCTTCGGATTTTGGATTATCCGGATTGCGGTCGGGGTGATGCTTCATCGCAAGCTTGCGATAGGCCTTTTTGATTTCTTCGTCTGAAGCATCGCGGTTGACGCCAAGGACTTCGTAATAGTCGCGTTTGCTCATTATAAATAGATTGAGGATCGAGATGCGAGTTGCCCTTGCAGGCGCTTGGCTCGCTCCTCAATCCTCGCTCTTGGCTCCTTATTTGTTTTCTTTTACTTCGGTGAATTCAGCATCCACCACGTCGCCTTCGTCGTGCTTATCTCCTGTGCCTGAGGAAGTTCCTGCTTCCCCGGCTTGGGCCTTGGCCTGCTCAGCGGCATACATCTTTTCTCCTAGCTTTTGAGCCGAGGCAGCAAGTGCTTCGGACTTGGCTGTGATAGCGTCCTTGTCGTCGGTCTTCACTGCTTCTTCTGCATCCTTCAACGCAGCCTCAACAGCAGACTTTTCCTCGGCACTCAGATGTTCACCGTATTCCTTCAGCGACTTGTGCGTGGAATGGATCAGTGCGTCGAGCTGATTGCGCGCATTAACCAGTTCAACCGCTTTGCGGTCATCTTCTGCGTTGGCTTCAGCATCCTGTACCATGCGCTGGATTTCTGTTTCGCTCAAGCCAGAGCTTGCCTGGATCTTGATCTTGTTCTCCTTGCCGGTCGCCTTGTCTTTCGCCGAAACATGCAGAATTCCGTTAGCATCGATGTCGAAAGTTACTTCGATCTGCGGCATGCCGCGCGGAGCGGGCGGTATGTCCGACAGGTTGAACTGGCCCAAACTCTTGTTGCCGGAAACCACTTCACGCTCACCTTGCAGCACATGTATGGTCACCGCGCTCTGGTTGTCATCAGCGGTTGAGAAAACCTGCGATGCCTTGGTCGGAATCGTGGTGTTCTTCTTAATCAGCTTGGTCATCACGCCACCCATGGTTTCGATACCAAGTGATAGTGGAGTCACATCCAGCAACAGCACATCCTTCACTTCGCCTTGCAAGACGCCTCCCTGGATCGCTGCACCCACTGCCACAGCTTCATCGGGATTCACGTCTTTACGGGCTTCCTTGCCGAACAGTTCCTTCACCCTCTCCTGGACCTTGGGCATACGAGTCTGGCCACCGACCAAGATAACGTCGGTGATATCGGATGTGGAAACACCCGCATCCTTCATCGCAATCTTGCAAGGTTCGATGGTGCGCTCAATAAGGTCTTCCACCAAGCTTTCCAGCTTGGCACGGGTGATTTTCACTGCAAGATGTTTCGGGCCGCTCGCGTCAGCGGTGATGTAGGGCAGATTTACTTCAGTTTGCTGAGCCGAGGACAACTCGATCTTGGCTTTTTCTGCGGAATCTTTCAGGCGTTGCAATGCCAGCATGTCTTTTTTCAGGTCGATGCCGCTTTCCTTCTTGAACTCTTCCACCAAATACTCAATTACGCGCATGTCGAAGTCTTCGCCACCCAGGAAGGTATCGCCGTTGGTGGACAATACCTCGAACTGATGCTCCCCTTCGATCTCGGCGATATCGATAATGGAAATATCAAAAGTACCCCCGCCCAAGTCATAAACGGCGATCTTGCGGTCACCTTCCTGCTTGTCTAGACCAAATGCCAGAGCAGCTGCAGTTGGTTCGTTGATGATGCGCTTTACTTCCAGGCCAGCGATACGGCCTGCATCCTTGGTGGCCTGGCGCTGTGAGTCGTTAAAGTAGGCAGGTACGGTGATGACAGCTTCAGTGACGGGTTCGCCCAGATAGTCCTCTGCGGTCTTCTTCATCTTCATCAATACTTGCGCGGAGACTTCCGGTGCTGAGATCTCCTTGTCGCGCGCCTTAACCCATGCGTCGCCGTTCTTTGCCTTGATGATACTGAACGGAACCATGGCTATGTCTTTTTGAACCATCTTCTCATCGAAACGGCGACCGATCAGACGCTTCACGCCATAAAGTGTATTCTTGGGATTGGTCACGGCTTGACGCTTGGCGGGCGCGCCGACCAAAATCTCCCCGTCCTCCATGTAAGCGATGACAGATGGTGTGGTGCGGGCACCCTCAGCGTTCTCGATCACCTTGGTCTTGCCATTCTCCATGATCGCCACGCAGGAATTTGTCGTACCCAGGTCAATGCCGATGATTTTTCCCATGATGTTTCCTTTCGTAAATTGTTGAATCCAAAAATCTCTTGTCGCCTAACTGAGGGCACGAACCTGTATTTCAAGTGCCAGTTACGAATATCCGCAGTGAAATAAGCACCGCGGATTGATTGATAGGCTTGCAGTCTATTCTTTTGCCTTCGCAACCATCACCATGGCCGGTCTAAGTACCCGCTCATTAAGGGAATAGCCCTTTTGCATTACGCTGACTACGGTATTGGCCGGTTGGTCGCTGTCCACCATGCTGATCGCTTGATGCTGGTGGGCATCGAATTTCTCCCCGACCGGATTGATTTCCTTGATATTGAATTTTTCGAATACGCCGGTAAGTTGTTTCAGCGTCAGTTCCATGCCGCTCTTGAAACTTTCCACGGTCGCCTCTTTTACGGCCAAGCCTGCTTCCAGGCTGTCCTTCACCGCCAGCATTTCATTGGAGAAGCGTTCCACGGCGAACTTGTGCGCCTTGCTCACGTCCTCTGATGCACGCCTGCGAATGTTTTCGCCTTCGGCCTTGGCATACATCCATGCATCGTAATGCTCCTGTGCCTTGCGTTCAGCTTCCTTGAGCATCTCTTCGATGCTGGGTATCGATTCTTTTCCCTTTGAAGCAGGAATTTCGGCGCTTGCATCAGCTGCCTGTTGCTCGAGTTGATCAATCTGCGGTTTATTCTCGTTTTGTTGTTCCATGCTGCTCTCCAGGTTGCGACTGGTGGTTATTGGGGGCAAAGCGACAAATTTCAAGTGCAGGTACGAAATTATTTCGCTGCATGAGATAATGAGCAACGATCAGAAGTAGTTAATCCATGCCCCCTACCAACCATCACTGGCGTATTGCCGGTTTCTATTTTTTTTATTATGCCTTCGTGGGGATGTTCTCTCCCTACTGGAGTTTGTATCTAAAATCTATCGATTTCGACGCAATCGATATTGCTGTCTTGTTGTCTATACAGCCAGTGATGCGCATGCTTTCGCCCAACATTTGGGGCTGGGTCGCAGACCATACAGGTAAAAGACAGTTGGTTGTCCAGATCGCGGCGACATTGAGCGCGCTTTGTTACCTCGGCGTGTTTATCACTACCAGTTTCTGGGGGTTGTTCCTGGTGCTGGCGATGATGGGCTTTTTCTGGAGTGCTTCAATGCCGCTGGTAGAGGCGACTACGCTCAGCTATCTTGGCAAGAACACCTCACATTACGGCCGCATCCGCTCATGGGGTTCGATTGGTTACATCGTATCTGTGGTTGGGTTGGGTTATGCATTCGACTACGTTGCCATAGCCTGGTTGCTTTGGGCAGGGCTAGTTTGCGAGATTGGCATCATGGTTTACTCGCGGCAGATTCCCAAGACCGAGCAGTTGACGCATCACACGGACAGCCAGTCGATCAGACAGATCGTTATGCAGCCTCAAGTGCTGGCTTTCCTGAGCGCGTGCTTCCTGATGTCGGTTGCCCATGGATCCTACTACACCTTTTTTTCCATCTATCTGGTTGAGAATGGCTACGCAAAAAGTGCGGTGGGATGGTTGTGGGCCATCGGGGTAATTTGCGAGATTGGTGTATTCTTCCTGATGCCTTGGCTGGTTCGACGTTACGGCTATATCCGCATACTCCTGTTCAGTTTTGGTTCCGCGGTCTTGCGATTTCTGCTCATCGGATGGGGTGCTGACTTCATCTTTTTGCTGCTCTTTGCGCAAGTGCTGCATGCAGCAACATTCGGCGCGTATCACGCAGCCTCGGTCGGACAGATACATGAGTTTTTCCGTGGTCGCCATCAGTCCAAGGGGCAGGCACTGTTCGGTAGCCTCAGCTATGGTGCCGGTGGTATGGTTGGTGGCTTGGCGAGTGGACCGATCTGGCTGCACTATGGTGCCAGTGTGCTTTATTCCTGTAGCGCCGGCGTGGCGTTATTGGGGCTGTTGTTGATACTCTGGAAGCAGCGGATGGCAGGCAGGCTAAGAGCAGCATGATATCGGTATGTCGTTACGATTCACTTCTTGTTCGGATAGATTGCTTCCCCAAGTTTTGTGGGTCTTTTGAGGCAGCAAGCTGCGTACATATTACTGTTGTGGCATAATTACAGGTTCTGAAAAGTTGAACGATATGAGCGCGCAAACCCTTTACGACAAACTCTGGAATGCACATGTGGTGCGGCAGGAAGCTGATGGCACCGCGTTGATCTATATTGACCGCCATCTGGTACATGAAGTGACTAGTCCACAGGCCTTCGAAGGGCTGAAACTTGCCGGACGCAAGCTTTGGCGAACCACATCGATACTGGCAGTAGCAGATCACAACGTGCCGACAACCGGACGCGCTCAAGGAATTTCCGATCCGGTCTCGCGCTTGCAAGTAGAAACCCTGGACAAAAATTGTGCCGAGTTCGGCATTAATGAATTCAAGATGTCCGATGTGCGTCAGGGCATCGTGCATGTGATCGGACCTGAGCAGGGCGCGACCTTGCCGGGCATGACGGTGGTGTGCGGAGACTCACATACCAGCACGCACGGCGCGTTTGCTGCGCTGGCGTTTGGGATCGGCACGTCCGAGGTAGAGCACGTAATGGCGACGCAATGCTTATTGATGAAGAAATCCTTGGCAATGCAAGTGCTTGTCGAAGGTGAATTGGGTAGGGGTGTTGCGGCGAAGGATATTGCGCTGGCTGTGATTGGCAAGATAGGCACTGCAGGTGGAACCGGTTATGCGATCGAGTTTGCGGGCAGTTCGATACGCTCGCTCTCTATGGAAGGACGCATGACGTTATGCAACATGGCCATCGAGGCAGGCGCGCGCGCCGGCATGGTTGCTGCCGACGACAATACCATCAACTATCTCAAGAACCGACCATTTGCACCACAGGGTGAAATGTGGGGTAAGGCAGTTGAATATTGGCGGACCTTGCATAGTGATGAGGGAGCGAAATTCGAGAAAGTTGTCAAACTTGATGCTACGCAGATCAAGCCACAAGTAACCTGGGGTACATCACCGGAAATGGTTGTGGCTGTCGATGGGTGTGTACCTGATCCTGAAGCCATCAGTGATGCAGTAAAGCGCGAGGCGGCCATTCGTGCGCTTAAGTACATGGGATTGGTACCGAATACACCGATTGAGCAGATCAAGCTCGACAAGATATTCATAGGCTCCTGCACAAATTCTCGCATTGAGGACTTGCGCGCAGCAGCAGCGATTGCACGAGGAAAACATATTGCTGCAGATGTAAAGTTGGCGATGGTGGTACCCGGTTCCGGTCTGGTCAAACAGCAGGCTGAACGAGAAGGTTTGGACAAAATATTCATTGCGGCGGGTTTTGAGTGGCGCGAGCCAGGTTGCTCTATGTGTCTTGCGATGAATGACGATAAACTTGAGCCGGGTGAGCGTTGCGCTTCGACTTCCAATCGAAATTTTGAAGGGCGCCAGGGGTCTGGTGGGCGCACCCATTTGGTTAGTCCGGAGATGGCAGCGGCAGCAGCGATTGAAGGGCATTTCGTTGACGTTAGTTTGTTAAATTGACATAGGAGTTGATGATGAAGTCGGTTATCTTGTTCATAGCGGTATTTGTATTGGCGGGTTGTCAGACCATGGAGGGGTTGGGCAAGGATATTAAAGATGGTGGTGAAGCTTTGGAAAAGGCAGCTAACAAGTAATGCAGAAATTCAACTTGCTGGATGGCTTGGTCATGCCGCTGGACCGGGCCAACGTCGATACCGATGCGATCATCCCCAAGCAGTTCTTGAAATCGATCAAGCGTTCCGGTTTCGGACCGAACTTGTTCGACGAATGGCGATATCTGGATCACGGAGAGCCCAACATGGATAACGCCAAGCGTCCCTTGAATCCGGATTTCGTTATGAACCAGCCACGCTATCGGGGTGCGCAAATTTTGCTGGCGCGAGAGAATTTCGGTTGCGGCAGTTCGCGTGAGCATGCGCCCTGGGCACTGGAGGATTTCGGGTTCCGTACAATCATAGCGCCTAGTTTCGCAGATATATTTTTCAATAACTGTTTCAAGAACGGCCTGCTTCCAATCCGCCTTGTTCAAGAACAGGTGGATGGATTATTCAAGGCGGTTGATGCTACCCCCGGATATCGTTTAAAGATCGATCTGGAGCAGCAGCGAATCACTGCGCCAGATGGCGCAGTGTACAATTTTGAAGTCGAGCCATTTCGCAAGCATTGTCTCCTGAATGGCTTGGATGATATCGGCTTGACCTTGCAGCATGTGGAAGAAATCAGGGCCTATGAGGCCAAGCATCGCGTTGAACAACCTTGGTTGTAATTGATCAGGTTTTGAATCTGATTATCAACGTGAACGTTAGTTGACAGAGATGGTTCGCATCTCATGAGTTTGTAGGATTTCGAAATGAAGATAGCAGTTTTGCCGGGTGACGGGATCGGACCGGAAATTGTCATGCAAGCAACCAAAGTGCTTGAGGCATTGCGCAGCGACGGATTGAAAATCGAGATCGAATATGCGCACATCGGGGGTGCCGGATATGACGCGTTTGGCGATCCGTTGCCAGAAGAAACACTCAAGCTGGCAGATGAATCAGATGCCGTGCTGCTCGGTGCTGTGGGTGGCTATCAATACGACTCGCTGGCTCGCCAATTGCGTCCAGAACAAGGGTTGTTGCGCATCCGCAAGGGGTTAGGCCTGTTTGCCAACCTGCGTCCTGCGTTGGTTTATCCTGAGTTGGTCAATGCGTCCAGTTTGAAACAGGAACTAGTGTCTGGATTGGACATCATGATATTGCGCGAACTGACCGGAGATATATATTTCGGCCAACCTCGCGGCATCCGCGTCCTGGAAAACGGGGAGCGCCAAGGATTCGATACCATGCATTATAGTGAATCGGAGATTCGCCGAGTGGCGCATATCGGTTTCGGTATCGCGATGAAGCGTGCCGGTAAGGGTGCCCAGGGCAAGTTGTGTTCGGTCGACAAGGCTAATGTGCTTGACACCAGCATGTTCTGGCGCGAGATCGTTACCGAGGTGTCAAGGGAATATCCAAGCGTGGTGCTGTCGCATATGTACGTAGACAATGCCGCGATGCAACTTGTGCGTGCGCCCAAACAATTTGATGTGATACTGACCGGCAATATTTTCGGTGATATTTTATCTGACGAGGCGTCAATGCTGACTGGATCGATTGGCATGTTACCTTCCGCTTCGCTTGATGAGAACAGTAAGGGATTGTATGAACCCTGTCACGGTTCTGCACCTGATATCGCGGGCAAGGATATTGCCAACCCATTGGCGACAATTTTGTCGGTTGCAATGATGATGCGCTACACTTTTGAACGTGAGGATATTGCCCAACGTATCGAGAACGCTGTTAGAAAGGTACTGCAACAAGGATTGCGTACCGGAGATATTCATGAGCCGGGCATGCAGAAAGTGGGCACGTCAGCGATGGGTGATGCTGTAGTCTCGGTTATATAATGGTTCAAGTTTCTGGAGATTTTTCAATGAGCAAGCAGTATGACGTATGTGTATTGGGCGCAACCGGCGCTGTCGGCGAGGCGATGCTGTCAATATTGGAACAGCGGAAGTTTCCTGTTCGCAATCTGTATCCGCTTGCTTCTAGTCGTTCTGCAGGTTCGACTGTGCAGTTCAACGGCACGGAAATGACTGTGTTGAATGTAGATGATTTCGATTTTTCGAAGGCGCAGATCGGACTGTTCTCGGCAGGGGGCAGCGTATCTGAAAAGTATGCGCCAATCGCAGCTGCAGCAGGATGCGTAGTCATCGACAACACTGCACACTTCCGCTACGACAAGGATATTCCGCTGGTGGTGCCGGAAGTTAATCCACACGCAATCGCACAGTACAAGAATCGCGGCATCATCGCCAATCCGAACTGTTCTACTATCCAGATGTTGGTTGCTTTAAAGCCGATAAAGGATGCTGTGGGCATTGCGCGCATCAATGTGGCCACTTATCAGGCAGTGTCGGGAACTGGCAAGGAAGCCATCGACGAGCTGGCTGACCAGACTCGTGCGCTATTCAATCATCAGGATGTTAATGTCGAGGTATATCCGAAGCGCATCGCTTTCAATGTGTTGCCACAGATTGATGTATTCCAAGAAAATGGATACACCAAGGAAGAGATGAAAATGGTCTGGGAAACCCGTAAGATCATGGAAGATGAGTCAATTCAGGTAAATCCGACAGCGGTTCGTGTACCGGTATTTTATGGCCACTCGGAAGCGGTGCACATCGAGACGCATAAAAAGATAACTGCCGAACAGGCGCGTGCCTTGCTGGAAAAGGCACCAGGCGTTATCGTGCTGGACAAACGCGAGCCTGGCGGTTACCCAACCCCGATTGAGGCTGCCGGCAACGACGCAACTTACGTTGGGCGCATACGCGAGGATATCTCGCATCCTTTGGGCCTGAATCTCTGGGTGGTCAGTGATAATGTGCGCAAAGGCGCAGCATTGAACAGTGTTCAGATCGCTGAAATCCTAATTTCGAAATATCTTGATTGAAGGCCTACCCTAAACTGATTTTATCAGTCTCAGGTTGGCCTCGATTGATTTAAACAAATTATTAGCTTGTGCTTATAACTCTATGATGTTATTTTGTATTGTCCAAAAAATAAGATGAGGGTGATGGCGTGCGAAAATCACTATTAAAACTGCTTGGTTTCGTTGTTTGTATTACGCTTTCCTCAGCTATTTTTGCCATGGGCATGGGTGGTATAAATGTCACCTCTGGTCTGGGGCAGGTTCTTACGGCTGATATCGAACTTGTTGCGGTTAATAAGGCTGATAAAGCTAGTCTTGTTGCTCGCCTTGCTTCTCCTGATGTTTATAAAAGCGCCGGCCTGGAATATCCCTACGGAAACAAATACAAGTTTCAGATCGAAAGTCGGGCTAATGGTGAACCCTATCTGAAGGTTACCAGTGCCCAACCGATCAATGACCCATTCGTGGTGATGCTGGTCGAGTTGACTTGGTCATCCGGGAGGTTGCTCCGCGAATACACTTTTCTACTCGATCCCCCAGGATATGTTGCTGAGCTCCCTGAACAAGGGAAGGTTCAACCGCTTGCGCCTGCAGTCGAAACGGCGGCAGTGGTCGCTGCAGAAATTCCGGTTGAGTCTGTAGCGCAGATCCAAGAACCCATGCCAACGAGTCAGCCTACTGCTGAAGCCACCCCAACTGAACAGGACATGGAGAAGCCAAGGTTTGCTATTGAGCAGAGTGCACCTGAAGCGGATGTGGATGCTCCGAAAGAAAAATCCGCTCTGGCCGATGTAGCTGAACCGAATGAAGAGTGGCTGGCTGTCAAGCGTGGAGACACCTTGGGCAAGATATCTGCTTTATACAAGCCTGACGACGTAAGCCTCGAGCGTATGCTTGTTGCGCTGTATCGGGCCAATGCCAGTCAGTTCGACGGAAAGAACATGAATCGTATCAGGGCCGGCAAGATTCTGCGCATGCCTACTCAGGAAGAAGTCGAAGTTGTAGGTCAGTCCGAAGCGGTAAAGGAAATTCGTGCTCAAGTATCCGATTGGAATGCCTACCGTCAGAAATTGGCTAGTGCTGCAGCGTTGAGAAGCCAACCCCAAGCAACGACGGAGCAAGTTGTTACTGGTAAACTTTCCAGTTCAGTTGCCGATAAGACACCTGTTGCCAAGGAATCCGCCAAGGAGGTGCTCAAGCTCTCCAGAGGAGAAGCACCAGGTGACAAAGCTGCGACGGGTGCAGGTGGTAAGTCCTTGACTGGTCAGGATACTAAGAATGCCGCGCAGGAAGACGCGATCGCAGAAGCCAAGACCGCCAAAGAAGAACAGATGCGCACCGCGCTACTGGAAAAAAATATCCAGGATATGGAGCGGTTGGCCAAGTTGAAGTCATCGGCAGCGGCGCTTGCACAGCAACCCAAGGAATCTTCCGCTGAGGCGGCGGCTAGCGAGGTCAAGCCTACGCCAGTTGTTAAGCCCAAACCTAAGCCGGCTCCGGTAAAGGAGGAACCATCCCTGGTCGATCAGATGATGGCTGTTGTCGATCAGTTGATGGCTGAGCCGATTTATCTCGCAGGTGGGGCTGGCGTACTGGTTGCTCTTGGCGCGTTGGGTTGGTTGGTGAGTCGTAGAAAGCAAGGTGAATTAGAAGTCATCAGTAATTTTTCCGATGATGAGGGTTTGAGATCCGGGCGAATCTCAGATCCGACCGTGTCTTCACCTGATACGGGTGATTTTACAAATATTGGCACTTCACAAACTCAAGCAACAGAGTTTTCGAATGAAGCGGACCCGATCAGTGAAGCGGATCTTTTCCTGAATTTCGGACGCGATGCGCAGGCCGAAGAGATCCTTAAGGACGCGCTGCAGAACACCCCGGACAACCACAAGATCCATCTCAAGTTGCTTGAGATTTATGCCAGCCGTAAGGATCTTGGTACTTTCGAGATCATCGCTCGCCAGTTGCAGGATACTGGTGATGAAGAGGCCTATCAGCAAGCGCTAGCTATGGGACGAGAATTGGATCCAAGCAACCCTTTGTATGATGCAACCGCAGCACAATCCGGAACATCATCCGTGCAAGCACCTCCTTCCGGTTCCAAGTCAAAGTTGACCAAGGGTGAAGGTTCTTCGGCACAAGCACCGTCTGTCGATTTCGATTTGGGTGCCCCTGCGGCAAAATCTGAACCATCACCTGAGGATGATTTCTTGTCCGACGCACTTAAAACCGTGTCGATGTCAGCATCAACTTCTCCAACCCCGGAAGAAGATTTCTTATCTGGCGCAGTTAACAACGATACGAAGCAGACGGCTGGAAGCACATCCAAGCCAGTTGAAAGTGTGGATTTTGATCTTTCCGCTCCCCGCGCTTCGGCGCAGCCGAGCGGAGATCAGGAAAAGTCCTCATTACCTGATTTGGGGGATTTGATATTCGATGTGACAGGTGAACGTCCTGCGTTTCCTGCAGCTTCAGCACCTGGTGAAGTGTCGTTGCCAAAAATTGACGACATGACGCTGAATCTCGGGGATGGTCAGACTGCCGTAAAAGTGACAAAAACTGATACTGGCTTGCCCAAAGCGGATGATACGGTAATGGAGTTCACGCTGGATTTTCCTGGCGATGAAAATACTGAGAAGCCTTTGGCTTCGGCAAAACCGGTCGAGGCTGGTTTTGCGGGCATCAACTTGAACTTCGATGATTCAGCGTCAGTTGCTGCTCCAGCATCCGATAACAAGGATGATCATTGGCAGGAGGTTGCAACGAAACTCGATTTGGCTAAGGCATATCAGGAAATGGGTGACGCTAGCGGTGCGCGTGAGATCATTGAAGAAGTTCTGCGTGAAGGCGATGACGAGCAACGCCAAGCAGCCCAGACGCTACTCTCCCAACTAGGCTGATCGGAGTTCCAAACCGTTTGTTTGTTTCAGCGGCCACTCACTTAGTCGCTGAAAGCTTTTGGAGCGATCATGAAATTCCATCCTGCAGCACAAATTGTGACTTGGTGCTTACTTGTCGTGTCTATGCAGGCAATGACTCAGGTCCCATTGCTGTTCACTGCGAGTTTTATCCTTCTTGGGGCGTTCCTGATTTCCCGACAGAAGTTCCTTCAGTTGGTGCGTCGCACTCGCTGGATCATGTTGTCGTTATTGCTTATCTATGCTTACAGCACACCAGGTCAAACCTTGTCAGATTCACTTGGCATGCTGAGTCCAAGTCGTGAAGGTTTGTTAGAAGGTATGGTGCAACTAACCCGATTGACGACTGCTTTGGCAAGTTTGGCAATATTGCTGAATAATCTGTCAAGGTTGCAACTGATTGCCGGCCTGCATTCACTTTTTGCACCATTGCAACTGGTGGGACTGTCGAAGGAACGACTCGCTGTCCGGTTGGCTTTGACACTGCACTATGCCGAAGAAGCTGTAATGCGTGGATCAGACGCATGGCAAGATAGTTTGCGCAGCCTGTATCAGAATTATGGAAATGTAGGCGACAGCACATTGATCGAACTGCCAAAGTGTCGATTTTTGGTCAGTGATATGCTCTTGCTTGCTAGTGCAGCTCTCCTGCTAGTGGTGACTATGCAATGAGGTTCGCGTTGGGGGTCGAGTATGATGGCCGCCCGTTCAACGGCTGGCAGAGCCAGCCTGATGAACAAACAGTGCAGGATATGCTGCAGCGCGCATTGAGCGAGATTTCCGGCCATCAGATCTCGGTAATCGCGGCAGGACGAACGGATACAGGTGTTCATGCGCTGGAGCAGGTGGTACATTTTGACACTCAAGTCGAACGCCCGCTGACAGCATGGGTGCGCGGCGCGAATGCCTTGTTGCCGGAAAGTATCGCGGTGCGTTGGGCGCATACAGTACCTGAAGAATTTCATGCGCGCTTTTCCGCTCACGGGCGCAGTTACCGCTACTTGCTAATCAATCGCTCTATCCGTCCGGCCATTCATGCAGGCAAGGTGGGATGGTTTCACGTACCGTTGAATCTTACCGTGATGCAAACGGCGGCAAAGTTTCTGATTGGCGAGCAAGATTTCAGCGCGTTCAGGGCGGCGCAATGTCAGGCGAAATCTCCCATTAAGCACTTGCAGCAATTGGATATAACCCGGAAGGGTGAAATGCTTATATTTGATGTGAGTGCTGATGCATTCCTCCATCACATGGTGCGTAACATGGTCGGTTGTCTCGTCTATGTCGGCAAGGGAAAGTATCCGCCGGAATGGCTGGCAGAAGTACTTGCTAGTCGTGACCGCAGGCTAGCGGCACCTACATTTTCACCAGAAGGCCTATACTTGAAAAGAATTAAGTATGAAACGAAATGGGGATTACCGCAGTTGAATTATGATGGCGAATACGGGGGGATACTTTGACGCGTGTAAAGATTTGTGGAATCACTCGCGAAGAGGATGCTTTGGCTGCAGCACGCAGTGGTGCGGATGCTATCGGGTTGGTGTTTTATAAACACAGTCCGCGTCAGGTCAACATCGAATTGGCAGTGCGGCTTGTAGATGCCCTGCCGCCGTTTGTCTCTGTAGTCGGGCTGTTCGTGAATGCTGATACAAGGGTTGTTCATGATGTTCTAAACGGTGTGCCCCTCGACCTGTTGCAGTTTCACGGTGATGAATCCCCGGAGTATTGCGCCCAATTCGGTAAAGCCTATCTTAAAGCTATCCGCGTCAAGAAAGGAGTGGATTTGCTACAATATGAAGAGAAGTATGCTACTGCAAAGGCATTGTTGCTGGATACTCATGTGGA
>JAHEDW010000087.1:0-6173 GCA_024641025.1 Gallionella sp.
ACGATTGACTGGTGAGTGCATGGTAGATCATTATTCTGAATCGGCAGATTGGTTAATCAGGACTTTTTGCCCTACCTTGACCTTTACTGATTTGGATGACCCTGGCACTGTAATTGGTAGGCTGCCCGGTGAGTGTTCGTCACTGTTGCCAGCTTGCTGAGGCACGCCGTTGATCCAAGCGGTGCGCTTTCCACCATGTTTCTGCACGATACCGTTAACGGTCAGTGTGCGGGCGCTGTTGCTGGAATCGCTGCCTTCCAAATTTGAATATTCCAGCTGAGCACGCTGTTCGGGAGAGAAAAACAAACGTCCCAGTGATTCGGCACGGCATGAAGTTGCGGCAATTAATCCAGAGGCAAATAAAAGCACTTTGAAATAGGTGTTCATGGAAGCGCATTCCTGTTTTTGAGGGTGATCCATCCGCCGGTGCAATCAGCACTTAGCTGAGGTTTGGAAGATATGCTTGAATTTACTTGTGTGGTTCCTGAACGCATGAGCGTGCAACCTTCGAGTTGGTACCAGCCCTGGACATGCTTGGGCAGCGCGGCAAAAAAATCTACCAGTTGTGCTTCATGCAGCAAGTCGAACTGAAGTCCCATTTCACTGTAAAGGATATCGAAGCTTCCGCTGTCTATCTGGGACTTTTGGCTATATTTTTTTTGCGGAGCGATGTTGAAACGAAAGTTCCAAACCAGATTCTTTTGCCGGAGCCTTTCCATTCCTTCTATCCAGTCAAGACGCTGTTCATCGCCAATTATTTTCCGATTAACAAGTATTCCATATTCGGAAGAGTAGATGGACATGTTGTCCCGATCCTCATGCGCAGCTGTCAGGCGTGTGCGCGCATCGTTGCGCAATTTTCGGGCTTTGTTAAGATTCTCTTGTGCATTGCTAGTGTATGCACTACTGGAGTAAATGATGGTCGTGCTGATGAGGATCGACAGGCAAGCTGTCAAGATGCTCCAGCGTAACAAAGGTATGTCTGTTATGGTGAGCTTCATGCTGGCGGCCTTTTTATAACCTCAGTTTCGGCAATAGCGGGTCTGTGGGAAATCTTAAGTGAAAAGCTCAGTTCATCTGTGCGAGCCTCGCGTTGATCTGTGATGCTACCGCTCGGACTCGCGTCAAACGGCTTAGTCAGAACAGTTACCTGATAGCCTTTTTCCTTAAGGTCGCTCTCGAAAGATTCCAGATAGTTCAGCGCCGTACGATAATCATTTGCGAAATCAAGCATGCGTCCTTTAACGATGATGATCTGAGCAGGAACATCCGCTTGCGTGTTGGTTGCGACCGGTTCTAATGCACTCGTTTCCCAAGTTAGCTCATCAAGCTGGATCTGGGGAAAACGATCCAGTGAAGTGCTAATCGGACCCATTACTTCGAGAGGTGTTGGGGTGTACTGGTTGAGCTTTCGAATCACAGATACACCAGTTTTCATATCACTCGCAGCTGCATAGGTGTTTGGAAAAGTGCTTGTGATCTGCTGAACTTCTTGCAAAGTTCGTTGTGTCTCGGCTTTGAGTGTATCAGCTTCCTCGACGGCATCTTTGCTTTTTATGATGCTGTCCATGCCCCATAACATTACTCCTAACAGCAGTAGTCCACTTGCAAGGTAAAGAACATTCTTGAATTTGCCAAGACCATAGAAGTGGGTATGATTTTCATTTGCATAATTGCTCTTCGGGGGGGTTGCAGCGAGGAAGTGCAAAAAGATCTGGCTGGCATCCGAATCTATGAAATGATAATCAAGCTTGAGTTGCTTGCCGATATTAGAAATATCAGTAAGGATATAGCGCATATCCAAAGTTTCGGGTAATTTGTCCCTTAATTGTTTCAGGTCATCGCTATGACACAAGATGAGCACGTCAAGAGTCTGATCCGGGGGGAGCAAGCTTAGACTTTTCAGGTATTGAAATGTGCGTGAGAGCTCCCTCAAAACTGCATCATGAAATCTCAGTTCTGAGTGAACCGGAGTCAAGCGTGATATCTGCAAATGATGATTGCTGAAATAGGTTTGCCGCAGTCCGGAAAATTTTTCCCAAGTTACCAGTAATACATGATTCGATTCAATATTCTTGACTAGCGGAGCGCTGATCTGTGGAACAGAAAAGATTCCTGCTAGCGGGATTTGCTTTGCCAAGATGACATCAACCCATGAGGTAATCAACGAGGGGTTGGTCAGTGCCGAGAACAGAATATCATCGTCACGCCTTCCAGTCTTTTGCCGATACAGCAGGGTGGATTGACGGAAGGGTGTGCTGCGATAATATTGCTCAAACTTCCGCTTTAATAATGCTGTTCGTTTCCTGCCGGCCAAATGCGGGACGAGTTCGTGGCGGAAGTCTTCTTCAATAAGGTCGGTAAGAAGATAAACAGGGCACTTTACCGATTCGAGGAAGTTCGCGAATTCTTCGCGACCCTTGGCAGAGTCGAGAAATTCGCGTGTCAACGCTATTTTGCCGCCGACCATGTGCTGGGCATGAAGATGGTCAGCGCTAAGAAACAGCAGCAGCGAGTGTTTCATTAAAATTGTACCTTGCCGATAATGTCATAAATGGGTGATAGTACTGAAAGCATTACCCAACCCAACAAAGCTCCCAGCACCAAGGTCATGGTCGGCTCGATCATGACCTGCACCTTCTTAATTGAATCTTTTACTTCCCTATCGTAAAAGTAGCTGACGTTGAGCAAGGCTTTGTCCAGCGATCCCGTGGATTCGCCGACTTTGAGCATGCGTATCACCAAGGGCGGAAACATCTCTGTATTCTGGAAGCTCTGGGTGAGATTCTTCCCAGACTCTATTTCATGCGTCACTTCGGCCAGACTCTTCGAGATGGCACGATTGTTTACCACATCGCGCGTGATAGTGATGCAGTTGAGGATACTGATGCCCGATCCGTACATTATCGCGAAAGTGTTGGCAAATCTGGCGAGGATTATCTTGCGCAAAATTGGTCCAGTCACCCAAAGGTCAAGTTTCAACTTGTCGAATTTGTATTGCATTTCAGGACTATAGTTGATGATCAGTTTGATGACGATGGGCAAGATAAAAGGAATCGCGATCAGCGCATACCAATAATCCACAAAGAATCCCGATGTCGCCAGCAAAATGCGAGTCTGGATCGGGATCTCCATTCCCATGCCTTTGATGAAGCCAACTAGTTGTGGAACCAGGTAGATCATCAGAAAAAAAGTAATGCCTAGTACGATGGTGCCGACGAATGCAGGGTAGATCATGATGGTCTTGGTGTGCGACGCCATCTCATCTTGCCATTTTAGCGATTCGGTAATATGTTGCATAACTTCAGGCAATCGTCCGCTTTCCTCACCTGCATGTGTCAGGCTGACAAAAATCTTGTCGAATGCTTCTGGATGCTGGGCCATAGCCTGGGAAAGTTTCTTGCCGCCCTCGATAGATTCAACCATGTTTGCAAGAATTTCGCGAAATCCCTGATCACTCATCGTGTCACGCAGATCGGCTAGGCATTCCAGAAGCGGTACACCGGCACTCGTCAGTTGTTCCAAGTTGAAAAAGAAAGTGATCAGTTCAGGGCGCTTGATTTTCTTTGATTTGATGCTGGTCTTTCCGCGATCCAGTTTTGCATCGATCAAATCCAGTCCGCTCCGCCTCAAACGCTGTTCAAGATCTATCAGGTTGGCGGCATCCTGCAGTCCTTTCTGACTTTTACCATTGATATCTATCGCTCGATAAGAATAGAGTGACATTCGTGTCCCTTGATTCGTTTAACCGGTCCGGTCGGTCAGGTCGACTACACGGCTGATTTCAGCGAGGGACGTGGTGCCTTGCAGGATGCGCCGGATGCCATCCATTGCTAATGGACGAAAACCCTTGGAAATTGCCGCTTCCCTGATTTCTCGAGCACTGGCCCGATGCGAGATCAGGTCGTCAAGGTCATAATCTAGCTTGAGCAATTCCATAAGGGCGATACGTCCCTTGTATCCTTGATGGCTGCAGGATTCGCAGCCGGCAGCACGGTACAGTGTGATGTCCTGATCGGCATCAATGCCGAGTAACTTGCGTTCAGCGGCATCGGGTGTATATGGGTATTTGCAATCGTTGCACAATATACGCACTAGCCGTTGAGCCACAATGCCGATGATATTCCCAGCCATGATGTCGGGTAAGATACCAATATCGAGTAGTCGTGGGATTGCGCCTATTGCTGAGTTGGTGTGCAACGTCGAATATACTTGGTGCCCGGTCATTGCGGCACTAAAGGCCATCTCTGCAGTTGCCTGGTCGCGTATCTCGCCAACCAGGATAATGTCCGGATCCTGACGCAACATGGAACGGATGCCACTGGCAAAGTCCATCTTGGCTGCCTCGTTGACCGAGGTCTGGCGTATCTGGGCAAGTGGATACTCAACAGGATCTTCCAGGGTCATGATGTTGACCGCCTCAGTGTTAACGTGATTCAACACAGAATAAAGCGTGGTTGTCTTGCCGCTGCCAGTTGGGCCGGTTACCAGAACGATACCTTCTGGTTTGGCAATGATCAGCTTGAGCAGGTTGAGCGCGGACTCGTCCAATCCGATATTTTCGAGTGGAACAATTCCTTTTTGTCTGTCCAGAATACGCAGCACAAGATTTTCGCCATGCGTGGTAGGGTGTGAAGCCACGCGGAAATCAATTGAGCGACCGGTCAGGCGAAGTGAGATTCGACCGTCCTGCGGAGCGCGTGTTTCGGCGATATTCATGTTGCTCATCACCTTCAGTCGCACCACCATTGCTGGCCAGAAACTTTTGTGCAGGCTGCGTACCTGACGCAAAACACCGTCAATGCGGTAGCGTATTCGCAGGAAGCTGCTCTCCGGTTCGAAATGGATGTCTGAAACACCGCGTTGCACAGCCTCAGTAAGTAACGCATCTATCAAGCGCACCACGGGCTGACTAAATTCGTTTACGCCGAACTGCGTCGTCTGATATTCCATCTCGCCCGGCTCGATCTCATGCAATATACCGTCGATGGAAAGTTCGAAACCATAATACTGATCAATCCCGCGGAGGATGTCAGATTCGCTGGCAAGTTGGGTGATCAGGCGATATTCATCCTTGAGCAGGGCGCGCAACTGATCAAGAGCGATTATGTTGTCAGGGTCTGCGATAGCCAGGGTCAGGACATGTTCTTTCTGGTCCACTGACATCGGCAGTAATTGATATCGGCGAGCAATATCCTTCGGGATCAGTGATAGCGCAGAAGGGTCGATGATAACGGTGGCAAGGTCTACACTTTCCTGACCAAGATTTTCCGATAGTACATCGCGGATGGTGGCTTCAGAAAGGAAGCCCAGACCCACCAACAATCTCCCCAGTGGCTGGTGCGTCTTGCTCTGTTCCTGAAGGGCAATGCGCAACTGGTCGTCACTGATCACACCCTTGCCAACCAGTATCTTTCCAAGCGGTTGCTGGATCGGTTTTTCCGGCATCTTATTCTTAGACATGGTTAATTATCGCGTAAGCTCCTTCATGCGCTGCGAGATTTTGGCGTGGTCCAGGCTTGAGCTGTGTGCTTGGTTGCCACCTGCCGAGTCCAGCTGCAGGGCAACTCGATAATATTGTACGGCTAAACTATTCTGCCCAAGGTGGTCGAGGCTGACGGCGAGATTAAAGGCCAAATCGGCGTTTTTCGAATCTAGAGTATAGGCGTTGAAATAAGCGGATTGCGCCTCTCCCCAGCGCGACTGACCAGAGTATATGTTGCCTAAGGCGAAATGAAGAGCTGCCGAATCGCTTTGTTCGCTAAGGAGGTTCTTCAAGCGGCTTTCACTATTTTCATCCTTGCTTAAAGCTGACATTCCTGCATGCGCAACCGCATTGCGTGGGTCAACTGTCAACGCTCGAAGATAAAACTGTGTTGCCGACCTGTCTTCGCCCTGAAGTTGCGCGATGGCCGCTAGCCCCAGAAGTGCATCGATATTGCGTGAATCTTTAGCAATGACTTCAAGGTACATCTGCCGCGCTTCATTCAGTTTGCCCTCACGATAAGCGAGGTAGGCTTTGTTGATCAGCGGGTCAAGCGATTCGACTTGCTTGGGCTTGATGCTTATACCCTTTGCTGATTTTTGAGATGACCTGGAGGTTCTTTTCGCCGTTTTTTTCGTGCGCGGTTTCTCAGCATTATTGACAGATGCAACTGGAGGGACGGTTTCTG
>JAHEDW010000087.1:6273-7440 GCA_024641025.1 Gallionella sp.
TTGGGCTTGATGCTTATACCCTTTGCTGATTTTTGAGATGACCTGGAGGTTCTTTTCGCCGTTTTTTTCGTGCGCGGTTTCTCAGCATTATTGACAGATGCAACTGGAGGGACGGTTTCTGATGGAGCTTTCTGTTCAGGTATAACGGTAATTGGAGCAGGTGGAGGAACAGCGGGTGCAGCAGCGGCACGCGCACGCGGGCGAATAGGCGGCGTACCTGCAGAATCGATGTACCAAAGATAGCCTGCGCCAGCGACAAGCAATAAAACAGTAACACCCAAGGCAATTAGCAAATTTCGATTGATTCCGCCCATGCGTGAATTCGCAATATGCGGTGATTTTGCTTCGAAAAGATTCCTGCTGGAACTTCGTCCAATTTCATCTGTTGTAGGGGCAGCATGGGGTATTTCAGGATCAGATATCCTGCTGGGGTATTCCTCGAGGCTTAGTTCGAACTTGGAATGCCCGCCATCCGAATCTTTTGCGGTTAGGGCTTGTTGCGATTTTTTTCTTGCATCCAAAAGCAGGCTCATGATTTGGAGGTTCCTCAGGGTTTGCCGCTTGCTGATTCGTTGAAGAAATCCTGATCCGGCAATACATTGCGATATTCGCTGTAGTCGCCGTTAATGTCAGCTTCCTTGATAACGACTGGACGTAGGAAAATCACTAGCTCGGTCTTCTCGGTTGTGTCGTTCCGGTTCTTGAACAGGTTGCCCAGCAATGGGATGCTGGCCAGACCGGGAATCTCATCAGTAAGCTTGTCCATGCGGTCTTCCATTAATCCGCCCAGTACAGCGGTCTGCTTGTTCTGTATCTTGAGCACCGATTCCATCTCCCGTGTTGATGTCTGGGGGATTTCATTTGCAATTATAAGTCCAGGTGTCGGGTCGATCGCAGGGGTGAGCAGGCGCGTAATCGAAGGTCTTACGCTGAGCAAAACGGTATCACTTTCACTGATCTGGGGTGTGATGCTCATGGTGAAGCCAATCGGTATGGTGTTGATGGTAGTGGTATATGCAACGATTGGGGTGCAAGGAGACGGGGAGCAGGGTGTGACAGTTGAGTTGACATTGAAATAAACATTGTTGTCAACCACGCGCAACATCGCCGTCTGGTTGTTCATTACGCTCAGTTTTGGGCTGGAGAGCACTTTCACGTTGCCGAAGG
>JAHEDW010000132.1 GCA_024641025.1 Gallionella sp.
TTATTATTTTTATCGGGAATAACTTTAGCACGATTTTTCGATGTCGCAAAACTTCGCGAGCTGAATTTGACGATGTTCCGCTTTCAGACAGAGTAATTTTAAGGTCACATGACTGCTGTGGGCACACTACAGACTGATCAAGTTAGATTTACATTGAGTCTGCAATGGTTGGTGGAGCAGACATACGAGTAACGGCAGATCCGTCCCACGAGATTCTATGGTTCAGGTCAAGCATTTCGTGAGACGCACAGGATCGAATTCCGTTCTATAGGTGTACATCGACCAGGCAGTCCGAGCGATGCGCCGAGCCTAGATGACAACTGCTTCCGTGCCAGACAGTCCCTTTCCACGATAGTGATCAAACAGCGGTTTCCATGTTTCCGTCTTCTTGGCAGCCATCGCAGCCAGATATAGCAGGCGGCGCAATTCTGATGGACCCCGTTTGGAAATACGCCGCCTACCCCGATGTTGCCCCGAGTCATCCGCCCGTGGGTCCAAGCCTGTGAACGCGACGAAGCTATCTGCGCATTTTAGGGGAATGCGCTCCAGGGTGTTAACCAGTGCAACGCTGACAAGCGCACCGACACCGTTGATCGTTCGCAGCTGTGTGATATGTTCTTTTCGATCAGGATTTGAATCGACCAATGCTTTGATGCGCTGGTCGATGTGTGCAATGAGCTGGTTGAAACGCTTTCTGGTCGCCTTGAGCTCGCTGTTGAACCCGTCCATATCCTTGAGGGACATGCCCAATGCCTCACGCAGTGAAACCAGCTTGGAACGACGCTTGATCAGCTGGTCAATCTCGCGCTGCTCCGGTGAAGGCGGTATCCACATGTACAGACTGGCATGTTCACGCTCGATCATGCAGGCAATAACTTCAGCGTCCACACGATCGGTCTTGCTGCGCAGTCCGACCCCCCCTCGCGTAGTTGCGTGCGTCCTTGGGGTTGAGCACATAGACAATAAAGCCGAGCTGGTGTGCAAGATTGGCCAGCAGCTCGTGATAGATTCCTGTTGATTCCATGCCGATACGACTGCCCGTAGGCAGGCTCTTCAGTAAGGATCGCAAGGAAGCGCGATTGTTGGCATGTTTACGAACAGGGAAACTTCCGTCCGAGCAGGCCACGACGATTTCGTCCTTGGCTACATCGGCACCGATATTGAGTACTTGGGTTGGGGTTTGCATGATGTGTCTCCCATGATTAGACTAAGGGTGCTGGGGTGGACACACCTGCGTGAGCTTGCGGACAAATCGGCGGTCGTAGCCGCTAGATTCCTCATCGACGCTGTGTGGTGTGGGTGGGGGGATTCTTTTGGCGACTGTCTCTCGGCAGGGAGAGCAGATGCGGACTTTGGCCCCTCCACCCCGGCGACATTACTGTTACACAAGTCAGCCGTTTCCACCAACCGAACCATACAAGCGGACTGTGAAGCGTTTTCTTCATTGCAGTCATTCATGACAGTATTTTCCATCTACACTCCCCAATGTCATGGAGTAATAATGCTGAATCGACAGATTGACCTTATATCGTTAGGTTGGAACAAGTGGTTCGAAGCGCAGGCCGACCTTTGCGCCAGCCACGAAAATACTTTCGCTCGGGTTGCTGCCGTTGATCGAGACCAGTTCTTGCTCATCAATCAGACCGGCCAATTCCGGGCAAAAATGTCTGGCCACTTTTTTTACCAACATGAACAGTCGCACGAATTCCCCTGCGTAGGGGATTGGGTGTGCGTCACGAAGAATCCAACTGACGACTTCGCTCTGATTCGCTCTCTTTTGGATCGCAAGACTAGCCTGCGCCGTCGGTCGGTCGGAGACGGACATGGATACCAGATGATTGCGGCGAACGTTGATTACATCGTAATCGTTCAATCTTGCCACTACGATTTCAATCTGAAACGTCTGGAACGTTACCTTGTCATGGTAACCGAGGGTGGTGCTGAGCCTTGGGTGCTGCTGACGAAGACGGATCTGGTTAAACCAGCCATCCTCGATTCCCAGTTGTCAGAGCTCCGTGCATCAGGAATTGCGGCACCGGTGTTCCCTTTGAGCAATATGACGCGAGAAGGCGTTGACGAGTTTATTAGGATGCTTCTTCCTGGAAAGACGTATTGCTTCGTCGGGTCATCCGGGGTCGGCAAGAGCACTCTCATCAATGGCTTGATTGGTAGAGACATGCTCGAGACTAATAACGTCAGTGGCACGGGCGAGGGACGGCATACGACGGTCCGTAGGGAACTCATCCTCCTTGAGGGTGGAGCGCTAGTTATCGACAACCCGGGGATGCGTGAGTTCGGAATACTTGGCGCAGATAGCGGACTCGGCGGAAGCTTTTCCGATATCACTTCTCTCGCTGCTGCTTGTCGATACAGGAATTGCAGTCATACCAACGAACCTGGCTGTGCTGTAATCAAGGCACTTGAGGCTGGTGAAATTGGGGTAGAGCACTATGACAATTACTTCAAGCTCAGCGAAGAGTCCGCGTTCAGCCAAATGTCCTACGCTGAGAAGAGAAAGAAAGATCGCGATTTTGGTAAATACATAAAGTTAGCGAAAAAGGACCTGAAACATGACTAGGTGTGCGCGGCGAATTGACTTGAAGGTCCGCTTTCTCTGAGTGGCTACTTCCGCTTAGGGCAAAAAGCGGAAGTTAGGGTTGGTGTAGGGTAGGTCCGCTCCCCAGCGTAAAGCCGACATACAATTGATCAGCCGTTAATTTCGGCATAGGCGGAGAAGCCGACGCTTTGAAGGGACTTTGAAGGAACTGAATTGTAAAAAGCACTATAAGACAGTCGTTGAAGGGGATGTGGGATTGGTTAATAAATCATTTAAAACATAGTGTTGTATACAAACAATCAAATCGACATCCAAGGGGTCGTTGGTTCGAGTCCAATCGTGCCTTCCAAAAATACAATGGGTTAAATCAGAAACGGTCTAGCCCATTTTTCTTTTAAGGGACTCAAATATTTTGAGACAATCCCAACTATCGCAATGTGTCCGAATCAGTGCTTGGCAAACGATTTATTTCGGGTTATGAGGTCAGCGAGTTTTAGTTCCGATTGGTGCCAATAACAGACTTTGCGATCGGCAGCTTTGCGGTTGTGAATATTGGGAAGTAGGCAGTCGATTTGTCCCAGAAGTGGACAGCAGGAGTATTATTAATACCACGTTGGATATTTAACTATTTACTGTCTGCCCAGGCCAATGAACTAGTGCCAGTATTGCCGAAACATAGCAAGAATGGATTCTTTCATCTTGTGTTGATGATACTGATTCCGTATACATTGATTTTCTAGACGAAAAAGTGATTTAACCTGACTTCATGTCCAATAATTATCAATCCTTAAAGACAAATCATTCTCAGTCAGCAAGATGGTTGCTAGCGATATTGACTGTCTCCGCATTTCTAATTGAACTACTGGTTCTGCTTCTTTCGGGCATATTGCCGGACATGCCAAAGATAGCCAGGTATCTATTGGACTCAATTATTTCGGCTACATTACTTTTTCCAATATTCTACTTTATGGTTTTCCGCCCCATGTTGAAGAACATTACCAAGCTCAAGCAAGCAGAGGAAAATTTACGCATTATCTCTGTAGCTTTTGAGAGCAAAGATCCTATCCTGATTACGGATGCGAACTCAAATATCCTCCGAGCCAACAATATGTTTTTACGAATCACTGGCTATACTGCAGAAGAAATAGTCGGGAAAAACTCCCGCATCTTCAAATCGGAACGATATAACTCGGATTTACACAAAAACATGTGGGAAAAGTTGTTACACGCTGGTTCATGGCGAGGGGAAATTCGTATTAAGGGGAGTGATGGTCGTGAAGTTCCTGCAGGTGTTGTGATCACCGCAGTAAAAGATGAACGGCAAGAAACTACCCATTATGTGGCAATATACAATCTATAGGCAGGACGAATTCTGATTTGAGGAAGCAAGATTAAGGGATGTCTGTAGATATGTATTGAGAGTTGCATACAGTGGTTCTGCTATACGGCGATCTGAATCATGGAAAAGCGTGCGACGGCATTCAGGCCGAGTCTATGGCTTGACCTGATATGGCAGGCAATCACTTCGTGCAAAATCCGACTGTTATTGAGTAGGAAATAATTATGGCTAGTCTGGAAGCACACTATTCGGCGCGCGACATTGAGGCTAGAATCATGTCTGCAATCCGCGCGGCCGGTTTGAATCCCGAGCAACGCCTTTCCCCGGAGGAACTGGGGGGGCTTGACCATTTCCACACGGGCGGATTCCGAGCTTCACTCCAGTTGTTGGAACTAGCGAAAATCCTGGCCGAAGATCGCGTTCTCGATATTGGCGCTGGTCTTGCAGGAGCCGCCCGGATGCTAGCTTTCACAACAGGTTGCAGAGTCGATTGCATTGAATTGTCACCCGATTATTGCGCTGGGGCGATATTGCTGAATCGGTTGACCGGCCTTGATGAAAGAATCACAGTACATAATGGCAGCGCTTTCGACCTGACTTTTCCCGAAAATTCGTTTGATGCAGTATGGATGCAAAATGTAGGCATGAACATCTCCGACAAGCGGAAGCTCTATGAGGAGGTTTGTCGGGTCCTCAAGCCTGGCGGGCGGTTTGCTTTCCAAGAAATGACCTCCGGTGAGCAAGCGGCTTCGTTCCATTTTCCACTACCGTGGGCCACCGATCCTGGGGACAACTTCCTAATTTCTTCCGAGGAGATGCATTCGGTTCTTGTCGAGAGTGGATTCATCGCTGAATCCTTCGAGGATGCAAGCGACGAAATATTGAATGGACCTCATGTGAGTGTGACTCCCGAAGTCACCGCGCAGATTCAACTCGGCTTGTCGGTATTCGTCGATAATCTTGCGGAAAAAGCCGGGAATGCAAGGCGCAGTCTTCAGGAGCGTCAGATCCGCTTTGTAAGAGGTGTCTTCCGGGTGGAATGAGCAACCGCACTGTTGCAACTTCTGAAACACAATTATTGATCGTGGCACTAAATTTCGTTTAGTGCCATTGATGGCTTTAAGATGGAATGAAGTTCTGCTCTTTGCAAATAGTTTCTGCACAAATAACCATCTTGTGATTAGAGAAAAACATATTATTTAATATTTAAAAGTAGAAGATTCACTATAAAAATTACTGCGGTTTGCTAGAGTTGAATGACTGCAGATATTTTTGAGTCGAATTCGCTTCGATCACATTTCTTTGTTCAAGGATTAATAAACATCTATATACCAAATCGAATGACTTGTAACATGAGTGCGCTATCAAGCACAGATGTTTTATTTGAAGGTCATCAAAGTCGTCTGGGTAGTGAAAATCCTTCACATAAACCATATCTGCCTCGAGTAGTTGGTGTAGAGGTTGTCTCGGGTCATTGTTTATTACAAATGGGGATATAATTCCTCGTTTTATCGCTGCAAATCGATGCGGAATAAATCCTTGTTTTCGCAATTCAATGTCGACTTCTCCAAACGAAGGTTGGTTCTCATACAAATTAACAAACGAAACTTCTGTTTGTATCACAACTGAATTTGAAAGTTTATTGTTTGCGTTTTGAAATACCTCTAGCTCACCACCTTGAATATCAATTTTAAGAAAATCAATATATTTAACCTCATCTATATCATCTAATCTTCTGGTGACTAGGGGGATCTGATTAATGATTTGGGCATTTTTCTTATAAATACTGTAAACATCAAGGGACGCGGCACTTGGCATTAGCGTGCTAGTCCAACCTGAATAGTTGCATATATTTAACGTCTTGGATGAGCCATTACCAACAGCATAAGGAAGATAGGTTTCATTTGCTGACTTAGCGTTATTAAGCTTGGACAAGGCTTCATTCTGTGGCTCAAAACCGGTGACTTTGCACATACCATTAATGAGTAACTCCTTGTATGGCGGATCTCCTTCGATTGGATTAGCCCCGATATCAACAACTTCAGTAACGCGCTCTAAATTTAATATTTCATGAAGTTGCTTAGGCATAGAAAATTTGTTCGTCCTTGTTCATTTAGTGATTTCCTGGGATTTCTTAGAGAGTGTACTTCACACGATTTGATTATATATGTATCAGCAAGAATTCCTTTGAAATTTAGCATACCTACTTGAATAAATAGGTCCAGAAGATCCATGTCCTTGATAAGTATATTCAATATCCGACAGGAGCGAAAAGCAGATACTTTAATTATCTATAATTATAAATATTTTGTATTGAAGTTTTGAGAAGAATATATTCCCCTAATGCTATTCCGTATTTTGCCTCAACTTTGAAAGCCCTTTTTATATGAATGCCGAAGTCTGTTATTAATTCGGAAGTGGAATTTGGCGAAAATCCACTATATTGCTAAATTAGAATCAGTTGCTGGCCATATTAATCTAGCCTCTCAATCACAATGTGAAGATCAGATCTTCCATGATGTAACGATAAATATAGTTCGGGCCATGAAACTCTGCTGACTTGCTGTAACCTAATCGGGTCCTGAAAAATATCATTCCAGCGAACGGACTAGTGGCTGCAAACTCCAGAAGCTGAGTGGTAGTATTCGGGCCTTGATCTATCTGTTGTTGCCCTAATCCTGCCGTTCCGTTTAGATTCCAACCTGCTAGGCGCCGCCTAATGCCAAGCGCCAACATGACCTGGGAATATCTGTTCGGGTTGAAATAATAATTGTTTTGCTTTGTGTTATTGCTGCTGTGATATTGACGATACCTTAACTGTGTGGTCACGCCATACTCGGGTAATAAATTGTAGATGATATTTAATCTCATCAGGACACGTGTATTGGTATCAGAGAAAAATATTTTTCCACCCATGCCGACAAGGGTAATGCGTTCTAATAGTTGTTGCTCAATGCTCGCTCCAGCGAGAGTGTAGTGGATACCATTCATAAGTGAGTTTTGCGTTTCGACGCGATCTCGGTTAACAAGTATTTCTCCTGTCGTGCTATTCGTGAGCCTGGTTCCATATTGGCTGTCAGTAGTGAAAAGCTTGTAACCATTTTCAACGTTAAAGCCCAAATTCAAGTTGTATCCCAAGGCGGTTCGTGGATTGATTGCTATGGTTTTCAATGTGACCTGATTGGCGGACGAACTCCAGCTACCTTGAGTAAATTGATTATGCAGATATTCAATTCCAGTATATTTATCACCATGTTCATAAAGGGGATAGAATCCCGCCCGGTACCTGTATGTACTAAATCTTTCACTATCTGTTGATGCGAAGAAATCAGGAATCGAAATCGCTTGTTTCCATTTGAATTCGTCTGCCAAACACGCATTGCTTAAAGCAAAGAAAGTAGTCAATAAAGTTATCAATATCGTGTGTTTCACTTGGTACCCCAGATCTTTCGCATGCCCGTAAATTCTGATAGGTAGCCGAGTAGGCAGGCTGGCTGAAGAATTATTCCGTAAAACAAGGCGTAAAACCCGAATGCGAAAGGGTTCTTTCGGACTTTCAGGCCTTGTTCAGTAAACATCTTTGACTGCAGGAAATACATAATATAGTTGACCAGCATTGAGAGTGGAAGTACCAGTAGAGTCATTGGTCCTGCAATCCAGTAGTATCCAAAAATTGCCAAAATTATTCCGGGTAGGAAGAAAAACGTATAAATAAAATCCATGAATGGGAATAGTAGGTTCCACCAGATGAAGATTGTTATCAAACGTAAGTGGAACAGGAGTTGCCAGTGATGTTTGAAAGCCTCAATTAAACCACGTGACCAACGCTGACGCTGTCTTATGAAATTCTTGAACGTAATTGGTGCATTAGTGAATGAACACGCATCTTCGCAATATCCAACACGATAGCCGCGTTTGAGAATCGCCCAAGTGAGGACAATGTCCTCGCCCAAGCATTCGGGCCATCCACCAAGCTCATGCAATATGTCAGTACGATAAATGGAGAAGGCTCCCTGAGCTACCAACGTTCCTTGAAACAAACTCTGCAAGCGCTTTATGGCGGCAATCCCATGGAAATAATCCCATTCCTGGATTTTTGTCACAAAATTATGGCGCGAGTTGCGCACAAGTACTGCACCTGCAACTGCACCTGTATTATGGGGGTCACTGAGAAAGCGTCCAACAAGGTTCGGTAGGGCGTTCGCATAGAGATAAGAATCTGCATCGAGAGTAATCGTCAGCGCAAAAGTGGCCTGTTTAAGTCCTACATTGAGTGCGTTTGCCTTGCCACCGTTTTTCGGAAGATCAATTACTCGCAGCCATGGATAGGAGATATTAGCGAGCTTCTCAATCGTTCCATCGGTCGAGCCATCATTGATGACGATAACCTCAATCTGTCCTGAGTATTTTTGAAGCGCAATGCTCTCTAGCGTGTTAACAATCGAACTTTCCTCATTGTAGGCTGCTACAAGGATAGTGACATCAGGATAAATTAAAATAGGCTTACGCTTTGGACGACGATCAAGCAAGAGTCCAGTAACAAGGAAAGCGTTCATGAAGCCGGGCAGGATGGCGATGCCCAAGATGACAATGTTAGCGATCGGTGCGCCGACGAGTCCCGAAAGATCAGATATCCACCGCCGTGCGATCCAATAAGAAAATATCGCCCATGCCGACGCAATTGTCAGCGCTAGCGCAAACTTGACTCGTACTGACCAGTATCCTTTTCTGGACATACCAAGGTCATTCGCAGTATCAAGCTGCTTGGGTGATGTTTCTACCAATTGTATATCCCAAGCTATTAACAGCGGATTAAGGAATAGATTACATTTTGTCCATTTTTTACATTTATGCTGCTGCGGGCATATCTATGTCAATATTCCAGCTAAATGAATTTTAAAATGTTAACCACGTAAGCCTCAGTCGCGCTGATTGATGCAATTACTGTTTATATGTATAACCGTTTTAAGTCTCTTTTACAGCGGCAAATATGCCACAACAAACGCAAATTAGATAGCACATAAAGTGACATTATGGAAGCATTTCGAGGTAAATCAACTGTTAACAAATACTAACCGCAATTAATTATTCTGGAATTCTAGAGTTCACACTGATACCAATTAACGTCTGTTTGGAAACGCTCTAAGCATCGTATTGCTGCCAAAGATTTTTCAGTATGCAGAATCTTTTGCAGTTATTCTCGCTCTTAGCGCGGGGAAAGTCTCATCTTCAAGTATGCCTTTGGATTTGTTTGTTGTTGGTAATGTTTGTAGGACTTAATTGCGAAGTAGTGAGGATTTAGTGCGTAGTAGAGTTCAGTAATTTCAGAGTCATTCTCAAAGGCATCAAGATTAGGGTGTGTGTCGAGAATTCTTGAGCGGTACTGCTCTGGCAAAACGGAAAATTGTGCTACAGCGGCAACGTATTCATGAATTGCTCTCGATGGGCAGGCCTGGTCACAACCCTCATGGATTGCAGCATGAGCGAGTTCATGAACAATGTAACTTTTCCAAAACGGAAGCGAATCTATCGACCACAAATTGGTTTCAGACTCCTTTGATTGAGATGTCGTAGGGCCATAATTCTTTATAACAATCGTTCGTAATCGTGCGTTGTAATGACCAATTTCGTTGCTATGAACTAACGGTGATGTTTCATTCTCAAGCAGAATAACTAATTTGCTTGGCATTGGCAGGCCTGCTGATTGAAAGAAATGGGCAGCGTCTTTTACTGCGTCGCAGACATAAATGAAATTTTCGCTGCTGGAGCTTTCAATCAGGATTTCATTGCTAGTGCATTGAACTTGATCCGCGCGGAGGGATTTAGACCACATGCCAAACATAAGCAGCGTGATAGAGGCCGCAATATTAATGTAGTGTGTTCGCATATTGGGGTAATCGGGAGCGGTTATTCGTGATTACTACAACACAATACGACAAATTGTGTTACTCGGCTATCAATAATATATTGTTACAACAGATTGGTTACCAGAATCACAGATCAAACTGCCGTGGTGGATGAGGGGTTGTGTGAGGCGCGAATTGCCGGTATTTTGGCGTGCTGTCTTATGATCCCGAGCCAACTGGAGATGAAACGACCTTAGTCATCAAAAGGTGACAATCGTCATCGCGATGGAAGAGGTATGGCTAGACAATATCCACTGTGACATGGAATCAGAGATCATTGGTATATCCACTCCATCGGGACGGACAGATTTCTTTGTTCCCCTTAGGCTAAGGTTTTAAATGAAAACCTAGTTTTTACATTCCACAACCATATTACGTTCGATGATTGTTGTTCTTGTTCCTTCAAACTCTTTGTGATATTCATTCCTGTTAGATGAATCGTATTTGCCATTGCAGACTTTTTTTGCGGCATCATAACAATAATTCCAATCTAATCCGTTACATTGAATATAGTATCCTTGATTACCGTTAGGCAATTTTACTTCCTTTACCCTTGCTTTTGCTGCGCAACCGCAAAGAAGAACTGCTGCAATAGTTCCGATTATAAAGTTGCTCATAATATTATTAGACTTCATTTGGATTCTCCCTTTTAAGTATGATTACATTATCATAAACTTAATATTACCCAAATTGGATATTTTACTGTGTTGTTCAATCTGGTGAGATGTGTGTCATCATTTCAATTCAAAAATTGGTAGTACGGGCTACTTCTTTTCTGTATTAAGCTAAACTTGGTGAATGACCGATTCGCAGTGATAACTCTGAAAGTTTGGGTTAAGCTTTTTGACTTTTCTAGCAGCTAGAGAATATGGAGGACATTTTGACAACGGTACGTGACATCATGACAAGGAAGGTTGTGTCGATCGATCGTGAGATGCTTGTGTGCGAACTCGAAGGCTTGTTTGTATCTCGAAAGATCAGTGCAGCACCATTGGTAGATAAGTCTGGAGAGATCACCGGCTTCGTTACGAAGTCTGACATAAATCGCTTTCATTTTACCAATGGAGATCCCTATTACACACGCGCTTGGGAAATCGCGAACCCAAAAGTGTTCACTATTGATGTGTCTGCATCGATTAAAGATGCAGCAAACTTGATGATTGAAAAACATCTCCATCACCTTTTGGTGGTCAATTCATCTGGGATAGCAGGAGTCTTGTCCTCCTTTGATTTCATAAAGCTTGTGGCAGGGGAGTAGTGAACTTGGCACGACTAGTGGACTAGTGAGTTATCGATGGGTTTTGGGTCCTTCTTTACTTCTTGTCGCAGGCAACTCTCCATATATCGCTTTCAAATGAATGTGCATTTACTAATTGCCACGCAGCATTGTCCAAATTTGAGTCACCAATGATTATGTGACCTTTGCCCATGGAATCACTGTAGTAATTGTATGCAATCATTCGATACTGTGCTTTTTTGCAGTCGAATTCGAATTGTTTTGAGATGGACTTATAAAACATTGGGTTAGAAGATTCTTCAATCTGCTGGTGCCGATTGAAATCAACAAGGCACGAAATTATTACGCCTTGGTTTTTCCTTAGAATTGATTGATTATCGATATATACAGTTTCAAATCCATCACTACTGCTATGTAATTTGTTCCAATCCGCAAATGCATTACTGCTCAATGTTGCTATCAGCGCCATGAAGGTAAGTCTATGCATTGAAATTCCTTCGGTTAAAGCTCCAGGGGAATTTGATAAGCAGTTTAATCGCAACCCTTGTAACGGTTTGCCGAACAGTCTGCCGTCATTTTTTCGGCATCTGCGATTTGCTGCGTAGTCATTAGGCTTGTCAGTTTGTTCCTTGGTCCAATGGATTCTTCAGCTACGAATTGATCTTCTGAGGATGCTGCGAGACCAAACCACATATATGCGCGTACATAATCTTTTGAAACGCCTAAACCATTTTCATACATATGTCCAAGATTGGCCTGCGCGTAACCATTACCTTGCTCTGCGGCGAGTCGATACCATTTTACGGATTCTGCGTAATCTTGTTGTACGCCTTGGCCTTGGTAATACATCAGTCCCAAGTTGAATTGGGCTTCAGCATTACCCAGTTCTGCGGCAAGCCGATATCTCCTTCCTGCTTCCTTCTCGTCCTTAGCTAATCCTTTACCTTCTTTGTACATAAGACCCAGATAGATCTGTGCTTCAGCATTACCACTTTCTGCGGCTTTTTGAAAATAATCGGCTGCTACAACATAGTCACCACGAAGCGCTGCAGCAAGCCCATCCTCGAAGTCATCTGCCCAAGTAATATTGCTAACAGCTGCAAGAATAACTATCAAAAAAGTATTGCGCATAACATCCTTTGTTAAGTAGGTTGAACTATTAGTAAATTTAGACCAAATTACATCGCTTAGTTCTTCAGGGCCGCAAGGTTTGGACTATTCATTCGAACCTTTAACCTGTAATTTTTCATCGGCAGGGGTGTAATGGAACCTTCGAGACTCAGAGCTGCCAGCAGGTATCAGCAGCACTATTGCGCCATCTAGTGATACTTCTACTTCCAGTGAGTCATTTCCATAGCCAATGAGACCTTCTCTGTTAATGAATCCTTCATGTTGTTCGGGAGGTATAGTCAATTTCGGTGTCCCTCACTTGCCCGTGATTGTTCGTGAGGCAATTACGGTTCCCGATGATTCTGCAATAAACTCGAAAGAGTTCACGCCATTCTTTGTAACACGGATATTTGTCGCAGGTCTGACTTCTTTAAAAAGTAGCGATGTAAGCGTAGGAGCATCATACCCTTGAACACCAGCTTCGCCGTTATTCTTGTAGTTTCCAGGTAGTGAGGTACAGATTTCAGAGTTGCTACCAACCGTAGCCAATTTGTCTGGATAGGACGGATTGGAATAGAAAATGCAACCAGTTTGCGTAGCTACAATTGACCAATATATTGGTAATAGGCATTTCTGCATTATTGCCCTAATAATTTGGAAATGGTGGTTTTGATGAATAATATTGACAAATCGGGTGTATAAATCATAGCTATGATTCGCGTTGCCTATAGGAAAATACCAAACCTTTGACCCCACTGCGGTTTCTGAGTGTAATCGTTCCCTTGAACTGATCTGCAATGCTGCGTGCGATTGCTAGACCAAGACCACTTCCGACTTGAGAATTGTTGGGCAAACGGAAAAATGCTTCGAAAACACGATCAAGTTCTGTAACCGGAATTCCAGGGCCATTGTCGATTACTTCCAGTATGGCATAGCCATTATCCCTACTAATTCTGACAGTTACTTCGCCACCTTCTGGAGAATATCGGATCGCATTATCTACGGCATTACGCAGCATCAACTGAATTGCAGAGGCATCGGCATCAATCTTCGCATCCGCTTCTTTGGATAGACCAAGATCGATATTTTTTGCTTCGGCTATCGGCATCATCTCCTCGATAACACCTAGTGCAACCGATGCTAAATCAACAACATCCAACTTGGTTGAGCTTGCTTGCTGCCGTACCAGATCTAGTAATTGATTTAGAAGGTGTCGCGATCTCTCAAGTCCGTCTTTCAGGGGTACCAGACGCTCTTTGCTGATGGCAAATGAACCGGTTTTTTCTATATTTTGTGCTTGCAAAGAAAGTGCGGTTAGCGGTGAACGTAATTCATGTGCAGCATCGGCAATAAAACGACGTTGCGATTCATTCATCAGGTTAATACGTTGCAATAGTCGATTGATGGCATGTATGAAAGGGGCGACTTCGTCGGGAACTCGACCAGTAGGCAAAATGGAAAGTCGCTCCTCATTCTGTGTATCAATGATCTCTGCAAGGGTGCGCAATGAGGACATCTCGGACTTGATGATTCTCCGTGAGACAAGAATCAATATCGGAATCAATACCAGCAATGGCAATAAAGTAAGCAAAGCGCTGTCTTGAGCCATGGATTTTCTTGCGGCAGACTCCTGGGCTACAGCAACGCGCCTTCCTAGAATGGTGGCGTAAATGTAGATACGCCAGTCTAAACCATCAATCTTGACTGTATGATATCCCGTAGACAAATTCGCGGGAAGTTTAAGCAATGGTGGAAGTTCGTTTGGTGATGCGATGACCGGTTGTACAACTATTCGCTTTGGGTCACTATCAATTGATTCTAATATCCTTTCATCTTCAAGCGGAGTTTTGTAGGTATCGACCAACAGGGCGATTTGACGAAGTTTATCGTCCTGAAAGTCCTGCGCTTCGCTATAAGATAGCCAGAATGAAAAGCCGGAAGCAAGCAGACTGATAATTAATATGGCGATACTGAGCCAGATGAACAATTTGTTTTGGAGAGAATTATTCATTTATTTCGCGCCACCATCCAACCTGCACCACGAACATTCTTTATCGCATCTATACCAAGTTTTTTTCTGATGCCATGTATCAAGAAATCAACTGCGTTGCTTTCTACTTCCTCATTCCATCCGTAGATACTCTCTTCCAATTGTGCTCGTGTAAGTATCGTACCAGGGCGAATCAACAAAGCTTGTAATAAGGAAAATTCACGTGCACTTAATAGGCATACCACACCACCTTTGCTTGCTTCGCGGGTTGCTGGATCAAGGTTAATGATTCCGTTGCTAAGTAAAGGAGTTGCCTGCCCGCCTTGGCGACGAAGTGTGGCTCTTAAGCGAGCGAGCAGTTCGTCAATATCGAATGGTTTGGTTAAATAGTCATCGGCACCCAGATCAAGGCCTTTGACTCGATCTTCGATGCCGTCTCTTGCAGTGATGATTATTACGGGTAATGTTGTACCATTAGTACGCAGTTTTTTTAGGACTTCAAGTCCGTCACGGCGAGGCAAACCCAGGTCAAGTAATACAGCATCATGTTCGTGATTATCCAGAACCCTTAAGGCTGTCTCTCCGTCTTTAACCCAGTCAACTGCATATGCGGCATCGCGCAACGCCACGCACAACGCGTCGCCAATCATCTGGTCATCTTCAACTAGCAAAATACGCATGCATTGATTCCTCTGCTTGACTCAAATAATAGTATTTTCTTCACCCAAGTAACTTCAAAGATTTCATGTCCATCAGAAATCCCAGCGGTATCCTAAATTAAAGTATTTTTTCCGCGATTTGTCATCCTGTTCTGGGGTGATGGTATGTGAAAGTACAAGTCCGGCACCAACCTCAAAATTAAATGCTTTGTTCATACGATAGCTTATTCTGAAAGAAGGGCTGATGCGAGTTAGATTTACACTCATATTGTTGTTCTCATCGTAAAGCTGAACTGAAATATTGAATTGAAGCTTTTCACGGAATGTGGCAACTTGGCTATATGATAGTGCTCTCCCGTTGTAGGTGCTTGCATTGGTATAACTTGCACTTATAACGCCCAAGTCATTGCTGAACAGTAAATTACTGCCAATTACTTGGGCAGAATAGATATAAGCCCATATTCTTGGATAAATTTCCCTTGCATTTATTAAAGGATCAGCATTGAATGCTTCATAACTTGTCGTGTTAGTGGCCCTGAAATCACCCCCAAGTTTTATGTGGGAAGATAAGGGTTGTGTCATTCCAAACATGAACTGGTTGTATATTGGACTTGCCAGAAGCGCATTGCTACGCAGGTACTCTGGAGTAGCACCCGAAGTGATCATTCCTTCTATCGATTCGCCTGGTTGTTCAAGCCTCAAAGCGTTTGTGATTTCCAGGTTTCTACGTTGTTCAATCAACAAGGTATAGTTGGCTCCACCCATGGTTGTCCAGTTTCCCTGGATCAAACCTATGTTGAGTTTTTTGAACAGCGTGTCATATTCAAATAAACCCATGTGGTTGTTTTGCTTGTTGAAATAATGCGTTTCAAGGCCAACCGCGCGTTTATCCATGACTTTTCCAACGCGCTGGCCAATTAGGTAGGTATTGCCGCTCCACTGTCCTGGTAATCTTGAAAGATCTACGCTGATGGCAGAAAATATCTTTGATTCTTCGGTGCTTCCTGGAGCAAGAACGGGTACTCCCAATGCGCCATTTACCCTCCACCTGGAGCTAAATTTTCGATTCAGCCAAGCTCCGTCAAAGCGGCTTGGCAATCCTCCTGACGCTCCCGTTTGTCTGCCTAAGCCGTAGATGTATCTTTCGTCACTTGTTCCTTGCTCAAAATAAGCTGCGGTCAGGAAATTATTGTCTCCTGCGTATGGTAAGAAATTAGCCGTGAAAGTGTCACGAAAGACCAAGCGAGTATCAGTAGTCTCAGTTCGCTTTTGTCCAGTCAGGTCCAAGGAGGATAAAAGCTGGTATTGGTCGTTACTGATTGAAGTGACAACCTCGGAAGTGGGAAGTAGCGTACTGTCAGTTTGCACAAAGCCTTTGGTGAAATATTGTGAGAACCCACCAAAATAGTTCATGCTGTCCGAAATTGCCAATTTCTCAGGAACTGATTTTTCTTCCTCGTATGCAGGCATGAATACACGTGCCAAACTAGCCTTGGCCTGATTCAGGTTGCTTGCCTTGGGATATTGATTAATGTACAAACTATAGCTGTTTCTGGCTTTGACAAACTCCTTGTTTCTTTCATAAGCCTGACCAATCATGTAGTTGGCAGTTTGAGTCTGTTGATTTGGAGGCAATCCGAGCAACTTGGTCAGTATGTCGATTGCTTCTTGGTTTGAGTTGTTATTCAAGGCGATACCCGCTTGATAGATCAACTGCTTGGCTTCTGCTTCATTAGCCGCTATTTCCTCAGATCCTTGAAGTACCACTATTTTGGCTGGAGAGGAGGCAGTCACTGATGGAGTGAGCGCAGGAATCCCTTGAGGTTTGCCGGACAGTTTTGTGATTGGCGTATAGATGCTTATGCTTCGGCCATCATTCCCCGGGCGAATATGGTAATCAACCGGCCTTCCGAAGCTGATGGAAAGGGATGAATCGATCTCCGGGTAGGTGACAGTGAAATGCGGGGCAATGTTAGAAGGCGGAGAGTCTCTTTTTTGCCATGTCAATCTCGGATCTGCAGCATCTATTTCAAGGAGGTTGAAATAAATTCTGACATCGCCGTTTTTCAGCATTACCTGCCGCACATACTGGATGCGTGTAACAAAACGTATCCTGATTTCGGCCTCATTGCCCGCTTGAAAGATCTGAATCCGATCAATGACTTCAGCGTGTACTGGTTTGACTGCAATACCGAAAAGGCACAATATGCCTAGCAAGTATGCGCCTATTAACTTTATTAATAAATTGGACTTCAAATCGATCCCGGCTTTAAGCTTTGATTCATTATGAATTATCCTTCAGGCAATTAACCTATAGATGTACATTTGCATTCGACGTGTCTCGATAAAGAGTCTGCAGTCGAGCCGAATGTCACGACGAAGGTTAAGGGCAAAGCATTACTGCATCGAACTTAAATTGAAACTCAGTAATTTGTTATTGCTTTATTGACCATACCATCAAGTGAACTATGCGATTTCAAGCGTAATCTGCTAATGCATAATTATGGCTTGAAAAAATTAAAAAATCCCCATCGATATTTCGATGGGGATTTGCGTCACCAAATGCTTACATATTAGTCATCGTGGCTTTTGCTACTATTACGGCCACTGCGGCGGTGAGTGCTGCTGCGACTATACGATGATTCACGAACTGCGACTTGATGATCATCATCAGATTCCCTGCTCATGCTTGTCTCGCGACTGGAGCTGCTGGATGCGACTGTTGAAGAGCTGCTTGAATGACATGTTGAACAAGCTGTACCGGTAGAATTCACATTTTTGTGGGCAGAAACGCTGCTTGGAGCAGTTCCCAATTGACAAGCACCACAACTCTCAGAGGTCCTTCGTAAGGTAATGCTTGCAGTAGTTGTAGTCTGTACGGGAACTTGGTTTGTGGCCTGTGTTGTTGTCTGCGTTGTTGTCTGCGTTGTTGTCTGCGTTGTTGTCTGCGTTGGCGTAGTCGCAGCAGTGTGGCAGGTTGTACAAACAGTACTTGAGTTAACAAATGTATGGGAAGCGGGTTGTGCACCGACCACGCAGGAACCGCAGGAAGGAATCGCAAACGCATTACCTGCAAACATTGCTGGCAATGCCAAGGCGGACGCTAAAACAAGGGCTTTTACGGTATTCATTGACTTCATGCTGCCTCCTAAGAGATTAATGATCATGTGCACTTTGATATGCAGCTCATTTCGTTCGAGCACGCGCACATTAACAAGCAACAATTAGCCGTCTATTAGCAAGAAAAAATTATTTGCTTTGATCGGTATATTCACCCGCATCAAGAATGCCGATATCAAAAATGGCAACATTCACTTGAATCGGAAATTGTAGATCAGGACTATTGCAGATCAATCGAGAAATACAGAGGGTAATTTATCGACGACGTTTATCTTCCGGCATTTCGACTCTCTTGACGATACCACCTTCCAATAATAGTACATAGCTCTTGTGTACCTCCTTGACGGTGACACCGGGCACGACTACTTCGCCTGTATTGATGGCTTTGGCGGGTTTACCGTTAACCGCCAGGATGGCAACACTTTCCGAAGGATTGCTTGCAACCACGACACCGGTTAACTGATAGTTGCTGGCAACCGCAATAGACGAACGCCCACCAAACAGACTCGATGCCGCATCCAAAGGAACAGGGTGGTCGGATTTTAAAGGTGCAGCGATGGCACGAAGCGGAGGTTTGTATATCTGCATTGCCCAGTATGCAATTGACATGCATACAGCAACGAACATAATAAAACCTGTAATCAGGGGCCAGCGTTTCATTGAATTCCTTATTTCACTTTCTGGAAATACCGTCAGCGCACCAGTTGGTTGATCTCGATAATCGGCATCAGTACGGCAAGCACGATCAATAACACCACTACCCCCATTGCTAGGATCAATGCCGGTTCGAGTAACCCGGCCATTGTCATTGCGCGTCGTTCCAAATCTTGTTCCTGAGCATTGGCGGCACGCTCCAGCATCGCTGGTAATTCACCCGTCATTTCGCCGGATCGAATCATGTGTATCAACATTGCGGGGAAATGTTTGCTAGTTGACAGTGAATGCGCCAGGCTCGCACCCTCGCGTACGCTGGTAGTTGCTGCATCGACCTGGGCGCGCATTGCGACATTGGTCAAGGTATCGCGGCTAGTTTGCAGCGCACGCAATATGGGAACGCCTGAGCTTGTTGTTATTGCCAGTGTGCTAGCGAAGCGAGCTGTATTGAGGCTTCTCTCGAATCTTCCGTAAATTGGTGCAGTCAGCAACCATGAATGCCAACGCATCCTGATTGAAGGATTGCTCAATGCGCGTCGCCATGCAAAAGACAATGCGAGGGTTGCCAAGAAAACGATCCAGCCGTAATTTCGTACGAAATTCGAAATATTAAGCATGACCTTGGTAAGCAACGGCAGTTGCTGTTTTGTGTTAGCGAAGACGGAAACGATTTGTGGTACCACATAAGTAAGCAGGAAAATCACGATCAGGAACGCAACTACAGTTACGATAGCCGGATAAGTGAATGCGAGCTTGATTTTTTGTACCAAGGCATTTCGACGCTCGATATAGTCAGCTAGTCGCGATAATACTCTTGCAAGTTGGCCAATCTGCTCGCCAGATGCAATCAACGCACGATAGATGTCTGTAAAATCACGTGGATGATTTGCTAGAGCTTCCGATAGTGATGCTCCTGAAATTATCTCTGAGCGGATGGATGCGACCAGATCTCGGACATATGCACGCTCTGCTTGCTCCTGTAATGCAGAAAATGCTTGTTCTAGTGGCAAGCTTGCTTCAAGAAGACTTGCCAGTTGGCGTGTGAACAGCGCCAGTTCCAACGTGGAGAGACGATTGATGAACCCGCTGCGTTTTGCCATACCTGTCTCATCGATCTGGCTGGCTACCTGATTAACAGTTATTGGAACCAACCCCAGGCCGCGTAATTCTGAGCGTGCAGCACGTGCGCTATCTGCGTTGAGCACCCCCTTGTTGGTTGCACCAACTTTGTCAACGGCTTCATAACTGAATGCAGGCACGTCAGTCCCTCGTGACGCGCAGAAGTTCTGCGCGTGTAGTTGTTCCGTCAACAAGCCAGCGTTCACCATCTTCGCGCATCGTGCGCATTCCGTCCCGCAAAGCGGTAGCTCGGATATCTGCTTCAGATGCCCTGTTGTGTATCTGCGCGCGAATCTGGTCGGTTGCTAATAACAGTTCATAGACGCCAACACGCCCTTGATAGCCGGTGTGTGCACATTTGTCGCATCCGGTTTCTTTCCAGAATTGACCATCATGTTGCTTGCAATGTGGACACAGTTTCCTCACTAGTCGCTGCGCGACCACGCCAAGCAGAGATGATGAAAGGAGAAAAGGTTCTATGCCCATGTCCAGTAGGCGTGTAACCGCTGCTGCCGAATCATTGGTATGCAGGGTTGCCAATACCAGATGGCCTGTCAGTGAAGCCTGCACCGCGATCTGAGCTGTTTCCAGATCGCGGATCTCTCCGATCATTATAATGTCCGGATCCTGCCGAAGTATTGCACGCAGGGCTTTGGCGAATGTCATGTCGATACGTGGGTTGACCTGAGTCTGGCCGACACCGCTTAATTCATACTCTATCGGGTCTTCTACTGTCAGAATATTAGTACGTGTGTCATTCAGTCGCGAAAGTGCAGCATAAAGTGTGGTGGTCTTTCCAGAACCGGTTGGACCGGTTACCAGAATGATCCCGTGGGGCTGCGCAATCAACTTGTCAAATTGTGCAAGCACGTCCTGGTTCATGCCGAGATGATGTAAATCGAGCTTGCCTGATTCCTTGTCGAGCAGACGCAATACTGCACGTTCGCCATGCCCCGTAGGAAGCGTTGAGACCCTTACATCGACAGCTTTTCCACCCACGCGTAATGTTATGCGTCCATCCTGTGGCAGGCGTTTCTCAGCTATGTCAAGTTGTGCCATGATCTTGATGCGAGAAATCAGCGAGGCATGGATCGCCTTTTTTGGTTTAACCACATCTCGTAAATTACCGTCGATCCGGAAGCGCACCACAGAGGTTTGCTCGAATGGTTCGATATGAATATCCGATGCACCTTCACGCAATGCCTGCGTCAACAGCGCATTGATCATGCGTATCACGGGCGCGTCATCGGTGGATGCCAGCAAATCCTCTACGGCAGGTATATCCTGCATCAGTTTTGCCAGATCAAGATCCGCCTCATATTCGTCGATGACTTGAGCCGCATCACTGCCCGAACTGGCATATGCTTTTGAAATTTCAGCCGTTAGGGAATCCCGTGGAATCGATTTCAACTTGATGCTGCCAAAATTGCGACTTACCTCAGCGATCGCATTGGGTGAAGTTGCATCAGATATCAAGACTTCAACCGTGCTGTCAAGGCTGTCGTTACGCAGTGCCAGCAAACCGTTGTCACGGGCGAAGGCATAGGGGAGCAGGCGGTTATCCATCTTGCTCATCATGCATTATTGTTGCGGCTCGGGTGTCGCAGCCGGTAGTTCTGTAGTGGCGTCCAATGTTGTAGCTGGCTTCGGTGCGCTCGACGGTGTTAAGGGCTGTTCCTGTTGATACAATGGTCCTCCGACAAAACGACCATCCTGCAAGGGTGGCAATTTAGGCGCATCCATGTTTGGCAGCACGATTGTCCGTTCGGGTTGCCCGGCAATTTCTGCATTACGAATATATTGGTATCGATCAGCGGCAAGATTCAAGCTCTGCTCGTTGCTGCGAATGATGGTTGGACGCAAAAACACCATCAGGTTGCGCTTTACGTGGCTACGCTTCTTATACTGGAATAATCCTCCGATGAGCGGTATGTCACCGAGTCCGGGCACTTTCTCGATTCCATCCTGCATAGTGTCATCGATCAAACCGCCGAGCACAATAATCTGCCCGTCATCTACTAGAACGTTGGTGTCGAGTGAACGCTTGGTGGTGGCGAGCCCGGCGCCCTCAGTGCTTACGGTATTATCAATACTCGAATTTTCCTGATAGATTGCCATCTTGACCGTGCCGCCCTCAGAAATCTGGGGTTTCACGCGTAACGTCAATCCGATATCCTTGCGTTCGACTGTCTGGAATGGGTTGACGCCTGCGGCACCAGCAGAAGCTGTGGTGGTGTATTGGCCGGTGATGAAAGGCACATTCTGTCCGACGATGATTTTCGCTTCTTCATTGTCAAGTGTGATCAGGTTGGGCATCGAAAGAATGTTGGTATTGCTGTCGGATTCAAGCGCATGCGCCAAAGCTCCCAGGCCAGACTGGTTAAGTATGCCCAAGGTCAAACCGTTGCCAGGGGGTAGAGGTATACCTGCGGCAGTTCTTGCGACAGCTTGGTTGATCAGGTTGTCGCCTTTTGTGCTGAAACCGGTTACTCCCCCGACCCTAACCGTGCTACTGGCATTTCCAGAAAGTCCGGCCCATTGGATTCCCAATTCGGCTGCTTTGCTTGCAGATACTTCAACAATCAAAGACTCGATGTAAACCTGCGCACGGCGTGCATCAAGCTGGTCGATGATGCCGCGTAGATTACGGTATACCGTATCACTTGCAGTTATGATCAGGGTGTTAGTCGATGCGTCTGCCTGGATAAATCCGGCTGGCCCTCCGCTTGGAAGCTGTGTTTGGGCAGGCGGCGGTGTATTCTGGGGCGTTGAAACGGGTGTTGTCGTAGAAAGGGAGGCGGCATCCAACGAAACCACTGCGCGTAAGGTTTGAGCAAGCTTGGTAGCTTCAGCATTTCTTAAGTAAACAACGTGTACATTACCCGGTGTCGTAGTCGGTTGATCAAGTTTAGCGATGAGCGATTTTGCTTGGTTTGTTCGAGCCTCTGACTGTGAGCGTACGATGATGCTGTTGTTACGCGGATCCGCCAAAAGGTTGGTTCGACCCGTATCGCCGCCGGGTATCGAGGCGCCGGATTCTAGAAGGCGACTTACCATGGCGGCGACATCGCTTGCGATGCCATGCCTGATAGGTACCACATCCACTTCGCTGCTCACCGGGCCGTCCAGTGCCTTGATGATTTTTCCAAGTCGCAAAAGGTTGTCAGCGTAATCCGTGATGATCAATGTGTTATTTCCCAGATTGGCATTGATAGTGTTGTTGGGAGAGATTAGCGGGCGCAATACCGCCACTAGATTGTTTGCAGATTCGAAATCCAAATGAAAAATCTGGGTTACGATCTGGTCCCCCCGAACAGCACCCGCCTGGATCGGACCGCCCTGTAACTTGGCATCGGCTTCCGGGACTACTTTTGTATATCCGTTGCTAACGACTACCGTGTAGCCCCGCAAACGCAAAACCGAAGTCAATAGCTGGAATGCCTGAGTCTTAGTGAGTGGTTTCTCTGAAACAAGGGTGACCGTCCCTTTGACTCGGGGATCGAGAATGAATGTAGTATTGGTGTAATCACCAACAGCTGCGATCACCGACTCGATATCAGCATCTACGAAATTGAGGGTCCCCTTGCCAGAGCCTGTTATTGCATTTGTTCCCGTGGTTTCAATCGAACCGGGTTCCTCTGCCTGAACTGGTTGCATGCTTGCCACAGTGCAAAGAATGATCAACGTCGCATAGATGGCTTTGCCAATTTCTCGATATGAATAAAGGGCTAGAACTGTTTCCGCAGTAAATCGACTATTTTTCATTTGAATTCCAGCGCGATGACTTCTGTGCCGCCAAGTATGCGGCGCTGCCCCAGCAAATTCAATAAGTTTGCCAGTTTTCTCTCATGCCCGGTTTCAGCTTCGGCTTTACCTGCGAACTGCAAGCGACCATTGTTGATACTCCCCGAACCACTTAACAGCAAAGGGCCTTTGATTGTCTTTAGCGTAACCGACGCATGAAGCTTTCGCCAATCGATTGCTAGATCATAGCTTCCCAATGGCTTGATGGGGGATAACCGAGAGGCGATTTCATCCAGTTCAAGCTTCATCGATCCGATCAATTCGATATTCCCTTTCATTTGTGACAATTGTAGTAGTTGCCATGATAGGCGCATCCTGCCAGACGGTTGAATGGTGTTCAACGGTGCCCCTAGTGCGGATAATCGTTCCGCTGGTAGTTCAATAGCTGATGGACTCACTTGTACTTGATGCCAACTGCCTGTTACGCTTACCGGCACTGATAGTGCTGCAGGGTTCTCCAGTTCAACAGCAATCCGGCCCAGCAAAATCGATGGCGATACTCGCCAGGAAAAGCGTCCAGGTAACAAAGGTGTAACCGGATCATTGTCCCCTGGTGAGGCACCTATAAAGGCTGATCCACGCCACAATGTGCCTTGTGCATCCCCCAGTGTCAAGCGTCCCGCCGACTGTGTTTCGAGCATGGGCACCAACCATGCTGCCGGAAAGAATGCCAGAACGGTGAGGGTGACACTGACAATACCCGCCAGTGACCATGTTAAGAACCGAAGCATCATTCATTCCTGACTTGGCGAAGCGTCAATGCCGCATTGACATTATCAGGCTGATTCAGTGAGGAGATATTGGCATCAACCACTGAAAGTCTGAAAGTCTTCTGGATATCATCCAGCCAAGTTACCATGCCGGCAAATGAGACCGCATCAAGTTGAACCTTTAGATAGTCGCCCGTAATGAGCAGATCGTGTAACTTTAAGCCGTTGCGCGAGAGAGAAGACTCGATTTGATTTTTATTAATGGGGGCCAAAGCAATCTGGGGTTTGTCGCCAAGTTCAGCTGCCTCCTTCGATAATGCCTGCATCAGCGCGACTTGCTGTCGAAGCAGCGGAAGTTCCTCGCTCAACTGTTTTCTTCCTGATAGTGCTGGATAGATAAGCAAAGCGTATATCAAACCGAAGCTAACGAAGGCAAATACAACAATGAGTAACAGGCGTTCACGAGCTTCGCGTAATGCCCAGAAGCTTGAAAAGGACTGGTTGTATTCCTTCAACAGATCAGTCAGTTTCATTTCACGCTCCGGATTTGCCATATGACATCTGTTTGCGATGGGATGCTTTCCAGTGCCAGACCTCGCTCGGTCAGCGCAGCCTTCATTTGTTGAGTCGGAGGATCCGCGTCAGGCTTCAAGCGCACCAACAGTCCCCGATCGTGATATTCCAGTCCTGTAATGGAAGGAGGGGAAGCAAGCGATGCCTTGACGCTGGCCCATGCTTCCCCGAATGAAGCTGCGATTGCGGGAAAGTCATCTGCAACGCTCATACCAGAGTTGCGTTTTCCAATCGAGATCTTTTGTTGCATTTGGGCAAGTGGGTCAATGATCACCGACTCGTTCGGGAATGTCGATTTAAAGATCTGGGTCATCGCTGAGCGTAGTGCATCCCGATCACTCTTCATGTGCCACCAGTCGATGTTCAAGGCACTGATGTTAATTAGCAGAACGGCGCTGCCCAGTACAAGTGGCCAACGCCAGGCATGCCAGTCGAAAGCAGAACGTGTGTTCATGCTATTTCCTGTCATCAGGTCGGGTATCGTGCTCTTTGTTCCTGGTATCCAATCTGACCAGTTGCCTGCGGATATCATCACGCGCTCATTCAGTCCGTGCTTATCCGCCAGATACTCGCGGTATTTGTGGATTTCACCTTGGGTAACGTAAATTTTGATGGATCCTTTAGGCACCACTGCGGATAGCGCCTGAATGACTTCTTGGGGTGCTGTTTGACTTGATTCTGCCTTTATTGAAATGCCGAAGCCATCTAGTTCATTCAGGCGTAGCGTCAAGTCTACATACGAATCATGCTCGGAAATCGTGGCAGTTACAACATCCGGGATATATGCAAGACATGACTGAGAGGGAAGTGCTGAGACATGACGGGCGCCGAGCGTGATGAATGTCTTCGCAATCAGGCTGATCCAGTCGCGCTGTGCAACCCCAATTGTGCGTGAACCATTTGAGTAGCCGCCAGCGACGATGACACAATCAGAAGGATCACAAAGCAAATACTCTTCGACCAAATTGGGTAATGCAGCTTTCAGCCTTGCAACCGAAAGGGGTGGGCTCTCAATACGCAGCAGATTAACGTCGCCCCCAGAAAGCAGCAACACGACTCGGCTCGCTTTTGATATCAATTCAGCAAGATTTGAAAGTAACGTAACTCCCTCACGTTCAATCGTGCCAGGATGCGATACCAGCGCAAACGAACACGATAGCGCGATCAATTGCTGAGCATTGCCCGCAATTGCTTTGGATGGAAGGCGAATGTAGAGTGTACTCAAGGCTAATTGATCGTTTTACTCATCAGAAAATCCGGAAAGCAGAAGTTAGTTATGCTCACTAGCAATCTTAACATCACATGAGTGCAAATTACTGAACCAAAAGCTATTGCCATTCAGCATAATACGCTATGCTTGTTGCAGTTTTAACAATAATTCTCACTGAATGATAGTCAAGAAGCTGTACAACGCAAAAATTTGCATTTCTGGGGGCGTCGCATTTTTGTTACTTCTCGCCGCTCTTCCCGACGCATCGGCGGGCGTTGATATATCCAAGGAGTTATCACTAAGTGTCAACCAAAGAAATGATAATTTGAACTGGAACATCGCGGGCAGTTCGGTAAACGTTCTGTCCGAGCTCAAGTGGGAAAATATGTCGATTACACAGCTTCAGGCTGTAGGAGATATACGCTTCAAGGGTGATCTTAAAATCCGCGGCAAACTCGGTTATGGCATGGTTGGTTCGGGCAGCAGCCAGGATTCGGATTATAACGGCGACAACCGTACCCAGGAATATTCACGTTCTATTAGCAACGTAAGTGGTGATGTATTTGATGCCAGTATAAGTCTGGGGAAAATATTTTATCTTTCTGGCCTGCAGGCGGGGCAATTTTTCACCTTATCTCCCTTTGTAGGACTTTCAGTGCACCAGCAAAACCTGACGATGAAAGATGGAGTTCAGATCATTCCCGCATCCGGACCTTTTCCTGGCTTGGACAGCAGTTATGACGCTCAATGGATAGGGCCATGGTGGGGTGCGGAAGCCGCAATCGAAACAAAGAGAGGATGGGTTATAAAGGCAAATTTTGAATATCATCTGCTCGATTATTCCGCTAGTGCGAATTGGAATCTGCGTACAGATATGGCACATCCCGTCAGTTTTATACATGATGCTAATGGCGATGGCATTTTTATTTCTCTTGGAACAACAGTTCCTGTTCGAAAACACTGGAGAATGGAATTCTTTCTGGAGTATGGCAATTGGAGTACCGGCGCTGGTAGCGACCAGGTCTTTTTGGCCGACGGCACTGTAGGTTATACCCGTCTCAATGAGGTGAGCTGGGACTCATCAGCCTATCGCTTCGGTATAGTCCGAGAATTTTAGGAGTCTGCATCGTACTTGAATTCACTTGGAAAAGTGATCCGTAATCAACTGAATGTGCAATTAATCCTGCCTGATCCATATCAATTTGGTGTTTGATCCATTGCGTTCAATTAGCGCCTGCATATCCAGTTCTGCACGGGACATGCGCACTTTACCTTTTACCAGAAAGTAATTGGTCGTGACTGATTCCCTCCCGGGGGACACTGAAAAATGTTTGCCAGGTAATCGATTGGTAAAATCAGCAAGGTCACGATAACTTGCAGTATTGCGGCTTTTTAGCAGCGTCTCGATATCCTCGGGCGAGAGGGTGCCAATCCTTGCAGACAACACTTCAGACGACGCAGTGTTGATATTCACTGGTGTGGCACGCGGCAAAAAAATCACTAAGTCGCTAAGCTTGCTGAGTATTTCCGGGGAAAACCCAGGTACTGCTAGCAAATCATCCACATGTGCCAGTTTCATGAGGCGTGGTCCATTAAAACGATCTCCGGCAGCCGCATCGGATTCCGGCTTGATCAGCGTAAGCGACATCGCAACAGCGGTTGCCTGAGCCAGTGCCGAATCCAGTTTTTTATTCTCTAGCAACCGAGCGAAAACTGCTACTTCCACTGGGTTGATGATGCCATTAGGGCAAAGATTGGTTAGGTTATAACGCGCCTGTGCATCGCTAATGCTGCCTGATAATGTAGCATCTACGACGTCGGTATCAGCACGAACGCTTTCAATATATTGATCAAGCCGCGTTTCCCCAAGTGGGACCGCCCAAGGTTCATCTAGGTCATCGACACTCGAATACTTGCCATCCTCGCGCAGAATCAATCCAGCCCAATCCAGCGCGCCGCGCAGTATCCATTGTTGTTGCAATTGCAGTCTCTGGTTTTCGATCGAACGCACCTGTACCTGCTGTTGCCAGAACAGACTTGCGACAATCGTGATCGCAAGTGTGGTCAACAAAAGGGCCGTTATTACTGCGACACCGTGTTGCCTAGCGTATATGCAAGGAACAATTCTCATACTGCACCCAGCAGAAATATCTTGAGCAGGCTGGTGTCCCTTCCGCGAAGTTGGAGCTTGACTTCCAGCCCTGTTGGCAGCAACGGGTTCGTTGCCGGTCCGACTGATGGGACTGGTGCCAGAACGTTGTCAGGTGTGTGCCAACCTCCCACGCCCCACAGTCGCATAGTCAGTGCTGTCACATCAGGTTGAAGTGCTACGACCGGGATCGAAGCGTCGCTTGCATCAGCTTGCCACATCGCGTCCAGTTCATTCAAATCGCGCGTTACGGCGGATTCCTGTCGTGTTAATACACCATCACTGACTGCGTAAGTGACTACTTGAAGTCGTGACGGTTGGTTGTCGGCAAATACTGTTCGAACCAGTTTCAACCTACCTGCTGCAATGGCCAATGGCACTCGGTCAGGCAGATTGTTTGTCGCAAGATGTGCGCAATCACTTTGTAGTTGCGCTAAGGCAAGTTGCATCCCGCGAGTATTTTCCAGGTCATTCGTAAGTGTGATGCGTGCTCTTACGATACTGTCAAGGCCCTGCCAGCCAATTACCGCGACAAAAGCGAGGACGGTGATTGCGACCAGGAGTTCAATCAGGGTCAAGCCCTTGTATCGCAGAAGCAGCATTGCCGAATTGCTATTGCGCATTTGGCACCACCTGAGCAAGTTTCAGGATGCTCCTCTGAGGATCCTGTAAATTGAAGACGCTGACCTCAACACGGCGAAAATAGGGATTGGGAGTGGCATAGACAAATTCTTCACAGATCAGGGGCAAATCGTCTTGCGGACAATCGAATCTGCGTTGCCCTAGCGGGGGCCACTCGCTCGAAAGCCGTATTTGTGCCAAACGGTTCTCAGCCGACCAGGTCGCCATCATGGAGGCACGTAGGTCGCTGCTGTTTTGAGTCAAGCTGCCGATTGCCCGAAGACTGGCTCCCAAAGCTGTACCGACTATTACCAAAGCTACCATTACTTCAAGCAAGGTGAAGCCGGCGCTGCGATGAAGGAAAGGGCACATAGGGGATCGCATATCATTCCACCGAGAAATGACCGATGCCATCTGCGCGGATTGTGGTCCGTAAATCACCAAACGCTAGTGTCAGGACAAATGGCTTACTTACCGGCTCGCGACCGAAAATGATGCGCGTTGGAATGGATTGGTCTGGTTGCTGTGGCATTATTGATAAGGTGATAGGAGAACGTTTGAATTCTCTTTCATGCAGCAGTTCATCACGATCGAGTTTCTGCCAGGTATTTTGTTCGCGTAACAGGAATCGATAACGATCTGCTTCCGCTTCGAACGCGATCGGACGATTGCGCACGATTGCCTCATCCCGCGCGAGTTGCATCAGCAAGGCAATTCGCTGTGCATCGCGTTGCAATATTTGGTGGTCGTCAGGCATCGCATTGAATGAAACCATGCCAAGTGTGATGCCTACAATTACCATCACGATCAGCAGTTCAAGTAGAGTGAAACCATGCGGCATCGACCTTGTCTGTCTGCTCTGGCAAGGTCGAGCCGATCTAGCCTGGGAAGATGTGCTTACAGATCCCACGAACCGATGTCGGCATCAATGCCGGTTCCTCCCGGTTGTCCATCAGCACCCAACGAAACCACATCGACCTCACCCCTGATTCCCGGGGAAAGAAACTGATAGGCATTTCCCCAGGGGTCTTTGGGAAGCTTATCGAGATAACCACCAGTCTTCCAGCCATTGGCAGCAGGGCCGGTGGTGGGTTTGACGATGAGAGCCTGCAAGCCTTGGTCGGTAGTGGGGTAACGTTGATTGTCCAACTTGTATAGCTTCAGGGCCTGCATGATGGTGGCGATATCCTGTTTGGCTGCGATGATGCGTGCATCATCGGTTCGGCCCATCAGTTTGGGTACGACCAGAGCAGCTAGAATTCCCATGATAACTACCACCACCATGATTTCTATCAGGGTAAAGCCGCGCTTTGCCTTAGAAAAGTGTAATGAAACAGTTCGATTGTTTTGCATGAGACTTTAATTTCAAGGGAAGTTGAATGAAATGCTAGTATAAATCCGAAGCAGGCTTCAAGTGTTGTCTACAGGCGGATGGATTTAGCATATGCAGCAGAATGCAGCAGAACGGTCGTTAGGCTTTGATTCTTAATGAGCCCTGTGACGACAATTCGTTGTAAATTCTGCCAAGAACACTATAATACGCGGGCTTGGACAGTATCTTATAACAATTAGGATTATGTCCCGTTTTATTTAAAGTGCGGCCTCGCCGCATTTTGTATTTTTTGCGGAACAAATTTATGCCGGTTATTACTTTGCCAGATGGATCGCAACGCAGTTATGCGCAGCCAGTGACAGTTGCGGATATCGCCATGAGCATCGGTGCAGGCCTTGCCCGTGCAGCCCTGGCTGGCAAGGTTGATGGTCAGTTGGTAGATACTTCTCATCTGATTGAAAAGGATGCCGTTCTGGCTATCGTCACCGAAAAGGATGCAGAAGGCGTTGAGATCATTCGCCATTCGACCGCTCATTTGCTGGCTTACGCGGTGAAGGAATTATTCCCGGATGCTCAAGTGACAATTGGTCCGGTCATCGAAAACGGCTTCTATTACGATTTTTCATATAACCGCCCGTTTACACCAGAAGACCTCGCTGCCATCGAAAAGCGCATGGCAGAGTTGGCTAAGCGCGACATTCCTGTGACACGCAAGGTGCTGCCACGTGACGAGGCGGTGAGCTATTTCAAGGGCATCAATGAGCATTACAAAGCGGAAATCATAGCCTCCATTCCTGCAAATGAGGATGTATCACTCTATAGCGAGGGTGATTTTACTGATCTATGTCGTGGTCCTCACGTTCCATCCACCGGCAAGCTGAAAGCCTTCAAGCTGATGAAGCTGGCAGGCGCATATTGGCGCGGCGACTCCAAAAATGAAATGTTGCAGCGAATTTATGGCACTGCTTGGGCGAAGAAGGATGAACTGGAAGCCTACCTACATCAACTCGAAGAAGCGGAGAAGCGCGATCACCGCAAATTGGGCAAGCAACTGGAACTGTTCCATATGCAGGATTCGTCTCCCGGTATGGTTTTCTGGCATCCCAAGGGTTGGACGCTGTGGCAAGAAGTCGAGCAATATATGCGGCGAAAGTTCATCGAGCACAATTATCAGGAAGTGCGCACCCCGACCATCATGGATCGCGTGCTGTGGGAGAAATCTGGCCATTGGGAAAATTATCACGACAATATGTTCACCACTGCGTCAGAAAACCGTGACTATGCGGTTAAGCCGATGAACTGTCCTGGGCATGTGCAAATTTTCAACCATGGCCTTCATAGCTATCGTGACTTGCCGCTGCGTCTGGCAGAGTTTGGCTCCTGTCACCGCAACGAAACTTCCGGTTCGCTGCATGGGTTGATGCGGGTCCGCGGCTTCACCCAGGACGATGCGCATATATTTTGTACCGAAGCTCAGGTGCAGTCAGAAGTGTCGCAGTTCATCGTGATGCTGAACGAAGTTTATCGGGATTTCGGATTCGACGAGGTGCTCGTCAAGTTATCCACGCGTCCAGAGAAACGTGTTGGTGCTGACGAAACCTGGGACAAGGCAGAAGCGGGGCTTGCATCAGCTTTGAAGCAAAACGGCCTGAACTATGATGTGTTGCCAGGGGAGGGTGCCTTCTACGGCCCCAAGGTCGAGTTTACTCTCAAAGATAGTCTTGGTCGGATGTGGCAATGCGGCACGATACAACTTGATTTCAATTTGCCGGTTCGCTTGGGGGCGGAGTTTGTTGATGAGGATAATAGCCGCAAACCCCCAGTGATGCTACATCGCGCGATTCTGGGATCGATGGAGCGCTTCATCGGCATCCTGATCGAACATCACGCAGGCGCGTTCCCTTTGTGGCTATCTCCGATACAGGTAGTTCTGATGAATATTTCGCAAGCCCAGGAGCAGTATGTGAGCCAGGTGGCTAATTCACTCCGTGCGTCCGGACTGCGTGTTCAACTGGATTTGCGCAATGAGAAGATTACCTATAAAATACGAGAACATAGCTTGCAAAAATTGCCTTATCAGTTGATTATAGGTGACAAGGAAGTTGCAGGAAATTTGGTGGCCGTGCGTACCCGCAGTGGCGAAGATCTTGGTCAGATGACGCTGGAAGCTTTACTGCAGCGTTTGCAGAGCGAGATCAGGAACGGGTAGCACGGCTTACATATTGTTTAAGTGGAGATATTGCAATAGCACAAGATAAAACGCAGCGCATGAATGAGATGATCACGGCACCCCAGGTGCGACTCATTGGTGTCGAAAAGGAGCCCCTCGGGATTGTTGCCATCGCAGAAGCGTTGCGAATGGCGGATGAAGCAGAGTTGGATTTGGTCGAGATTTCGCCGCTGGCGGATCCACCCGTTTGTCGCATTATGGACATCGGCAAATTCAAATATGCCGAAAGCAAGAAGCTCCATGAAGCCAAGCTCAAACAAAAGCAGATCCAGATCAAGGAGATCAAGTTTCGACCGGGTACGGATGAAGGTGATTACAACATCAAACTGCGGAATTTAATCAAGTTTCTGGACGATGGCAACAAGACCAAGATTACGCTTCGCTTTCGCGGTAGAGAAATGGCGCACCAGGAGATTGGAATGCGCTTAATCGAGAGGGTCAGGGCGGATCTTGAGGAGCATGGCGTGGTCGAACAGTTTCCAAAGATGGAAGGACGCCAGATGGTGATGGTTTTGTCACCAAAATCGAAGAAGAAAGAAAAGGAAGCCAAAAAGGCATAGGTAGTAGCTGTTGTAACGGCAGCGAGGATTTCGACAGAAAGGGACGGTCGAGATGCTGCAGTAAAAAGGTCCCGATAAAAAGTGGTGTATGGGTTCCAAGATTTTCCACAGGAAAACACCTATCACCATAACTTAAGGAGCAGTCATGCCAAAAATGAAAACCAAGAGCGGAGCGGCCAAGCGATTCAAAGTCCGTGCCGGCGGAAGCGTTAAGCGCTCGCAAGCATTCAAACGTCACATCCTGACCAAGAAGACCACCAAAAACAAACGTCAGCTACGCGGTACTGCTGAAGTCCACGCAACCAACAAGGCATCGATACATGCGATGATGCCTTACGCATAAGGAGTAGATCATGCCAAGAGTTAAACGTGGAGTCATAGCACGCGCCAGTCACAAGAAGGTTCTTGAACTTGCAAAAGGTTATCGTGGCCGTCGCAAGAACGTCTATCGTATCGCCAAGCAGGCGGTAATGAAGGCCGGGCAATATGCCTATCGTGATCGTCGTCAGAAGAAGCGCCAGTTCCGCACATTGTGGATAGCTCGCATCAATGCTGCTGCGAGAGAGCAAGGTATGAGCTATAGCGTGTTCATGAACGGTCTCAAGAAAGCTTCGATCCAGATCGACCGCAAGGTATTGTCGGACATCGCTGTGTTCGATAAGGCGGCGTTTGCACAATTCGTGGTGCAGGCAAAAGCCAGCCTTGGCGTTTAAGCAGGATCGTATAAATAAAAAGGAGGCGGTATGCCTCCTTTTTTGTTTCTGATGTTCCGTAACTATTCAGTAATCAATATATTTTGGTGTTAGGGATGGAAGAACTCCAACAAATTCTCGAACAGGCTCTAAAGCAGTTCGCTGACACAACCGATGAGGCCGAATTGGAGCAGGTAAAGGCCCGTTATTTGGGTAAGGAGGGCAGCCTGACTGTCCTCCTCAAGGGTCTGGGCAAGCTTTCAGCGGAACAGCGTCCTGCTGCCGGCGCGCGCATCAACCAGGTCAAGCAGGGCATCGAGGCAGCCTTGCAGCAGCGGCGAGAAGATTTACAGAATAATAAACTGGCGAACAAGCTGGCAGCAGAATCACTTGATGTGACCTTGCCTGGACGAGGTCTGGGCACAGGGGGATTGCATCCGGTTACACGGACATTGCAGCGCATCGAGCAGTTGTTCCATTCACTCGGGTTTGCGACGGCATCCGGACCTGAGATCGAGAGCGACTTCTATAATTTCACGGCATTGAACATCCCAGAAAATCATCCGGCGCGTGCGATGCACGATACCTTTTACATTGATTCGCAGCACGTATTGCGCACCCATACTTCTCCGGTACAAATTCGTTACATGGAAAATAATCAACCACCCTTGAAGATTATCTCTTCGGGGCGTGTATATCGTTTTGATTCTGATGCTACTCATTCACCGATGTTCCATCAGGTCGAAGGCTTGTGGGTGGATGAAGAGATCAGTTTTTCGAACCTCAAGGGTGTGGTGCAGGATTTCTTAAAGCGTTTCTTCGAACAGGATGATCTGCAAGTGCGTTTCCGCCCCTCGTTTTTTCCATTCACCGAGCCGTCTGCAGAAATGGACATGAGCTGGAATGGTGGTTGGCTTGAGATTGGTGGATGCGGCATGGTGCATCCAAATGTCCTGAAGAACGTCAATATCGACAGCGAAAAGTACCTGGGATTCGCATTTGGACTTGGAGTTGAGCGTCTGGCGATGCTGCGCTATGGAGTGAATGACCTGCGTCAGTTTTATGATAGTGATTTGCGCTTCCTGAAGCAATTCAATTGAAGATAATGCGATGAAATTTTCCGAGAATTGGTTAAGAACCTGGGTCGATCCAGACATGAACAGCGAAGCGTTGGCGCATGCGCTGACAATGTCTGGTCTGGAGGTGGAATCCCTTGAATCAGTAGCAGCTGAGTTCAGTAACGTGGTCGTTGCTGAAGTGCTGGAAGTGGTCAAGCATCCAAATGCAGACAGGCTCAATGTATGTCAGGTCAATGTCGGCGAACCACAGTCGTTGACTATCGTATGCGGCGCAGCTAATGTGTCGGTAGGTATAAAGGTACCATGCGCACTTGTCGGTGCGATGTTGCCTGGAAACTTTGCCATCAAGCAAGCCAAGGTTCGTAGTGTCGAGTCTTATGGCATGTTGTGCTCCAAGAAAGAACTTGGCCTAGCCGATGAAAGTGATGGTTTGCTAGTGTTGCCCATTGATGCTCCAGTAGGGAAGTCGATTCGCGAATTTCTGGAACTGGATGACAAACTGTTCACCTTGAAGCTGACGCCGAACCGAAGCGACTGCTCAAGTGTTGGTGGCATCGCACGGGAAGTCGCTGCCCTGACCGGCAGCGCAATAAAGCCATTGGAAATCTCCTCCCAGCCTACAGCGCTGACTGAACAGTTGTCTGTCAAGGTGGATGATGTAACTGGTTGCCCGTTGTATTGTGGAAGGTTGGTGCGCGACGTAAATGCAGCTGCAGCCACGCCAGCATGGATGATTCGACGGTTGGAGCGCAGCGGGTTGCGTGCAATCAATGCTGTGGTCGACATTACCAATTATGTGATGTTGGAGATGGGGCAACCGATGCATGCCTTCGATATGTCAAAATTGTCGGGGGGAATCGTCGTACGCAAGGCGCGCCAAGGTGAAACGCTAGACTTGCTCAACGAGCAGAAAGTGTTGCTAGATGAGGATCTTTTGGTCATTGCTGACGAATCACATGTTCTTGCATTAGCTGGCATCATGGGTGGTATTGGAAGCGGTGTTGAAACGAGTTCTCGTGACGTATTCCTTGAGAGTGCATTCTTTCATCCCGACATTATTGCCGGTAAAGCGCGGCGTTTTGGCTTGGCGACTGATTCTTCTTTCCGATTTGAACGAGGCGTGGATTTTGCTGCGACTCGGATGGCCTTGGAGCGCGCAACACAACTACTATTGCAGATCTGTGGTGGAAAAGCGGGAATTATTAGCGAGGTTAGAGGTGCGTTGCCGAAACGCGAAGCAATCATGCTGCGCAGTTCACGTGTCAGCAGAGTTCTGGGAATCACTCTGGAAAGTAAGCAGATCTCAGTACTTCTGGCACGGCTTGGATTTGAAGTAGGTGAGAAGGGTGAAAATTTCCTCGTGACGCCGCCTAGTTTCCGATTCGATCTTTCCATTGAGGCTGATCTGATCGAGGAAATTGCTCGGCTTCATGGTTATGACAACATACCTGCAAAGGCACCTCATGCTGATTTAACGATGCTGCCCTCTATTGAGCAGCATCGTCCGCTAGAACGCATCCACCAGATGCTGGTGGCACGCGACTATCAGGAGATCGTAAGCTATTCCTTTGTCGAAGAACTTGGGGAACGCGAGCTTTGTGGAAATGTTGACCCAGTGCATTTGCAAAATCCGATTGCTAGCAATCTGGCGGTGATGCGAAGCAGTCTGCTGACAGGCCTGATCGGCGCATTACGCTTCAATCTTAATCGCAAACAAGCCAGAGTGCGTTTGTATGAAGTCGGATCATGTTTTGCAAGAGCAGGCGGGAAATACGTGCAAAGTCAGCGCTTGTCTGGCATTTCATATGGAGAGAGCCTGCCGGAGCAATGGGGGGTAACTGCAAAACCTGTCGATTTCTATGATGTCAAGGCAGATGTCGAAGCTTTGTTTGCGCCGAACCGTTTGAGTTTCGTCGGAGCTTCCCATCCAGCCCTCCACCCTGGGCGAACTGCCAGGATCGAGAGTGCCGGGAAAGCAGTCGGTTGGATCGGTGAATTGCACCCGAAGTTGCTGCAGCGCTACGATATGGCTCAGGCGGGTGTTTGGTTCGAAGTGGAACTAGATAATCTTACTAAGATCAGCTTGCCACGCTTCAGTGAGATCGCCAAGTTCCTCCCGGTAAGGCGCGATCTGGCGGTATTGGTAGACGAGTCTGTTACCGTTCAGGCCCTCATTGATTCCATGCAAAATGCATCGGTGCCTTATGTTCAGGAAATCACGGTCTTCGACGTGTATCGAGGAAAAGGCCAGGAGATTGGTAAAAAAAGCCTTGCATTCCGAGTGTTATTGCAAGATACTCAAAAGACGCTCACCGATCCTGAAATCGAATCTAGTATTTTGAAGTTGGTGGGAGTAATGAATGAACATGGTGCGAAATTGCGTATGTAGGGGATTGATATGACAACGACATTGACCAAGGCTGAATTGGCCGATTTGCTATTCGATAAGGTAGGGCTTAATAAGCGCGAAGCTAAGGATATGGTAGAAGCCTTTTTTGAGGAGATACGCGCACAACTTGAGAAGGGTGAGAGCGTAAAACTGTCCGGCTTCGGGAATTTCCAATTGCGGGACAAACCCCAGCGTCCTGGGCGAAATCCCAAGACCGGCGAAGAAATTCCCATTACTGCACGTCGTGTGGTAACTTTTCACCCTAGTCAGAAGCTAAAGACCATGGTGGAAAAGACCTATCATGGAAAACCACAAGCCTAATTCTGAACTTCCCCCGATTCCTGCGAAGCGCTACTTCACGATTGGTGAGGTAAGCGAGTTGTGCGGGGTCAAAGCACATGTACTGCGCTATTGGGAGCAGGAATTCACTCAATTAAAACCGGTCAAGCGAAGCGGCAATCGCCGCTATTATCAACACCATGAAGTGTTGCTGATACGCCGAATTCGAGAGTTGCTGTATGGTGAAGGATTCACCATCAGTGGTGCACGACACCGCTTGGAAGATGACAGCCATCCTGAACTTCGATCCAACGCACCTTCGGAATCGATGAATATCGCTGGCCTTCGCCACGAGATTAAAGAAATAATCACTTTGCTCAGCATTTAATTCTCGAATCTATCTCGAGGGATTGGTCTTTTCCTCAATGCTCCATCAGGCATGTATTTAACTGCCGCATTCATTGTTTCAGTAGTCAATTGGGTGATGATCAAGGTGCTGGTTTTGCGATATCCCCGACTTGGAAGCCTGATCCGGACACTATAGTTGCTGAAGACAGGTTTTCATTCTGATGGCTGGCGATTTTGATGACGCCGATCTTGCTTTCCCTGTAACCGAGAATCTGGCCGTTATCTGGATCAATCAATGCTTCGCCAATGTGATATACGGACAGTTGCGTCCCTTCCTTTAATTGGGAACGGCGCCCGGCTTTCAAGATCAAAGTAGAGCCGTCTACGGCCAGTACTTTGCCTTGGAACGGCATGCTGCCAAGCTTGCGGATTACTTTTTCGGTAGCCTTGGCAAGCGCGTCACGCAACGCACCGTCACGCAAGTTGGGATCGAATGAGGATTTCGCGCCTAAACCCAAAGCACCGGTGGTGGTCTTGCGATATTCTCCAGCGCCAGATTCCGCCACTAAAGGTTTGCCAGTGGCGATATCGACCAGGGCATAATCTACAGTGATTCGTGCCACCCTGGATTTCTGCTGGTATACGATGGCGTCCACGCCTTCTTCAACTTCCGAGTATGCGGTGATTGCGCCAGACAAACGGTAATCGAGCGCATCAAAGCCGCTGTCAGCATCCTTCTTCCCCATTTTTAGTACGCCGGAACGCTGTAATGCTTTGAACTTATCAGCTTCCTTCAGCGCATTTTCATCCAGTAAGATTGTCTTGAGCCCGGCAGTTTCCAATTGAGTTCTGAGGATGGTTGCTGCAGCTTCGCCTACTCCGGACACCCTTGATGGTGCCTTGTTATCGAATTGGACAATCCCAATGGTGTATTGGGGACCGGTATATGCGGCCCCGGTACTTTCCAGTTGCTTTGTTTGACCAGACAAGGTGCTGTCATCTTTTGCTACACCAGTCATATGAGTGGTGCAGGCGCTGATGAAGGAAATCATTGATAAGAGTGTGAGAGTGGCGATATTACGTAACATGTTTGTGCTCCTTAGTGAAGATTCTTCCAACCTGGCGGGAGAGTTATTTGAAGACGATTATAATACTCGGAAACTGCTCCTTGCATTGGCTTGCCAACAGATCTTTCCAAGACACTTCCAACCAGTCCTCCGATAAGTTGCGTGCCGATTGATTCGCTACGAAGCGGAGAAAAAGGAACGCTAGCAGTGCCGTCATAGTGCCAAACCGGTAGCCATTCATCGCCTTCGTACATCGTAAAACTGGCGGCGACTTCGTTATAGGATAATAGTACAGAACTGAAATTTTTCAATGTGCCGGTCATGATCGCATCAACCTTAAGACCGGCTGCAATTTTAGAGAGATCCGCTTCTGTTACCTGTCCGCCAAGTGAAATCCCGAACATGTTGGAAAGTTGCTGGTTGGTTTGTTCGATAGGGATTGGTGCATATCCCTTTAACTTTAGTAATTCAAACATTTCTTCACGCATGTACAATGCACCGGCTACCGAGTTTGATTGGTTATCTAAGGGCATTACGGCAATCGTTTTGCCGTTGGCATTAACCTCGGGTTGTGTATCGGATGTGCTCGCACAACCGCTGAGCAAAGTAAGGATGCCCGCCCATAGCAGAGAAGTAAATCTGAACATCATCTTGGTGAGATTCCCGATGTCGGGAGTGTTCAAGAGCGCAGAGAAGTGTCATCGCTATTCTGAGCTTGCTGTTCAACTGTGAACAACACTGCTGCTTTAACCCTTGATGACAGGTTGAGTTTTGTCAGTATGTGTCTGACATGTTGCTTTACTGTGTCATAACTGATCGACAATGTTTGAGCGATAGCCTTGTTGCTTTCACCGCGAGATAGCAGTTGAAGTATTTCACGTTCCCGATCTGTCAGCAGTTTGAGGGAATGTTTCGGCTCATCTCCTGGTTGATCGCCGCGTAAAATCTCGATCATTTTGATGGTCATCGCTGGAGCAACAACCAGTTCTCCCGCCGCAACCCGCCGAATGGCATCAACCACATCGTCGGGCGCCATGTCTTTGAGCAAATAACCGCGCACACCAGCACGTATCGCTTTCGCCAGGTCCGCTTCAGAATCGCTCATCGTCAATACAACAGCAGGTGTTGAGCAACCTTCCTTCCGGATTTCTTCGAGCATTGACAAACCATCCATCGGCTTCATGCGCAGGTCCATGATCAGCAAGTCGGGTTGTTCACGCAATAGCTCGCGCAATCCCTCGACGCTACCGGTTGCGCCGAGCACAGCAAAACCATAACAGTTCGCTAGCAACTCGCTTAGTCCGGTTCTGCAAAGATTCTGATCATCAACCAGAACAACTTTTAAACTATCACCCATTAACTGCTCTCCAATTTGATCCTGGTTCAGGAAAGATCAATTGTACCCGAGTGCCTGAGCCTTTCGAGCTCTCAACTTTGATCTCGCCACTGATGCGTTCTGCACGTTCGCGCATTATTGTCATGCCGTAATGTCCTTCAACAGGGGTAGAAGTGCAACCACCACTGCCGTTATCCTCAATGGTAAAGACATAGTTATTCCCAGAAAATTCCGTTATGAGACGAGCATGGGTTGCTTCTGAATGTGAGGCAATATTCGCGAGCGCCTCTTGAACGATGTGATATACCTGGATCTCGTATTCAAGGGGCAATTCAAGATTGGAGACCCGGTTGAGATATTCTAGTTCGATCTTGTTGCGATGAGAAAACTGTATGGTCAAGGTTTTCAGGGCATGAAGTAACCCCGATGGATCCATCGAACAACGAAAATCAGTAATCAGTTCCCGGACAGTTTTTTGACTGCTCTCAAGGGCTTCATCGATATCATACGCATACTTGGATACCATCAGTTCATTGCGGGTCCGTATGGCTTCGAGCAACAAACTCGTCCGCATCCTTGTATAGACCAAGGTTTGGGCCAATGAATCATGGATCTCGTTTGCAATCGCTTGACGCTCTGCAATCAGGTCGGCACGTTTTGAATCCCGATTTGATTTGTTATTGTCGATGACTGAGCCGAGTATGCCTGCAAATGCCAAAATAGTCTTGGAGGATTTTTCGTGTTGCTTCTCATCATCGACCATGAACAGCGTTAATTTTCCTATGGGTTCTTTCGGTGTGGTATGACTTTCAATTGAGGCTGAGATCAGTGAGCGAATTTGACTTCCTGCATAACGACAATCTTGGGGTGACTTGCATGCTTGAAGATTTGCTGTATGTATGCCACGGACATTAAATCCCTTGATGCAGGTTGCACAATTTGATTCAGTGGTTCTTTCAGCTTCCAGAAGGTCTGCTGGAAAGGATGCAGAACTGATCAATTGTAGTGTATGCCCTTGCGGAGAAAATAATCTTATTATTCCGAAGCTTGCATTGACACAAACTATGACGCTTTCAAGCATTTCTGCCAGTAGGGATTTCACGCTACCGGATTGTGGTGCTGAGGCAGCAAGCATATCGAGCATGCCTGAAATCTCCCCATTACTCGTGTGAGAAGTGACAGAATCCTTTGTCCAAGAATAATTCGTGGATAGTGTTTTATTTGCGGAACTGGTTTTCTTGCCCATAACTGACTCAATTTGAAAAATATCAAGATAAATACAGGATTTGAATACGAAGGTTGAGCTAATTTGGGCTAGTTGCTTAACCACCGATCCGGATGTATTGATACAGCATCCATTGCAACTTGATGGGGAAGTCGAATTGAATTCAAACTTTCACTAGGATAAGTATACCCCTCTTTCGGGTTATATTGTTGCTCCCCCATTATAGTTATAGGCATCAATTCTGCCAATTGTGCCCAATATATAATGGACTTGAAAAATTGGTTTTGATGGTCAATGCAGGATTTTCCTAGGAAATGACCTCACTTTCAAAATCTGCATCGTATCCGATAGCCATGATCGTGCAGAGCCGCTTGCAGCTGCTGTTGATCTAGCAAAGGCAGTTGGAGCAAAAGCGTAATACATTGTGGCGACCTTGTCGGAGCCAATACGCTGTGAGCTTCCCTAAAAATCAACGTACCCCATCACATCGTGCATGGCAATAATCTTGGCGATGCCATGATCTTGCATAAGATGATGGCCAAATCCGCGGGTCTGATGACCTATCATGGTCAGGATGCTGAATTTGAAACAGTCCGGCTTGGATGGTTACGTCATTCAGCTAGAAACACTGCAGCAGATAGCTAATATAATACCGCTACCTGTTATTCCACTTATACCTCGAGGGGAGTATATCCTCTCAATGTGAACTCTCCGCTGGACTGCTGGCCCTGCCCGGGTCTATCATCACACCATTCATTATTCGAACCAGTCCGGTTTTTGGAGCGCGACATGCAACATTTGACACCCAGACAAGCTTTTGATTTCCTGAAGGATAATCCCGAGGCGGTATTCGTAGACGTGCGTAGCGAAATGGAGCACATGTTTGTGGGCCATCCCGAAGGTTCTATCCTGATTCCATGGGTCGACGGACCTGAATGGGATATCAACCCGCATTTCGTCTCACATGTAAAAAAGGCAGCTAGTGTTAATCGACCTGTTGTGCTGATATGTCGTTCAGGCCGCCGCTCGGTGGATGCGGGACTGGCATTGGAAAAAGCTGGTCTTACAGAAGTTTACAATGTATTGCACGGATTTGAAGGTGATCTTGATGATGTGCATCACCGAAATTCTCACAACGGTTGGCGTTTTGAAGGCCTACCTTGGGCGCAAACATAATGAACCCTCCGCTAGGGGGCTATAACTGGCAACTTAGTATCTCCAAATGAAAGCAACGAATCCTGACTTCAGTGGTACTGAACAAAATTCGTCTCCGCCATGCCTTTTGAGCGCTATGGAAGTTGGTGGCCTTTCAACTTGCTTCAGGTTCAATCAGATCACGAATGCCAGTTGGCAAACGTTTCCTCAGGTGTTACTCGAGCAGAAATCGATGATGATTATCACGGCCCGATGATGATCTGACCTGGGTCAGGCTGCCACCGCAGCAATGCGTCCGATCAGTTTTCTTGGATTAAACCAATTGGGAAGCACTTCGGCATCAATTCTTGTCGAGTTTCTATGGCTACCTATGACGAAGGCATCAAACCCTACCTGGTGTCGATATGTCAGCAAATCGTTTGGCACATCCCCGATTGCCCGCAACTCTCCTGAGTAGCGATGTTGCTCACGTAATTTGAGTGCAGTCATGTAGCTCTTGCCATCGCTGAATTTGTCGAACTTTACCGCTATTACCGTGAAGTCATCGATGTCATGCTCGATCAATTCAGGGCCTTCTTCAGCAGCCAACCAGATCCCAAGCGGCCAGCCGTGTTCATATTCTCTGTGTATCAGTTCTGTACGACGTGTCTTCCATACCGATAAAGGTACCAATACTGGTCCGACAGGGAGTTTGACGCTTTGCGGCGACTCTCCATCTGCGAGAGTCAGCGTCTTCCATTCATCGGATACGATGCGACCATTCTTGATTAGCTTAGGCATATGATTATCTCCTTTGGAATTCATAATAATTGTTTGATCAAATGATCAATCCCGATTTGATGTTGTGCAGTCTAGTGGCAATGCATATACCAGTAAAATACTTAATGGTTACATTGTTATAAAAAATAGTAATATAGATGCTGTAGATGAACAACATCGTCAAATGGTGTTTGAGAAGGCTGTCAATGGGCCATCTATGAACATAGAATGTTTGGTAAACACTGATAAATGCTTTCAATTGCGCAGGGAGAATGCTAGCGTTTAACTACGCACTGTTCTCAAATTTTGCTGTTGGGGAGAAATTAATGTCTTGGAAAATTCTTGCAGTAGGATCGGCGTTTTTCGCGGGGTTAACAGCTATTTTTGGAAAACTGGGTGTAGAAGGGCTCAATTCAAATCTGGCAACATTGATCCGCACTATCGTCATTTTGATGATAACTGCGGCAATTGTTAGTTTTCAGGGAGAATGGCGCTTCCCAAGCAAGCCTTTGGAATTTCGACCGGTTATGTTTTTGGTACTTTCTGGAATTGCGACCGGATTCTCATGGTTGCTGTATTACAGGGCACTACAGTTGGCTCCAGCCTCACTAGTTGCACCGGTTGACAAGTTGAGTGTTGCTTTTGCAATGGTGTTGGGCGTATTAATTCTAGGAGAACCTGTAACTTACAAGCTGATAATCGGCGGGATTCTCATTGTCGCTGGGACAATAGTATTAATCTTGCCCTAATTATTTATTTGTATCCCCAGAGTTGCTTTGAATTTGATTTCCGGAACAAAACTTACTATTTTGTTTCGAATAAGCAAACATTACAATCGCACTAGTTGGACTGGATAGGGACTCGCCATGAAAATCTTTGCTTCGGTGTTATTGTTCATGCTCTGCATTGGGACTGTGTTTGCTGAAACCCGTGATGCAGAGCAACACTTCTTTGATATGAAAATGGGAGACTTCAAGGAAGAGTTGGCTACTGCCAAGAAAGATGGCAAAGCAGGTATTCTGATCATGTTCGAGCAGGAGGGTTGTCCCTTCTGTTTACGCATGAAAAACACGATCCTCAACCAGAGCGAAGTGCAAGACTACTTTCACAAGCACTTCCTGATTTTCCTACTCGATATTCGCGGCAGTATTCCTATGGTAGATTTCACTGGCAATGAAACTACCGAAAAAGCCTTTAGCGTAGAGCATCGTGTATACGGAACACCTGTATTTGATTTTTTTGATCTGGATGGAAATCTGGTTACACGCTTTCCAGGAACGGCTAAGAACGTAGATGAATTCATGTTGCTTGGTAAATGTGTCGTTGATGGCGCATGTAAAAGCACTTCATTTGCTGTGTACAAGAAAAATCTAGCGAAATGAGATGTGTTCTGCGCAAGCTATATTTGAAGCTTTTTTGCTGCTTGTTATACCTTTCAGCAACATCTGTTTCAGGGTATGCCAATCCGTTGACACTTGAGGCTGCCTTAGCTACAGCAGAATCTTCGCATCCTGATTTGATGCTGGCTCAGGCTGATCGAGAAAGAGCACTCGCAGACCAGGATATCGCAAATTCGCGTCAAGATGCCAGCATCAATTTTGAAGGGATATTGCGCAGTGGACACCCGACCTTTGGTGGTCCAGCCATTGCCAGCGACAATAGCGTTCGTCTTACAGCACGTAAAACACTCTATGATTTCGGGCGCAGCAGCAATGCCGAGCTTGCTGCTCAATATGAGTTGAATGCACGCGAAGCCGATCTTACCACCATGCTTAGCAGCCGACGGTTGGACATCATGACTCGCTATTTCGACGTACTGCTGGCAGACATGAGGAACACCGTGGAGAGCGAATTGACATCGGTGTATTACACCAGTTACCAACAGGGGTTAGATCGATTTGAGCTAGGGCAGATATCCAGCATTGAACTGGCAGAGCTTGATACACGCTATCGGGACACTGTTGAAAAACGCAATGCCAGTGCCCAGAGTCAGCGCCTTACTCGAGCTTTACTGGCTAATGCCATGAATCGTCCTAACGATTTACCTCGTGAACTCCAAGACCCATTGCTTTCTGGCAATCAGCGTACATTGCCTGATTATGAGACGCTGCTCCCCATTTTGTTGAGCAATAATTCTCGCCTTAACGCTCAACAGGATATGTTGTCAGCCTCGCAAAAGCGTATCGAATCGCTGCGTGCAGAAAATGGTCCCATTCTAGATGCCGAATTACAAGCCGCCGATTACAGTCGCATTGCCGCTACTAGAGATAACTTGAGTGCAGGCCTCATATTGTCTTGGTCGTTGTACCAGGGCAAACGTTCGGATTCACGCGTTGCGCGTGAAGTGGCACAGTTCAATAAGCTGCAGGCAGGTACTGAAAAGCTGAAATTGGAACTGACTCAGGCTTTGTTGGAGAGCTACCTGGAAATTACCCAGTTGCAGAGTGCTGCACGTAATGCTGCAAGTAAATTTGTTGATTATCGCGACCTGCTACTTGAGCGCAGTCGCGGACTCTATGAACTTGAACTCAAGAGTAATCTGGGTACCTCCATGGCAGGAACCGCAGAAGCTCATATGCGTTCTCGCCAAATCGAATACCAACTTGCATTGAGCTTCGCGCGTTTGGAGGCATTGTTGGGAGTGCCTTTGGGTGAGCACGAAAAATATAAAGGGAATGGAAATGAATAAATGGATATTTTTCTGCTTTATAGCATTTGCAACACAAGCAGTTTGGGCTGCAGATATTCAGGCGACATTGGAATGGTCTCATAGAGTTGAGCTCTCTACCCCAGTATCAGGTGTAATAAAGTCAGTCAATGTTGAGGTCGGCGGCAAGGTAAAAAGGGGTGAGGTTTTGCTGTCATTGGACACTACTACTTTTCGTGCCAAAGTCGCCGAGAGTCAATCTGAATTAACCAGAATGGAAGCAGAATTGGCTGAAGCAGAAAAAGAGTTGGGTCGCGTGAAGGAACTGTACGAGCGGACCATTGTTTCAACAACTGACTTGGATCAGGCCAAGCTAAGGCTAGCAATAAGCCAATCCACGCTTTCCGAGGCGAAAGCTCGTTTGTTACAGAATCAGAAAATTCTGGCGGACGCCTCTTTACGTGCACCTTTTGATGCTGTTGTTGTTCTTCGCCAGGCTGAGCCTGGTCAAAGTGTTGCGGTCGGCTTGCAACCACAGATGCTGCTGACACTTGCAAAATCAGGTGAAATGATTGCGCGAATGCATCTTTCATTATCCCAGCTTGAAAAGTTGACAAAAGGCCAGAAGGTGGCATTGACGGCTGCTGGAGCAAGTTATACAGGGAATATCAAAACTCTAGGCCTAGAGCCAATCAAGATCAATGACGCATTTGCCTATCCTGTCGATGTGCTTTTCACAAGCACGTCGCCTTTGCGCGCCGGCGTTCCAGCTCAGGTGACGCTGCCATGAAGGTTGTTACATGACAGTTTATTCGTCCAATGTTGAATTGATGTGAGCGGCAATACCAAATGAGCGTGACAAAATCTCCCTGTATTTCAAACCCATCAATTGAACCTATACAAACTAGCTAGCGATAGATTATCGAATTGCCACGTATTATTAAGATCGATGAGTATGGCCTCCCGAGTAAAAATTGATGTTGATCGTAATTTTTGCCGCTTGAAATCCTAAAGTTAGCAAAAGATTTTGGTAAATGAAATACATCTTACTGGCAAAATCAAGAGCCACAATTTTCCCTTGAAAATAACTTCCAACGTAGAGATCAGGGTGTTAGAGAATTCACCGATCACTGCTTTATTGATTTCGTTCTGATTTATATCAGATGACGACTAGACTTCATTTGTGTCAGAAGACATACTAGGCTCAGTTGAAATGGTACAGGGATGTAACTGACAGCGAAGCTGCTTGATTTTGGCTTAATACTTTTGTCCGCACCGATTTCAAGATTCGCTGTAATGAGACCTGATTAGCAGTAATATTCTTCAAGTATTAGTTAGTTAACCCGATTTGGTAAGTTCATCTACCAGATGCGCCTCATGGAGATAGCGGATGGAAATATTCACGCGATGGAGTGACGCGCTAGCTGGCGTTCTTAACCAGACAGTTGAGCGGCTTGCGCTCTATCTGCCGAACGTTCTCGGCGCATTCCTTTTGTTGCTGGTGGGTTGGCTCATTGCACATGTATTGCGTGCGACCGCAGTACGTTTAACACTGCTAGGCGAGCGGGCGTTGGCTCGTATTTCAACCGGCCGCGGCGCATTGGCAGTTCACATACCGAGTGCTTCCGCGAAAATTTTTGGAAGCGTGGTTTTTTGGGTTGTGGTGTTGTTCTTTCTAACTGCGGCAACTCAAGTCTTGGGACTGAATACCTTTACAGCATGGCTTTCCCGCGTAGTCGACTATCTGCCGACAGTTTTTGTCGGCGCACTCATCATCATTGCTGGATTTTTGGTAAGCAGGTTGGCACGCGAGGTGGTGGAGGCTGCAGCTGCGAGTGCTGGTGAACGCCAGCGAGCATTGATTGGTCGTGTGGTGCAGGCAGGAATCCTCATTACAGCCATCCTCGTCGGGGCAGAGCAGGTCGGCATCAAGGTGACCTTCCTTGTCATTTTAGCTGCTGTAGCTGGAATATCTCTCGTAGGAGCCGTTGCTCTTGCGCTCAGTATCGGTGCGCGTGAGTATGTTGCCAACCTGATCGGAGCGCACTACTTGCGTCAGCGTTATAGCATCGGGCAACATGTTCGTGTTGCTGGGAACGAGGGGAGGATACTTGAACTGACCGAAACTGCGGTTGTGATCGAAACTGCTGAAGGACGTGCGAGTATTCCAGCGAAGTCATTCAATGAGCAGACTATCGTTCTGTTAATGAACGGGAAGCGTGATGGCTAGCACCGAAGCACTTAGCTACGCATTTCTGGAGGCACATCCGGCAGATGCGGCGAGGGTTCTTGAACGTCTCGCTGCCACTGAGGCAGGTGCGCTATTGAAGTCTGTACCGGTACGACTCGCATCCCCCGTTCTGCGCCAGATGCTTCCATTCGCTGGTGCGCGCTGCCTCGAGCAATTAGATGATGTCGAGATAGCTGGACTTTTGCGTGGTACCGGTGCGCAATCTGGGGTCGCGCTGATCCGTTACTTTGGTGCCGAACGCAGGGCACTATTACTGGCACAGTTGCCGACCACACTTACCCTCGCTTACGAGTTACTGCTCGGCTATCCGGAAGACACCGTCGGTGCCTGGATGGATCCGCGCGCGCTTGCATTGCCAGCCGATATGACGGTAGGCGAATCTCTTGAACGTGTTCGCCGAACTGACGAGGCGATGATTGCAGACCCCTTTGTTATCGACCGCAACCAGTGTCTGCTCGGCTATGTCGAGCTTGCTGACTTGTTACGCGCAAATCCTAGGAGTTCTTTGGGAAGACAGGTCAGGCCATGCAGGCATCGGCTGCCAGCACAGTCTCCTCTTAATGGGCTAACTGATCATCAGGGTTGGCTCTCTGCTTCGACTCTGCCTGTCGTCGAGCATGACGACAGGTTCGTTGGCGCATTTACACACGCTGCGTTATTGAGGGCGCTTTCACTAGAACGGTCTACCCTGACATCGGACAAATCTGAGGACACGCTCGTAAGTATCACAAGTGCCTATTGGCTAAGTGTATCTGCCTTGATCCAGGCACTGGTTGGAATGCTTCCGGTAAAACGACACGAGGGCGAATCATGAACACCGATGCCCAAGCGGCAGTCTCTGCCCTCAATTTGCGCTTTATGCTCGACTATCCGCGCGAGGCTGCACAGCGCATCGAAGCGATGCTGCCACATGAAGCGAGTGTATTGCTTGCGATGCAACCGTTACAGGCTATGGTGCCGGTATGGCTCAGTCTTGCCACCGATGTGGAGCAGGCCGTGTTCACCCTATTGCCCGAACAGCGCGCCGCAGAGCTTCTTGCCGAGTTGGAGCCGTCGCGAAGCGCAGCGCTGCTTAATCGACTCGATGAGGCTGAACGAGAGCATTACAAGGGGATGCTGAGTACGCAAGTCGCAGCAGAAATTCGCACATTGATGGAGTATCTGCCCGACTCTGCCGGCCAGTTGATGGATCCTCGCGTACTAGCATTCCGGGGCGAGTTGACTGTACACGAAGCCTTGGTTCGGTTGCGCCAGACACAACGGAGAGGACTGCGTGAGTTGTATCTGGTTGATGATGATGGTCGCCTAGAAGGCCGTGTTGACATCCAAGATCTGGCACTCGCTGACCCAGATGAGATGCTTACGCGAATCGCGCATAGGATTACGGACGCTGTAAAGGATACTGATCCCCGCGAAGATGTGGTGGAAAAAATGCAACAGGACACGACATCCGACCTGCCAGTGGTCGACTTCGATGGTCGACTGGTTGGTTTCATCCGCCAATCTAAGTTTGCAAATGCAGTGCAGCAAGAGACTACGCTGGATATTCAGACTATGGTTGGCGCGAGCCGTGATGAACGCGCTCTTTCGTCTGCTACTTTTTCGGTGGCTAAGCGGCTGCCCTGGTTGCAGATTAATCTCCTTACCGCCTTTCTCGCAGCGTCCGTTGTTGGTCTGTTCGAAGGTACGATTGCCAAGTACACCGCACTTGCGGTGCTGCTTCCTGTAGTCGCTGGCCAGTCTGGGAATGCAGGCGCACAGGCACTTGCAGTGACGATGCGTGGACTTGTGTTACGAGAAATCAGCTTGCGCCATTGGCCGAAAGTCGTATTCAAGGAAGTTAATGTCGGGTTGATGAATGGACTCGCGGTAGCCGCAACTACTGCAATTGGTGTGTTCATCTGGAGCCGGTCTATTGGGTTGGTGATGGTGATTGCTGCCGCAATGGTTATTTCAATGGTTGCCGCGGGTTTTGCGGGAGCGCTCGTTCCGATATTGCTGCAGCGATTTGGCCAGGACCCTGCACAGTCTTCCTCAATCATTCTGACCACAGTCACTGATGTCGTCGGATTCTTTTCCTTTTTGGGTATTGCGACACTTTTTTCTTCAATGCTCTGATTCGCTTTACGCAAATCAACTTAGATTATAAGAAAACTGAATGTCTCCTTTCAGGAATTCAATAGATAAACGCCTTTGTTGTTGTAAGCGAAGAACAGTCATTGGCTCCAGAACGTATTATCATCCATATTTGGTAAGCAAAATGCATGATTAGGTAGAAGGCCATTATTGGACAAAACAAAGCATGACTAAAAGATTAATCAACTCCAAGCTAATGAATATTTGTTGTTTGTGCCTGCTATACACACAGATACAAGCAGCAGAAGTCACCCTACACGAAAACAATATAAGTGGCCTGGTGACGTGGATTTCAAAGGACAACGGATTTAGCATAGAACTCATTCAACTGATACCTGACTTTGTTCGTGCTATATATAGCAATCATGGTTTCCCTCCGGAGGAGGTAGAGAGAATCGCTGATTACTGTATTTTTGGTAGTATTATCCAGAACACTTCACAGCAGCATTTAAGTTATCGTGTGGCTGACTGGCGTTATATCGATAAAAACGGTAAAACTTATCCTGTCAAAACTAAAGCTCAGTGGCTCGAAGAATGGCGTAAAGTGGGCATAAATTTTTCTTGGACTTTGCTTCCAGAAAGTGGTGACTTTGGAGTTGGTGACTGGCAGCAGGGTTTTACCACCATACAATTGGACAGAAATGAAAAATTTGATTTTATTTACACTTGGACACTAGACGGCATTCAACACCAAGGGATAATTGAAAACATGAGCTGCGCACCTGCTAACCTTTCAACAAACCTGAACGCACAATGACAGTTCCCAGTACGACAACACAAATCTTTATGCGACTAAAATTCCTAACATTGTTTATATGCTGCTTGACGATGTTTTCAGCACAAGCTGCTGAACGTCAACAACCTAAGTTGGGCTACATGTTAACCGCCATATCAAAACCCACGCTTGCGCCAGACTTTACGCTTGAAGACATGGATGCAAGAAAATTCAGTTTAAAGGACTATCGCGGCAAGGTAATATTGTTGAATTTCTGGGCTACTTGGTGCCCGCCTTGCCGAAGAGAAATGCCCTCAATGGAACGCCTGCACCAAAACTTCAAAGGCAGAGATTTTGTCGTGCTTGCAGTTAATCAAATGGAAGACGGTGACCATGTATTTGCGTTCACAGGTGAGCTAGAAGTGGACCCAACATTCACCATTTTATTCGATAAGGACAGTGCCGTATCTCGTGCTTTTCAGGTACAGGGCTTGCCAACTACTTATCTTATAGACAAGAAGGGAAACATTCGCTTTCGTGCTATCGGTGGGCGTGAATTTGATCATCCCGAAGTTGCAATGCAGATTCAGCAGCTAATGCAGGAGTAATTGCAACCCTAAAGATATTCATACCCGCACTGGGTTTGTTTTTTGAACAGGAGATTTCTTGTGAAAAATATAGTTTGGAGTGACGTATTAAGTGTTGCTGTCGATGAAATCGATGAGGATCACCGTAAGCTATTGAATATTTTCAATACACTTAATCATTCTGTAACTACTGGTGAATCTCCGGATTATCTGGCAGCGGTTTTGGAAGAGTTAATTAATTGTACTGTCTGGCACTTTAGTCATGAGGAGCGCTTAATGCTAAAGCACGGTTATGAGGGACAAAAAGAACACAAGGCGGAGCACCAGGAGCTAATTAATACCGCTAAAAATCTCCAAAAGGAAATTCTCCAAGCAGACAAACCTGTGTCGGATAAAGATATTGTGTTTCTGGAGCGTTGGTTAACTGAGCATATCCTTACTGCTGACATGAGATTGGGCTCTTACCTTTCACAAATGATGTAGAAGTTTCTCACAAAATCATATGATCTTTATTGATTTAAATCGTAACTTGTAAATATTCGCTTAATTTTCATTAGACCAAGACTGAATAATGGTTTCAAAATGAGTGACTGACAGGTAGGCGTCTAGTGCTTTACAACTGGCTGATTTATGGGGTTAATCTAAGAACATGACGTCCGGGTTTGTGTCTAATGAGGCTATAAGTGATAAGTCATCTGAGATGGTTGACCCTAATTAACGTCTGGTCCTCCCGGAGTTGCATGCGGTTTGCAAATATGGCGGTAGATAAGCCAGAAATTCTGCAGCACAAAGATCCCGCGGTCCGTGGTATTGTTAGCCTGCCGGTGTCGGCTGATTTGCGTCGCGCAATGTTCGCTTGGAGGAGCTATGAGCATAAGGTTTCGCAGCACAGAACTATCTTCAGCTGAAGCGTCGTTCTTAAAATGGCAGTACGGTTTTGACGAAGAGGATGAACCATTCGAGAGAGCATTGTGGCAGGCTATCATGCGTGCTTGGGAGGCTGATAACGCCTCTGGTATAGGCACACACTATCTCGAACGCCTTGGGTGTCGCGGCGCCTTTCCTGAGGAAGTGGCATTGTATGTACGCTTCAGGTCAGAAGAGAGCGACGTTGTTTGGAATGAATTGATCAGCCGTGCTGGTCTGTCTGATCGTCGCACAGCCAAAGTCGAAACAACAATCAATCGTCGTCGCGCTGATCGTGCTTTGGGTCGAACTGAGAAGACTGCGCAGTAGTTGGGAGTCAACCAATAACCGACTGTCGATCGGCTACGCCCGAAGTCCAATGTAATACAGCCTGACAGCTACGAGATTTGGGACACCGGCGTCGGAAATTCAGTACGTTCATCAGGGTTCGCAGAATTGAAGGGCGTCTTTTGGCATGAAGCAGCATGTATATACGGCGTTACATTAGCCGGAAAGTAGTCGTTCAATATTCCTTGATACAGATTGTTGCATAAAGCACTTCTTGCCTTACTCAAGGTCTGATTGTGAAAAGAATGGACGGCCGAAGCCGTCCATTTTTGCATAACACGTGAAATCAAGGTATGGACTTTGTTTCAAGATCGTCCTTGGATGCGTTGATGAATCCGAATTTCGCATAGGCATTCTGGCCGCTGTCGGATTGGAGGAAAGACAAGTACTTTTTCGCAGCTTCCTTATGCGTGCTGGATGTCAGTGTGCCGATAGCGTAGGACACTTCGTTGATCAGGCTGTCTTCTGGGGGCAATTTGATCGCGTCGATTGCATGACCCTCTTTAAGGGCGTTCATGGTCTCGGTCGCCCAAACGATGCCGACATCCACCGTGCCGGCTTTAAGGCCGTCTGGAATCTCGCGGTGATGCACTGAAGTGAAGTGCACATTGGGTGTCGGGTCGCAGGACTTGCATTCCTTACCGCCTGAAAGCTTGTCCCAAAGGTTGTGATTCTGCAGCACCTTCTTAGCGTAGAACTTCATGATGCCTTCAGTAAGAGGGTTTGGAAGCATGATCTTCAGGTCTTCTCTCGCCATGTCATCGATGCCCTTGATGTTCTTGGGATTGCCTTTTGCCACCATCAGTTCCAATGCGTTATGGATATATATCATGTATGTATCCATCGTACCCTTTCCCTTGAGGGTCTTAAGGTGCCCTAGATCAACCGAGGCGTAGATATCAGGCTGCATCGCGTAGTCCTTGCCTTCATAATTCCACCCACCTTTATTAATCGCGTTAAGGATGATGCCAGGGGGTAATGTAATCACCGCGATGTTGCCAACTTCGGGCTGTGCTTTCTGAAATGCGTTGATTACATCTTCCATTGCAAAAAACTGGTTGCCCGCGAGCCACAAGGTAAGGCTTGCATCACTGTTCATCTTCTCTAGAGCAGGAGTGCCATTGACAATCTTGCCATCTGCATAAAATATGCGGAGGTCACTGTCTTTATTGGGTGGTATCACCTCGAACGCAGATGCTGAAGCTGCTTGCTGTGGAGCATCCGCTGCGTAGCCCAGAGAGGTGAACAGTCCCAAAGTGATAAGTGCAAATAGTGCAAAACGTCTTATATACATACTCTCCTCCATCGCAATGAATTAGCAATAATTTTTCGCAATTCGGAATCTAAGGTTATAGCCTGGCCTGTGCGCCATCACAACTTACACATACAATAACACCATTTGACATATATGCCAGATTGAGCTCCCTAATAGTGAAAATTGATATCAAGCTAAGTTTGTTCTACTTATCTACTAAATCAACCACTGGCACGAAGTAGAATGTCATTTCGCCCAATTGGCAGCCGGAAATTAGTCGGTAGCTGTTCCATGATTCATATCGCTGCATAGCAGAAATTTACGATATGCAGGCCACGTAACTTTGCGGATGGTTGATGGTTCGTCAAGCTGTCTTCGGCTTTGGCACTACTTTTTTGTTAGCAGGTTTAGCTGCATTTTTGCCAGTATTTTTTACATTCTTAGTAGAGGTAGCCACTTTTTTGGAAGTGGTGACAACGTTGCTGGCGGCCTTACTTATCTTCTTCTTGGCAGTTGCAATCGCTTTTTTAGCGGATTTTTCAACTTTCTTTTCAGTTGCGGATACTCCTTTGGCGGCCTTACTTATCTTCTTCTTGGCAGTTGCAATCGCTTTTTTAGCGGATTTTTCAACTTTTTTTTCAGTGGAGGACACTCCTTTGGCGGTCTTACTTATTTTGCGTCCGGCATTTTTTACGCTACCCTTGATACTTTTCAATGTTCCCATGATTTCCCCCTTAGATAGTGATTAAACAGACCTTGCGGTACAAAAACAAAATACTTGTTACACAATGCGCTTTTTCAGCATTATGGTCAATATGCTAAACGGTCTAGATATTTGAAGATTGACTGGATATAAACTAACCTCAACCGCCCGATTTTGGCACCAAGAAGTCGCCTGACATGGGGGAATACTTCTTCAATATATTCTTGAATTTATCCGAAATTAAGCGTATAAAATACGTGTAGTTTTGTTAATAGGACCTGAGAAGCTAGTTGTTAATGGGAGACGCCTATCGACCATTCAATGATTAATTCACTATGATTCATTACCCGCGTCAGTATTCTATGACTGGCCTATGCGGCATCCCTTATGCCGACACAAGACGCCACATTTATGTGGCGTCGCTATTTTCAATAATCGATATGGATAACTAAACAACCAAAGCGTGATAATCGGATGACTCTGATCAACTCTACTCTGGCGTGTTGAAGACATAGTAGCCAAGCAGCATGTCGGATGAGTAGCAGCCGCTTTGACGCATCCAGCGTGTGACCATAATCTGGCCATCGACTACAAATCGCGCGCGCACTGACCAGTAATAACGGCTGGCAGGGGAGAGTGCGATTTCCAGAGCGTGCTGCGGGGCCGCAAGGCTTGTGCGCTCATAGATGAGCCGGTTTCGCCATTGCAGATGCCAAGGGCGATTCCGCTGATCAACGTCCTCGTCCCAGATCCTAAGGTCATAGGTTACGTTACTGATCTTTTGCAGTACCTCGGGAACGAGTTTCTGTTGGATAATTTCGCTTGGGAATCTGGTCCAGTATAGCGTCGGCTGTAGTGTGTTGGTGCGTGATGGTGAGAGCGGCTCTATCCAACACCTTTCTTCCCAGATATTAGAGACAATAGGCAGCGCGATTGGGGTGATAAGAAACGCTTCGTCGTAGATTCGCTCGGCGAGATCGCGATATGCCTGCTCGATTTCCTCGCCTAGCACCCGACCGCCGTCAGCTAGCCACTTAGTTAGCTCGTGTGGCCCACTCTTGTAATCAAGCTGCCACTCGAAAGGTGTTGTTCCTTCCGCTACGCGCACCAGCCGTGCATGCGCATTCATGAAGAAGTGGAGTGTATGCGGAGGACGACATTCCCAGTTGTTCATTATGCAACCGTCTAAGCCGATTTCTTTGATGGCGACCTCGATGACGGTGTCTATCCCATCGTCGCGCAGTTGTGCGTAGTCGGGATGTTCTTCCGGCTTATCAGGCCCTGCCTGATCTACGATTATGAACCGCCTCCTTGTATCCTTGTTGAGCATTGACGAGAGATGTTCGGCAAATGTTTTCTGCACATCTAGTCCGGTGACCGCCTTACTGATGGCGGACTCTATATCCAATGCCGTAGTGGCAGACACTGTACCCTTGGATGTACGCTCGGCGTCCACTACAGCCATGGCTCCCGATCCGATAATGCCGGTCAGAATTATGACTGGAGCCGCTATGGGTGAGGCGGCCGCAGCAACAAACGTAGTGGTCGCCGTTCCTCCACCCGCTGTTAGTGCGGCCTGTTTTACGCTGGCACCCGACTTGTGGCGCCAGTTGATGAGGAAATTTGACTGAGGAATATAGCGCACAGGAACAATAGCCAGTTCGCCGAACTTATCGCGTTCCGACTGAGATGGCACGGGCAGTGCCACGGTGTTGGCGCAACCGCACTGCAGAACTAGAAGGGAGGCCATTAACCAAGGCAACGCACATCGCCATACGCTTTGATCTTTGCGGGTGGGTATGGCCATTAGGAACCTAACAATTATGCATATGACAGATCCGTTCAGACATGATTTTATAACACTGATAATCCAAAAGGATCTATATCTGAAGTTCAGATTCTGGCATCGAGTGGTACTTCAATATACGCAATAGATTACCTGAAAGCGTGAATTGGTGCTTTGCAATCAAATTGGATAATCAGATTTCCGGAAAGCGGATACTGGTGACGTGGAGCTGACGACATATTGTTTTCGGTAGCGCGTGGTCGACTTCTAACTTTCAATCTCGCTAGGTAAAGTTCTCTAAAGTCGTTCTGCCAAGATAATCCGCTGAGGTCTAAGGGTCGATTTAATCTCTTCTTCAGAACAGCATAATTTCAGAAGCTAAAGCTGATGTCTTGATTTCAAAATTACCCATAATTTGTTGCCATTCTTCTCCGTGGCGAGTCCCGATATATTCAAGGAACGATGCGTCTGGATCATTCAGAAGAATACCCATAGCATATCCATCAACATTGTCTGTGATCTTCATCAGAACGTCGTATTTGGAACCGGTCGCCATCGCATCATCAATCACGACTGGGGCCGGATCGAAGAACACCCTTGGAACCTCATAGCGTAGTGCTTCAGTAAAATCGGATTGAATGGCTGATTTTGCTTCGGCAAAGCTGCGAGAATCAGAGTAGTGCCCGAAGGCGCGTATCTCAAAATACTGCTGCACAGGGGGCGAAAGCTCTTGTTCATGTGCCGCCTCAAAAGCCGCGTCTATCTCAGTTCTGTTACCCCCCTTCATGTGTATCCGGATGATGAGCGCCTCGGACATACCTGCAAACCCATTGGCCTGGAAATAGCGAACGATGCGCTTTGCTGCCTCATTAGCCTGAAGATTAAGATTGTTTTTCATGGTAACCCGATTTATAAGTAGGCAAACATTTTACCTAAAGCGGACAAGGAAAGCACTCACCAGAAGTCACTGTGAAATGCATAACTCAAATTTCTTCGCGCAAGAATTTCCCTCGGCAAGGTAGAATCACGAAACAAATTCGATCATATCAGCCGTGAGTATCTCAATCGAAACTATCCAGGGATATCTTGTCCACCCATCGACCCTGCTTGTATTGTTCTTGGCAGCAAGCTTGATGATGATCTGGCGTCTACATTCGATGGAGAGCAAGGGTTTCGAAGGTACTGTCTTAGGTACGCTGATAATGCCATACTGCTCTGGATTCGCGAATCTCGTCTTTGCCTTTGTCATGAGCAGTGCACCAAGTAATGGCGGATTTGTCATCGAGAACAGCCTCGTCAACAATGCCACCAACCTGACGTTGATCCTTGGCGTGGCCGCCATCTTTGCTTCGGCTGCTGTGATTCAAAAAGGCTCCTCAAGGCGGCAAGCCAAGTTACATGCGGAATTTCAGCGTATCAACCGGCTGAATCTGCTGTTCACCCTGATCGCATTGTTCATGTTCACCGGGACGCTCTGGGCCTTGGCCAAAGACGGAGTACTGGACTTCTATGATGGTCTGGTGTTGGTCGGACTGTTCATGTTCTGGCAGGTGTTGCACGTGTTCGAAGTGCTCAAGGACAACATCCGCAAGGAAAAATCGTTCCACTGGTCGCTCCTGATCGATATCTTACTGCTCGGAGCTAGTGCCTACTGCATCTACTTCTCGGTCGACCATCTTGTGGAGTGGGTCACAACTAGCAATAGTCCGTATCTGAGCTTTGCCAAGCTGGGTTGGTTCAGCGGTCTGTTGATGGTCGTACCCAATGCCTTCCTAGCGATATATTACACACGTATCGGCAGGCAGGATATCGTCATAAGTTCACAAATTGGTGATGGACATATCTGCATCCCGATGAGCATAGGTCTGTTCGCAGTATTCAATCCCATTCAGGTTCCTGATTTCTTTCAAATGGGAGCCTTTGTCATATTGGGTGCCGGGGCAGTACATTTCCTGTCTATCACCATTTTTGGAAGAGTTCCACGCATGGTCGGCTTTGGCCTTATCGGTGTCTATTCCTTGTTCTTGTATAAAGGACTCATACAGTAGGTTCGACGTTTCAGTCGACTGTTTCTGGCAAAAAATGAGCTACAACCAACTCAATTCATCGCCCGGAAGCAGTCGTTCACCAAGTGCGACTCCCGACACATAGCGGCCGTTCGATTTTCTAGAAAAGGGCGCTCAACGTTTGAACTACCGCACACTGACGAATCCAAGGATTTCAATATGGTGTTCCATCTTTGCGGACGAACTGCCAGTTACCGTCGCTGCCAAGAACGGCTTTCAAGTCGTCGTCAGGATAAGTGACGGAATCTCCTGCCGAACGGTCGCCAATTTCTAGATAGAGGACATCTTCGTTTGTTCGGTTGACGAGTTGATGAGCATTTCCGCTACCGGCTTTTAATCCCGCGCACATGCCCGGAGTAAGGGATGTCTCGCCTTGATCGGTAATAAGTACAGGGTAACCCTCCAAGACGTAGAGAAACTCATCTTGTTTGGAATGCGCGTGACGAAGGGCGGAACCGGCTCCTGAAACAAGGCGAGTGAGGTTGACGCCGAAATTCGACAAACCAAACAAGTCGCCAAGCGGTCGCTTTTCTCTCCCGGCCATGCGGGAGGCATACGGCACTGGGTAATTTGAAGGCTGGGTTCGAGGTGGAGCGTTCAGCGCGACAATTGCGACAGGTATTTCTGGATCGGGCATGGTGAATCCAAGGGTGAATGAATGGGCACTAACGTAAAAGTAAGGGGCGAAGCCATGCAGTGGCGGAGTTCCGCTTGACTGCCAGGTTAGGGCTCGACTGGACGGCCATTTTTATACACCGCCGATATAGGAGTGCCACAAGAATAACATTTTCCTTCTGGCCATCTTAGATCGAACACCGAGTACCCACGAAACACCTGCATTTTGCGGCAGCCAGTATTTTGACACCGCAACGAGAAAGCATAAAGGACAACAAAGACGCCGAACCACAACGCAAGCCAGAAGTGAAAAGGCGAAGTAAAAGCACCCTCATTAACTTCTTGCGGTTCGCGTAATGCAACATGGACTAATGTTAATACCAGCTGAATGAGCAGCAAGTAGATAAGGCGTCTTTTATATTTACTCATGTCCCTCTCTTGAGCACTAACATTTATAAGACAGACCCGCCGGTCAGTACTTTTAAAAATAGTAAGGCGTGCTTATTTTTAGCAACTGATTCATCCATTGGATACCCCTTTGTTTTGCCTGTCCTCTTATGCATTAATAGTACGGAAAGAAGCCGCAACGGAAATCTATCACTAAATTCATTATTGGGGGGAGTTACTGAGGGACTGCTTATAGCACGTAGGGTGAATTCATTACTGCGAACTGCCTGCCGTAAACCGGTCACTGATAATTATAACTTTGATATGTGAAAATCTTGGTAATTCAATAACTCTCGAAAATGGGATTCCAGACACAAAATACTTCCCTGATTCTGAGGAAATGGGAAGGCTCATGCAAAGCATCTATATATAAAACAATAACTTAATGGTTGGCACGTAATATGCTTACAATTAGTAGGGGTTATGTCCAAAGGTCAATTATGCACCTAATGTTTAATAAATTTAGAAGAGCTTTGAAACAGTTAACGAGGTTACACGCTAAGCTTTTACCAACTATATCAATGGTCACCAGCACTACATTATCGCCATCCGCGCATACTGGTGGTTCGACTGTCCAGAATGACAGATTCACCAATAAAACGGGTGGTGATATTTTTAGTTTCGTTTATGGTTCTTGTTTTATTCGAGCGGTTATGGTTCGCCTTGGTTTATTGTTCGTGCTCGTTGGGTTAGCGACTATGGCGCAAGCCGCAGAGACTGAAGAGGGCTTTTTTGCACCAAAGCTTAATTTGCTAAAAACCCAGTTCAACCAATCCGGCACCGATTTTCTGCCCCCTTACCAGCTTGGCGCAAGTGTTGTAATTGCTCCACCACTGGATAGCGCACCCATAGGATTAGGGCTCGGCAGATCCTTCCAGTTACCCTCTGATTCCAAACCGCAACAAGAAACCGACCGTGCAATGAACACGCACTGGCAACGGACTTATGATGACATCCGCGATACCGCGCTAGATCTTGTACGTTTCGAGCTTAAGGGGGAAAGGACAAATATTTCATTCCAACCCGGCTTGGTTTCGATTGAGGTAGATCAGCTTGATATCTTGCTTCAGTCACACTCGGTATCGATGTTGTGGAGCTCAGCATTTTGAAATGGCTAGTCACTCATCAAAGATTAGACTATGTGTTGACGGCCAACATAAGCCATTTCCCATCGAGAAAACTCTGATATCTGAATTCACTATTTTTTAATCCGCTATGTGTCGTTACGAATCAGTGTGAACAGAGTAAATCCAGTTACTTGATATATCCAAGTCAGCGAATGGCTGCTGATGGTACGAAACGCTTACGTCACATGTCAATATTACCTGCCACAAAACCATCATTCGTAGAAAGACACAGTGACGTAAACCTACAAGTCGATTTCCCCTTAGCTTTAGTTCAACTGAGTGTCGGAAAAATAATCCAGATACTATAAGGCTGTCATGCTAACTTGGCGTTTTGCTTTCAGCTAGCCCACTACTGCTGGTATGGGGAATCGATCATATCGACTCTTACCGAGAGCTGCTATCTGCCAATGCCTGATCAACAAGTGCCTTCAACTGTTCAAAGCCAAAACTCGGCAGCGGCTTGCCGTTAACGAAAAATTCTGGTGTCATGGTGACGTTAAGCGTCTTCGCATCAGCAAGGTCTTGTGCGATAACGCTGGCAGTCTCCGTAGAGTTCATGTCTATGTTCATCTGATCCATATTCAAACCGATGCCGCTGAGAATCCGCCATGCCGCCTCCACGTTGGCCGTGTGATGCTGCGTCCAGTCAGGCTGATAATCCAGTAAGGTTTCGAGTGCTACCCACAATTTCCCCTGACGACGTGCACCTTCAAGCATCGCAACCACCTTATCAGAACCGGGGTGAAAGGGAGCGTACCGCAGCACGATGCGTATCTTCTCAGGGTTGGCAGCCATGATCTGCTTGACCATCGGGTAGAACTCTCTGCAGGTTTCGCAGGCCGGATCGAGAAATTCAACGATGGTCACCGGTGCATCGATCTTGCCCGAAATGGGCGAGTTCATGCGCACCAGCGCGGCACGATTGGCTTCGGCAAGCTGCTTGGCTGCTTCCTCTTTCTGACCGGTATAGAACAGTGCACCCGCGACAAAGGCCAGTAGCAGAATGATCGCGGTAACGATGAAGATGGTTTTTTGTTTCATTTGGAGCCTTTAAGGTGGGCAGCCAGTAGCAAGCCTGTGATGAATGAGAACGAAAGCACGGAAAGGAGCGGTATGGTCACGAAGCCGAACCAGATTACCGGGATGTTGGAACATGGCACGCCCTGCTGGCAGGGCTTAAGGTTCTCAGGTATCCATCCAGCGGTGAGCGCCAGATGAAACAGAGCCAGTCCCAAGCCCGTCATCGCCAGCGGCAAGGCATACCTTACCACACGCGGGTCTAAGGGGAACAGCCCGGCGGCGAGCACCATCACCAGTGGGAACATCGCGATGCGCTGGTACCAGCAAAGTATGCAGGGAGTGTAGCCCATCACCTCGCCGAGAAACAGCGCGCCCAGGGTCGACACCGTAACGATTAGCCAAGCGCTAAAGATCAGAGTCCATACGATGGGTGTGGTGTTGGGCATGGAATAAAAACTTCGGGTATATATTTTGACTAATGAGCTAAGTCAGTTCCGACTTAATTTTATTCTAAAATAGAGATGCACAAGCCGAAACATTTGGGGAATTCTACCTATACGCATTTTCGATGCGTTGTGCTTAGTATCTGTTATTGGCACATAGCTGCGATTAGCATGAGTTCCCAGTTTTATACTAAATTGGTGCGCCCGGAGCGATTCGAACGCCCGACCGCCTGGTTCGAAGCCAGGTGCTCTATCCAGCTGAGCTACGGACGCATTTATTAGGTAACAAGGGAGAAATCAACACCCATGCCATATTGTTCATCCAGCAGACTGATTGTAATCAATTTCCAGAAATTTATGCACTATAATAATTAAAGCAGAATGCAAACACGCTATCCGAGGTAAAGGTAGGGACGGCGCATTTGCCGCATTTTTGCTATACGCTATAATCTTTCGTCCTATTTACAATCAATTGATGAGGGTAACAACTTGGCACCGAATAAAGCACGCGCCCACTTCACACTAAGCGGTTATCATTTTAATCCTGATGACATCACGCTTCTACTTGGCATCGAACCTACCTCGGTTGATGCATCCGGCGCGCGCAGTGCTCTCGATAAACCCGTGATCAGTTCATGGGAGCTATCAACGGAAACGATGACGGACAATGTTGACGTTTATAAAATGACGGAAATCATCATTAAAAAAATAGAACCGGCCAAGGAAAAAATCCTGCAAGTAATTAAAAGCCACAACTTATCCCCCAGAATCGTCGTAGAACTGGTGCTGTCTGTTGATAAAGGCGAAACATGTCCAGATGTGGGTTTCGGCGCCAGAACGATTCGGTTTTTGGCAGATATTGGCGCTTTTATTAATGTGGATTACCAGCTTTCTGAGCGTAATTAAGCTTTTAATAGTACAGTATTTTAAAAAAAGCACGCTATAAAAGCGTGCTTACCATAAATTATATTCAGACTTGAGTTGTTTAGAGTAATCCGCGCGGCCTTCGACTATCTATCAAAGTGCCGCGCAGCTCATTGCATTAAATACTCTAGTTAGGGCTTCTTAGGAGTGGTGTATGGAACTTCTTTCTGGTGTGGTTCCCAGGTAGTTTCATAGCCAACAAAAAATTGTCCTGGCGTAATCTCTTTCTGACGAGTTGTCACGTGGAATGCGTGACCATCTGGAACCTTGGGACGGGTAAAAGGCTTCTTGTCATCACTCATAATCATTTCTCCTTACTGGTTGAAAACGGGAGGAATTTCAACAGCGTTGCCAGCCCCTCCCACTTAACTGACGAAATTATACTATCTAGCGCGTGTAGTGTCCTTTCTTTGGAATCACATGGCGCACGCCCCCTTGTGGATTCTCGACATCACCCTGGTAGCGCGGAATGATGTGTATATGGACATGGAATACACTTTGCCCGGCCGCCGGTCCTACGTTAACGCCGATGTTGTAACCATCAGGCTTGAATTCCTCGTCCAGTCGCATACGTTCCTCGGTGATCAGCCTCATGCAGGCATTGACCTCTTCAGGCGTCAGGTCGAAAAAGCTTGCTACATGGCGACGTGGGATAACCAGGGTATGGCCCGGGCTCACCGCGTAGGTATCACGCGCGCTGTACGCCAGTTCATGCTCCAGTGATACACCACGCGGGTCTTTGCAGAACAGGCATGGATTGTTCGGATCTCGCTTTTTTTCTGCTTTTTCTATAGCCGACAAACTTAAACTCCCAGTCAACGACTAGCGCTAGTCGCAAGCGCCAGCGATCTTGCTTTATCCATCTGCTCCCCGCAATGCCTTAAACAGAGTGGTTGAAGGGCATGCGAAAAGCATTCGATAATCACCTCAAACTCATCGGCCACTTCATCTGCAAGCCCGGTATCGTTTGTTAGTTCTGCCAGTACATTCTGTGCTGTCGCCTTATTCACTCGACAGATAACTGCCAAATGGATAGGCAGCTGCTGCTCCATACTGACCGTCAATGACTTTTCATATGAGTTTATCGCTTCTTTTAGACGATCAGCATTTTCTTCTGACTCACCGAGATGATGCAAAACGGCAGCACGGTTATTATGTGTAGCGGTTAACTCCAATGCATAATTATCCGCATCTAGTACGGCAAGCGCATTTTTATAGGCAACAACGGACTTTTGAAAAGTTCGGTTACCCTTAAGCAGTTTCCCGTACGCATGGAAAGTATCTCCAAGCTGATGCATCGTAAACATCCAGTCTTCCGGAGACTTGTCTCGCGTCCAAAACAGCAATGCATTGGTATATGCATCTACAGCGATTTTCATCGGCTTTGTAGCATCAAGTAACCGACCGAGTGTCTGGTTAGCCGTGCCCAGGTTATATTGTGTAGCTGCCCATTCCATTGGTGAGTTTTCCTGACTGAACTCCTCTAGTGCATTGCTAAAACAATGAATGGCCCGCTCAAATAATTCAGCATCTCTCCGCTGCTGTCCCAGTGCTGCAAGAATATTTCCAAGACGATTCTGGGTCTCGGCCCAGGCTAATGGCTTCTGAACGCGATAGGTTTCGGTAAGCGATGCTTCAAGCACCTCGCGTAAACTCTCAAAAATCTTAGAACTAAACCGGTGCTGCTCATAGTTTCCCCTCGTGAAACGAAAATTATCCGCTACAGCAACTTTGGTATCCGGAACAGCCGCTGCGGCCACCTCTGTACTCAGCATGCCTATGGAATTCGCTATTGCGCGCTCCAGAGCCCTGTTCTCGGGATAAATCAAGTAAATAGTAGAGAATTTCATTTTGCTCGTTCGAGTATTTCATTCAAGTCAGGATCGGCGCCGACTGCTCCGCCCAGCTCGATCTCTTCTTCGGTCGCATCACGTATGGACTGGACTTCCAGCAAGAAAGTGACTTCTCTGCCGCAAAGGGGATTATTGCCGTCGACAGTCAATGTCTTGTCATCGAATCGGGTGACGATAAAATTCCTGGGCTCGCCCTTTTCATTTTCCATGGTGATGGTCATACCGATTTCCCGATATTCTTCCGGGACATTTTCGATACGATCGGTAAATACCAGTGATTCATCTCGCTCACCGTACAACTTTGTCGTGTCTACCGGTACTTCGATGATATCACCAACTTTTTTTCCATACAGTTCCTTGGTCACTTCCTCGGACATCACATCATTCACACCATGAACATAACCCAGGGGATAATCAACGGTAACCAGTATGTCGCCGGTTTTGTTATCGATGACTTTATAATTTAGTTCAACGAATTTTTCGTCTTCAATTGTATCTGACATGACTGGAAGGGCCTGATAATGTTAAAGTATTCTTAGAACAGGGTGGCGCCGAAGATTTTCACCTTGTCCCTTTCATAACCCAGCACCAGTCTGCCCAGCCATTCACTTTTATTCTTTTTGTTTATCACTTTATATAAAACAGTGACATATTCTCCACGGCGTATCATGCCAAGATACGAATAATCATCTGACAGGTTTTTAGCAAGGTCGCTTCTCGCAAACTGCTTACCCATTTCAACCTCATTTGCACCCGCAATGAAAGAGCTCGAAAAATTACGCGTGAAAGCACCGTAGTTTCCTTCATTCGAGTATTTGATAAGATCAGCCCACATCGGGTTGGCCAACGCCAGAATCTCTTCATCTGTTTTTTCAAGAATGTTCATAAAAATATCTCACATACTCAGTGTTTCATAATTGTATCTATAGAGAAGACGCTTCCCGCTATATAGAAAAAAAGGACCAACATAATATATGCCGGTCCTCGTTGAATATACTAGCAAGTTATAGCAGATAAATTTTCGCAAGCCTGATTTTACAAAACTGGAAAATCAGGCATGCATTTGCTTAGTGGTGACCTTCTGCTTTCAGTTTAGCCAAGTCTTTGTCCTCAATATCACCTACCAGGTGATAAAGCGGTGCCTTTTCCATCGTGTACTCACCTGTCTTGGGGTCACGACGAGAAACAGTCAGCACGTGCCAGTTCTCATCATCCAGCTTCATTGCATCACCTCGGTAGTAATAACCCGGCCAACGTGTCTCCTTACGGAACAGAGTATGATGGAATACACTCTCAGAAGTGAGGAAACGATGTTTCAGCTCCCATGCACGCAACAGCTCGTGTATATCTGAAGCAGCGACTTTTTCCAGATCCTGCCCCAGGATGTACATTTTCTTGAGACCGATGTTCAGGAGCTTGTCGTTGGTCATGTAGTTTACGCCAAAACCACCGCAGTACTCATCCATCAGCTTCTGCAAACGATCAAGACCCTGTTTTGGATTGATGAAGTTGGGATTGACGGTACCCGCGACCACTTCGTTACTATAAACTCGATAAGTTTCCAGAGGCTTGTAGATCTGTTCTTTACGGTGATTGATCTGAGCGTCAGAAACACGGATTCCTTCAGCTTTTCCATCATCAATATATTTGCAGGCAGCTTTGGCTGCCAGACGACCTTCTGTGAAGGAGCCTGATGAGAATGCGTGAGGTGTACCACCAGCGGCATCACCCGCGCCAAACAGACCTTCAATGGTCGTCATGCGGTTGTAGCCCCAGAAGTACTCGGGTGGAGACAAGTCTTCAGGACCTGAACACCAGGCCCCACAACCCGTTGCATGTGAACCCATTACATAAGGCTCAGAGGTGGTCAGTTCAGGGTTTTCGTATTTGGGATCAACGTCAGTTGCAGCCCACAGTACCGCCTGACCAACGGTCATGCCCAGGAAGTTGTGCCAACCAATCTCTTCAAGATGAGGATCCTGGAAGGCTTCCATGGTGACCATGTGAATAGGGCCACGACCTGCATTCACTTCGCTGATGATTGCATGGTTACGCAGACAGGTTGGAATGGGACGGTGAGTGGTGTGAGACGCTTCTGGATCCAGGTATTCTTTACCAACCCTTTGCTGCAGCTCAGGGAACCATTTTGATTCGTACTCTTCACCATAGGCGTTTTGGGTATAGGTCTTGAGATGCAGGAAGTAGGCGCCGACAGGACCGTAACCATCCTTGAATCGAGCCAGTACGATACGGTTTTCCATTTGTGTCATTTTCGCGCCTGCTTCGATCATCAGACCATACGCAGAACCTGATGACCATGGTGCGTACCAGACCCGACCCGCACCTTCACCAACTGAACGCGGCTTAAAGATGTTGGAAGCACCACCGGCACCACAGATAACGGTCTTGGACTTGAACACGTGGTAGTTACCCGTGCGAACATTAAAGCCCACGGCACCGGCAACACGGTTTTCTTTGGATTCATCCATCAGGAGGTGGGTCAAACATACGCGGTTGAAAACCTTGTCCGCTGACTTCTTGGCCGCTTCAGCAACGATAGGCTTGTAGGATTCACCATGAATCATGATCTGCCAACGCCCCTCACGCAAATATGAACCCTTCTTCTCGTTGCGCATGATGGGAAGGCCCCACTCTTCAAAGTTATGCACAGTGGAGTCGACGTGGCGCGCCATATCAAAAGCGAGGTCTTCACGCACCATACCCATCAGGTCGATTCGTGCATAGCGTACGTGATCTTCGGGATTATTCTCGCCAAATCGCGTACCCATGTAGCAGTTGATCGCATACAGCCCCTGAGCTACCGCACCAGAACGCATGATGTTTGCCTTTTCGGCGATGACGATCTTCTTGTTCTGGCCCCAATACCTTGCTTCGAATGCCGCGCCCGTACCGCCCAGGCCTGCACCAGCAACCAGTATGTCGATATCGTCTTCAATAATTGTCTGGTAGCTCATTAGTATTGCACTCCCTTTTTGATTTCCAGGCCATTGGATTCCAGTGTATGTAATCCACCTTCATCCATGCGGATGTATTTAGGCTCGTTAAACAGCAGTTGGCTGTCGCGCATCTCTTTGCTGGGGGCGGGCACGTCTGCGAGTTTCGGTGTCGCCGAACCCCAGGGTTTGGTTGTGATAGGCGCCAGCAGATCCATGTCTTTCTTGCCGTTGCGGAACTTGATGCGCCATGCAATGGTGCCTTTTTCCTCATCACGGACCACGCGTACCGAGTGACCCAGCGGAGCGAAATCGGCATAACCGCGTACATCGATCGCATGGTGCGGACAGGCTTTCACACAGGAGTAACACTCCCAGCACATACTGGGTTCGATGTTGTAAGCGCGACGCAGTTTTTTGTCGATGTGCATGATATCGGACGGGCAGATGTCAACACACTCTCCACAACCGTCACAACGCGTCATATATACAAAGGTTGGCATAATATATTCCTCTATTTCTTATAGATAATCAGACAGTCAGTGTTAATAGTGGTTTGCTCTTTCAGCCTTGATACAAAGCCCCATGTTCGGGGGATTCTTACCCATATACATCGGTACGTCCGGAAATTTTCGGTGTACTTCAGGATCCGTCAAATCATAGTCAGGAGGCAAATTCTCCCGAGAACCATCGGCCCTGGTAATTTTTTTCTGGTAGGCCGCAGCGGGCTTAAAGAACATATGGGCAAACTTGGACCAATAAACACCGCCAAAAAGAACTGTGCTGGACAGGATGAACAAGGCAAAGAATACAGTTAATCCACCGCCGGTAAATGACCAGATCAATGCAAAAGTCGAGGTGGCAAGTAGCGAGAGAATAAACAAATCTGCACGCTCAAAACGGAACCATGTAAGGCCTTCAGCAGCGACATCTACACGGATAAAAAACCAGAACCAGTATCCACCAAGGGCCAGCATCAGCGCACCGATATGCCAGAGTGCTGGCAAGATAGTAGGTGTGGCTGATCCGGGAGCTGAATAACCGAAAATCATAATCGCGGTAGTCACAATGAAAATAATGGTTCCCCACATGGTCAACAGATGCGAAAGTCTGCGTCTTGGATTACTGAATTCGCCAGAAGTTAATACTTCGTTCACCAGCACTGAAGTGGCAATCGATGCTTTTTCTCCACCACTCACTGATCGTTTTGCGCTCTTCTGCGCTTTTTTCGCGTTTTCGAAAAAGTATTGCGCGCTTTTCTTATGCATCATGTCAAGTATTGTTCCGCCCATGACCAGCAGGACCATCAAGACGATATACCCCTGCATGTAGACGGTTGAAATTGATGCCGAAAGTTCGGCAAAGAGGTTGCTCGTGAACATTAGGTTCTCCTCAAAAATTTAACACAAGATTATCATTCAATCGTTTTGCAGTCGAGGATAGAAAAAGTTACTCCCCACAAAAATTCTTCAACCTGCGAACCTGCCACCATTACTTTACTTAATCAGCCCGAACAAAATTGGGTTCTAATGAAGAGCTCCCTTTTCTCCAGTCCTCCCACATCAAAGGGGAGGGGGTGTATTCTAGCGTCCAGAATGCCCACTCAGCTTTACTTCAACTTTTTCACTTTCATGCAAACTCGCGTAATAGGCACGCAGTATTTCCAGTACTTCGGGCCTGCTGAACTCGGCGGGGACGTCAGCGCCTTCGGAAAGCCATTTTCGCAGCTTGGTACCGGAAACCAGCAGCCGATCCGTTTCACCATGCGGGCAGGTGCGTGCAGATGCCATTCCGCCGCACTTGTAGCACCAGAAGGTCCAGTCTATCTTGAGTGGTTGTGTCTCCAGCGAGTCCTTTGGAATCTCGTCGAAGATGTGGTGCGCGTCGAACGGCCCGTAGTAGCTGCCGACCCCGGCATGGTCGCGTCCGACGATCAGATGCGAGCAACCATAGTTCTGGCGGAATAGCGCATGCAATAACGCTTCACGTGGCCCAGCGTAACGCATGTCGAGCGGATAACCAGCCTGAACGATGGTTTTCTTGACGAAATATTTTTCAACCAGGGTACCGATTGCATTGGCACGCACATCGGCGGGAATATCGCCCGGTTTGAGGTTGCCGAGCAACGAGTGAATGAGAACACCATCGCAGGTCTCGATGGCCACCTTGGCGAGATATTCATGAGAACGGTGCATCGGGTTACGTGTCTGGAATGCGGCTACTTTCGACCAACCGTAGGATTCGAATAACGCGCGAGTCTGAGCCGGAGTCATGAATAAGTCGCCGTACTTTTCGATGAAATCACTCTGTGATAATACTTTGACCGGACCGGCGAGATTAATATCGCCTTGCTCCATCACCATTTTTACACCGGGATGCTCTGGGTCGGTAGTTTTGAAAACCATCGCGCATTCGTGCGCCTTGTCGACAGCGTATTTTTCAGTGACCTTCATCGTAGCGAGAATCTCGCCGTTGTCCGAATCGACCAGGGCGACATTTGCACCTGTCTTGAGTGTATCTGCAGTGGATTTGTCAGTTGAAAGCGTGATGGGTATAGGCCAGAACAGGCCATTGGCCATCTTCATTCCATCGCATACACCTTCCCAGTCGGCACGGGTCATGAATCCATCAAGCGGTGAGAAGCCACCGATGCCGAGCATGATGATGTCGCCTTTTTCACGCGAGCTGACTTTAATCTTTGGCAAAGATCTCGCACGATCTAATTCTTCTGTGAGTGCTCTTCCATTGAGTAACAACGGATTTAGTTCACGTCCACCGTGCGGTCTTACGAGTGCCATGTTAATCTCACATTCATCAAATATAATTATGGGAAAGTTTCAAAATATGAAACTTCAACCCAACCACCATGTTGAGTAAAATTAGCCAACTAGCTTATGATGCATGTTCAGGAATGCCAAAATTATATACTTGTACAGGCAATCGAGCGATATCTAAAGTCATTGAATTAGCTCTATCGAACATGCTGTAATGCTAAGACTTTTGAATAAAAGGCACGATAACCCTTACGGGCTATAAGACAATAGCTCATCACGGCTATGGATGGTGTGGTTGTCAGTTGCTCATACTATGACTCTCACTCAGGAAGGGAATCAGTTGCGCCAGAATGATTTCAAAATTACCAGTAATATTTGATGAAAACACATAATTTTGGTGACTCGCAGAGCACAGTAAGCCCGCTTCACGACCCGCTCGCTTCGCCAGCCCCTGATGCAAGGAACGAAGTTCGCAATACCACCTGCTATATGTGCGCGTGTCGTTGTGGTATACGCGTCCATCTTCGCGATGGCGAAGTGCGCTATATTGATGGCAACCCAGATCATCCGCTCAATAATGGCGTGATCTGTGCCAAAGGCAGTTCCGGGATAATGAAGCAGTATTCACCTGCCCGCTTGACCAAGCCATTAAGACGCAAGGCGGGATCAGAGCGTGGAGCCGGTGAGTTCGAAGAGATCAGCTGGGAAGAGACTTTCGATATTCTTGCCGAAAGACTGGGAAAAATTCGGGCGACCGACCCCAAAAAGTTTGCCTTGTTTACCGGGCGTGACCAGATGCAGGCGCTGACCGGGATGTTTGCTCGCCAGTTCGGCACGCCAAACTATGCGGCACATGGTGGATTCTGCTCGGTGAACATGGCCGCCGGAATGATCTATACAATTGGCGGTTCGTTCTGGGAATTTGGTGGCCCAGACCTGGAGCGATCCAAGTTGTTCATCATGATTGGCACTGCGGAAGACCATCACTCAAATCCGTTGAAGATTGCGTTATCGAAATTCAAGCGCGAAGGCGGGCGCTTCATCACCATTAATCCAGTTCGCACTGGCTATTCTGCTATTGCCGATGAATGGGTGCCGATTCGTCCAGGTACCGACGGAGCATTGTTACTTGCGTTGATTCATGAAATCATCGCACTAGGTTTATACGACCGGGAATTTCTTGTGCGGTATACCAACTCCGGGCAACTGGTGAATCTGGACGACAAGCATGACGAATTTGGCATGTTCGTTCGGACCGAAGTTCCTGAAGAGGAGGGATGTTATGACCCGCAAAACAAATTGTGGTGGGATCGTAACAGTAACAAGCCGGTTATCACCCACAGCGAGGGAGCCGATCCATTTCTGTTCGGAGAATTCAAGCTGTCCGATGGTACGCCAGTCAAGCCTGCTTTCCAGTTATTGAAGGAGCGGGTGAATGACTATACCCCTGAATGGGCAAGCCAGATCACCGGGATTCCGGTGGATACAATCCGTCGCCTTTCCTACGAAATGGGCATTACAGCTCGCGACCAGAAGATTGAATTACCGATTGCATGGACGGACTCATGGGGCAAGGAACACGACAGTGTCACCGGCAATCCGGTATCGTTCCACGCAATGCGCGGTCTGGCGGCTCATTCGAATGGATTTCAGACGATACGAGCGCTATCAATCTTGATGACGTTACTAGGTACCATTGATCGTCCCGGTGGTTTTCGTCATAAGACACCATTCCCACGTCCCATTCCGCCTTGTGCCCGCACACCGAACACACCCCTTGCAGTGAAGCCGAATACTCCACTCGATGGGATGCCGCTGGGTTGGCCATCCGATCCGGACGACCTGTTCGTCAATACGGATGGAAGTCCGGTTCGTATCGACAAGGCCTTCTCTTGGGAATATCCGCTATCGGTTCATGGATTGATGCACAATGTCATAACGAATGCATGGCGGGGCGATCCCTATAGGATCGATACACTTTTGCTGTTCATGGCCAACATGGGTTGGAACTCGACCATGAATACCACTGAAGTGCGCAAGATGCTTACCGATAAAGACGAGAGCGGCGAGCACAAGATTCCGTTTATCGTTGTTTGTGATGCTTTTCATTCGGAGACAACGGCATTTGCAGATCTCATCCTGCCCGACACGACCTACCTTGAGCGGCATGATGTAATGTCAATGCTTGACCGACCGATCTCCGAGTTTGATGGCCCGGTGGATGCAGTGCGCATCCCGGTGGTGCCACCGACGGGAGAATGCAAGCCATTTCAGGAAGTGCTGATCGAGCTAGGAACACGCTTGAAGCTGCCAGTATTTGTTACCAAGGATGGCAATCGCAAATATCGGGACTACCCTGATTTCATCGTCAATTGGGAGACCGAACCTGGGTCTGGTATCGGGTTTCTATCCGGTTGGCGCGGCAAGGGAGGTGAAAAAACCATGCGTGGTGAACCAAATCCCAACCAATGGGAGATGTACGCGAAAAATGATTGTGTCCATCACCTGAAGTTGCCACGCTCCTATCAATTCATGCGTAACTGGAACAAGGGCTACCTCGAATGGTCTCAGCGCAATCGTGTTACGCGCTATGCCGAGCCTATCCTGATTCATCTCTATTCTGAGGTATTGCAGAAATTCCGCCTTGCTGCTCAGGGCAAGAGCATTTCACGCCAGCCCCCGGCGCATCTTGCAAAACGTATCGAGACCTTTTTTGA
>JAHEDW010000088.1 GCA_024641025.1 Gallionella sp.
CCAGCAAGTTGCTGCTGTATTGCACAGATAAAGAGAGTAACTCTCCTGACTTTCCGGAATGGAATCGAGCAACATTGGGGTTTGAAGGAACAACCAAATTGGAAATAGTAAATAGCGTCTTTCCTGAACAGAGAATCTTGAGCTTCTCACATACGAGTTTAGTTCTGCCTGCAGATGATGAGCACTATGGTGAATCGGGAGACTATTCCAATTGTCTACACTATTATCCAAACGACGTTGAAAAATTTTCATCCTGCAACAATAATCCCCAGCAAGTCTTGCAAGGAGAATTGACCGAGAAAAACCTTAAGGCAGGTATTCTTCGTCGTTTGATGTACAACCCAGATTTTTCAGGGTTAAAGGATTCAATGAGAAAATTCATAAATGATTTTCAATAATTTTTCCACGATGCTTTTACACGCATGGACAGCATATGCAGACAACAAATAATAATAGTGGTAAAAAATGCCTGATATTTGCTCACCGTGGAGCAAGCAAGGAAGCAGCGGAAAATACGGGCGATGCGTTCGACAAAGCGCTGGAATATCCTATCGATGGCATAGAGACGGATGTTCAACTAACACGTGATGAAATCCCTGTCCTATGGCATGACAGGTTCTTGGATAAGCTTGGCATGCCCAGCAAGCATATCGATAATTTCGATTTTGCGCAGTTGAAGTCGCTTGATTTCACTGGGAACTTCCTAATCTATTCTGAAACGGGATCCCGAGACGAGCGAATCATGACTTTGCATGAATTTCTTGATACATACCGTAATAGTTGTCGCTTGTTGGTTGAAATTAAAAATCGCGAATGGGAGGCATCTTATCGCCATGAAATCAAGGTTCGAAAAACGATGGCAATGGTTACTCCAGCAGCTGGAGATACGATCCTAGTTTCCTCTTTCGATCTTGACAGCCTCGATTATGCTCACCTTTGTGAGCCAGAGATTCCACTAATATACAACTTCGAGCTAGATCAGACATTAGAAGATGCTCGCAGGACCATTACTGAGCATCCTTATTTATTTGGATTATGCTTGCCTATTGAAACGATTGATGTCTCATTCGTCGAATTGCTGCGAAGCCGAGGTAAATGTATCGCTGTTTACACATGCAATAGCGATAATCAAATCAATAAGGCGCTGGAATTGGGGGTTGACATTCTTATCAGTGATCTTCCGCAAAAAGCTTTGCAGATGAGGGATGGGTGAGGCGCGATTTTTCCTTATTGACAGCCAGACAATTCGATCTGCTGGTCTGTGGTGGCGGAGTTTATGGTGCATGGGTTGCCTATGATGCTGCTTTACGGGGTTTGAGCGTTGCAATCGTAGATCAGGGTGATTGGGCAAGTGCAACTTCTTCATCCTCAAGCAAATTGATTCACGGTGGACTTCGCTATCTGGAAACCTATGATTTCAAGCTGGTTAGGAAAGCGCTGACAGAACGCAGTCTACTATTGGATATAGCGCCTCATCGAGTTTGGCCGCTTCGCTTCGGGGTGCCGGTATACTCGAATAGCCGTATCAGCAGGTTTCAACTCAAGGCCGGATTAGCTATTTATGATTTTCTTGCAGGGTCGTTTGGAAAACGCATGTTTAAGGTTATGTCCCATCTGTACTTTAACAGGAATGTGTTTTCGAAGCGCTTCCCTTTCCTCAAAAATGACGGTCTTAAAGGCGGTTTTACCTATGGCGATGCGCAGACTGACGATGCTCGGTTAGTGCTGGAATTGGTTGCGGGTGCCATGGAGGCGGGTGCGGTGTGTGTGAATTATTGCCGTATGACGGGTTATATGGAGTCCAAAGGAAAGGTCAATGGCGCAATGATTTTTGACACGCAAGATCATAAGAGTGCACAAGTATATGCCCGCCAGATAGTTAACACTTCAGGCCGGTGGGCGGCCATTGCCGAGCCAGGACGCAGTTGGTGCCGTTTGAGCAAGGGCATCCATCTGGTCATGCCTGGCCTTCAAACTACTGAGGCCTTGCTGTTGACTGCGCAATCGGATGGGCGAGTTTTTTTCTTGATACCTTGGTACGGCATGACTTTACTTGGTACTACCGATACCGATTACCTTGGAGATCCTGATCTTGTATTGGTCTCGAATGAGGATGTTGGATACCTGTTGGCTGAGGCGAATCACTATGTCAGCAAGTCCTGGACAGAAAAGGATGTGGTAGCTGGATTTGCTGGATTGCGCGTAATGAAGCGCAGTGACGCTGTTTCACCTTCTCAAGCTAGTCGAGACTGGGAGCATAAGACAACATCCAATGGCGTGCATTACTCTATCGGGGGGAAAATCACTTCAGCTCGTGAAGATGCAGCATGCATAGTGGACTCAGTTTGCACTCAGCTAGGAATAAACGAGCCTTGCAAAACCAAGAATCGACTATTTCCTTGGGCTCCAGAGCAAAATTATACCGAGTGGTCTAACGCAATAACTTCTCAAGCAATAGACTTGGGAGTTGACCAGGAAAGTGCTGTTTGGCTCACTCGTAGACATGGGAAGCGCGCTGAGGTTATCTTGAGCAATATAGAGAATGATGCACAAACGGCTGAAAGAATTATTCCTTCACTTCCGTTTATAAGCGCAGATTTGCTGTTCAGTGCAAGCCAAGAAATGGTCATTCATTTGCATGATTTGCTGCGTCGCCGAATGCCCTTGCTGATTCTTGCGAAGCTTACTGAAAGTGACCTTTTACGCATAGCCGAATTGGTTGCGCCAGTTATGGGTTGGGGGCAAGATCGAGTCAAGTATGAAGTCGAAACCTGCCTGCTGCAATGACAGATTCAGCTATTTCCGCAATTGCACTTGATGCGGGTACCACCTCCATCAAGGCAGGCCTTATTGATCAGCAAGGTGAGTTAAAGCAAATCATCGTTAAGCCTGCACCGAAGATTGCTGTTAGTGGCGGGCGTTATGAAAGTGATGCATTAGCCTATGCGGAAGCAGCTGATCTGGCCATGTTTGAAGTTCTTGAACAATCAGATGGCTGTAGTACGTTTGGATTTTGCAGCCAACGCTCGACCTTTCTGGTCTGGAAGAAATCTAACGGGCAACCTCTTACACCGCTAATTTCATGGCAGGACAACCGGGGTGCTAACAGTTGCGATGATTTGCGTACTCATGAAGATTTGATTCGTAGCCTTTCCGGTCTACCACTGACCCCCTATTATTTCGCCCCTAAATTACGAAGCCTGTTGCTGGAAAATCCAGACTGGTTGTTTCTGCTTGCTCGAGGTGATCTACTTGTAGGAACGCTGGATACATATTTGATTTGGCGCTGGTCCGGTGGCAGATATCATGTTACAGATGCATCGATGGCTGCACGTACTCTGCTAATGGATATAAGGTTGCAACAATGGTCGCCAGTATTGTGCCACTTGTTTGGTATACCCTTGCAGATCCTTCCACAGATAATGGCTTCGTCAGGGATGAAATTAAGGCTGGATAATGGATTGATACTTGACTCCAGTATCGGAGATCAGTCGGCGGCACTATTCGCTAGTGTCAGAGAGGATAGCGCGGAGGCACTAGTAAATTTGGGGACAGGTTGCTTTGTTGTGCGTTATATTCCTAAAAGTAACTTAGTCGCATTAAAAGGCACAACGACCGGATATTTATATTCACTCGTCTACCTAGACGGATGGCGAAGGCCACATTACGCAATTGAAGGAACGCTCAATTCCATTGCACCTGCGCTCAGACCTTATCCGGTTGATGCCTGCCGTTCGGAGAACCTGGCAGTGGATGATATCTTCTGCCTTGCTGAACCCAGTGGGCTTGGCGCGCCATATTTTCGTAACGACCTTGGGATCCAGTTTTCTGCCCCGATTGATCATTTGTCGAATCAACGCGTTGCGGTCTTGTTGCTTGAAGCCATAATTTTCCGTGTGGCCAGAATCCTAGAGGAATTTAACCGGCAGTCCACCATTGAGCGGGTCTATCTCTCGGGTGGATTGTCAGAATTGCAGTGTTTGCAGGATGGTATCGCTCAATGCTCACCTTTTGCCTTCTTTCGATTGAGGCAAAGCGAATCTAGTCTGCAGGGTGCAGCATTACTTGCAGCAGGTAAGTCGCAGGCCAGCTTCAGGGATAGTGAAGAAATATCGACAGCGAAATGTAACAAAGCACTGCTAGAGAAATACAAAAACTGGAAGGATTGGCTGGATAGTTTACTGGAATTAAGTTAATTCCTCACACAATGACTCTACAGTCGTTCAACCCAATCTATGTCGGGATAAATCCGTTTTAGTTCATGTTTGAGCGTGTCGTCATTAACAGTGATAACCAGTTTGCTGGCATGAACCTTAAGCCAGTTCTCGAATCCCGGCTTTAATGCTTCAATAGTTTCGATAGAATATTTAATGCCATGCCGGGAAATGAGGCGAATCACTCGATAGCCATCATTGTCTTGATAGATTGCAGGATAAATTTCCCCAGGTTCAAGCTTGTCAAGAATGTCGAATAAGCTTTCCCTTTTTGGTAGATGCTTGTCTGTAGGCTTTAGTGGTAGAGAAGAAGCAGGGATACTCACTTCTTTATTTTCCAATTCATGCCGAGCGACTAAAAGATCGGTTTCCTTTGAAGCTTCCGCAAAGCTTTTTCCGGACATAACCTTTTGAAGAGCTTGGTTGATGTCCACCCTTTCGAAACGATGAAGGTAAGAGGAATTTTTGTAATAATTGCGTAGCTTACGGTCGATTAATTTTGGGACGATATAAAGTTGGGCATAGGAGCCATGATCGACGTGAAACTGCTGCTCTTGAAGTGGCGTGTCGCTTTGGACTTTCTTGTCTTCCATACCGGCCGGAGTGAATTGATCGACAAATGGATATTGTTTTGGGATCTCAGTTGAAGTAACTTCGATCCCTACCGAATGTGCAATCTCTTGAGCGATGGCGGCTTGCATAACGATGTATAACGCATCTGCTTCACTCAAGGGAGGGGAATTGTAGAATTTTTCTATCTGTATCAGATGGATGATGTCTTCGCGGGTGATTGGCCTTTCTCCTACTTTTGCAATTACTTTCTTGACACCAGGGGCGTCATTGGGAAGGTGAGCTGCTTGGCTTGCTATCGAAAACAAGGCAAGTAGCAGCGTTAGGACAACCAGCTCAAATTTTCTGCAATTCACTTTCCATAATCCCATCTAATTCTCCTGTTTGAGTATCCGCCAGCTTACCAAGTCAGTCAATGCCGAATAGGCTTATGTTAATGATAATGAATATCAAAAGCAGGCCGGTCGGCGACTTGCTTTCAGTATTGACGGTTGGATGCCAGCAGCGTAGCTTGTATGCATTGTTCAGTATGTCAAAATATGGGCAATAAACAAGGACAAAACGAGTGGCTTGACATTAGCTTAAAAAATCCAGAACTGAATATTGATGTAATTTTCAAAGGTTAAGATATGTCCGATTACGAAACAGTTCCTCAAGATTTTGGAAACATTCTCTGCAATCATATGCCAATGCAACAACCTTGCTTGCAACTGCTCAATTTCACAAACAGGAGTGGCCTATGATTAATTTACGTGGATTTTCATCAAGACCCATCTTGGCGTTCATCGCTCTGGTAACTGTTGCGGGAGCTGGCGCTTATTATTATGTGAACTTGTCAGAAACTGAAGTCAAGCCTGCTAAAGCGGTGCAATCACCTGCTAAGACACAACTCACTAAGCCTCAGCCTGTACAAAACCAACCTGTATCTTCGGTCGAACCAGTTGCAACAGTAGTTCCACCACCTGCTCAGGCTCCCGCTCAAATAGCCTCGGTAGAGACGAAGGATCATGCCCAGGGAAATAATCCAGAATCATTGAAGTCTGAGCCAGTAGTGAAAAAAGCAAAAACTAGAAAGCCAAAGCCTAAAGCGACGCCCTCTAAATCTTTCAAAGTGAAAAGGCCGATTGTCCAGGAATTACCTCAACAGAAGCCTTCGTCCGTTCCAGCAGTACTACCAAATCTTGCTGTTGTGGCTGCGGAGCAAACAATAATCAATCCAAAATATAACGATATATTGACTCCCGCCTTGCGCGGAGACAGAGAAGGGGTTAAGCAACTACTGGAATTGGGTCGTTGGGTGGATAAACCTGGCTCCAGCGGTTTGACTCCGCTAATGGCTGCTATTATGAACCGTGATGCTCAAATGGTGCAATTATTGATTGAGCATGGGGCTGAACCGACAGTGCAAACACTCGATCTTGCAAAGAAAAATAAGGATAGCGCGATATTATCGCTATTGGAGCGACACTGAAAATTTACTGCCTAATATTTGCATTCTAGATAGTCTGAATTTGCATCTGCAAAAGCAAATATTTTTTATGCATGAAGGTGACTGATGACTTCAAGTACTAGACAGCACAGTAAGGACAATTTGTGAAATGGAGAAGTTATGCGTAACGCTGTTCTGATGTTAGTTTCTATGCTGTGTGGTTCTGTAGCTCTGTCTGGATGTAGTTCAACTGAGGTAATAAGCTCAAGTCCTAGTAATGTACTTATAAAGTCCAGTTCAGGAGACTTCAGAGCTGCAAAAGCTCTTGCTGATGCTGAATGTAGAAAGTATAAGGCGTATGCGCAGTTAGTACTGCAGCCCCAACCAAACCAGTTCTCTTACAATTGTGTTGAATAAAGTTTCATCAATTACTCAGCACTTCATTAATCGTTTGATGGTGAATCATAATGAAGGGTAGTTCTTATTACCCGATTATTTTGATATTGCCACCTCTTGGAATATAAGCTGAAATTCTTTGTAATTGGTGGGCGATACTGGGTTCGAACCAGTGACCCCTGCCGTGTGAAGGCAGTGTCTACCGCTGAGCTAACCGCCCGTAACTGGGCGCGGATTAGAGCATACCCCGGTCTAACCAGTCAATTCAGAGTAGTCACAACATGGTGCGCTCAATGTGTAAAGCCCGTAAAATGAACACTTCTTTATTGGCTCCCCTGCAAAAGTTATGACCATTCGTACCCGTTTTGCTCCCAGTCCCACCGGTTACCTACATATTGGCGGTGCACGTACCGCCTTGTTCTCTTGGGCATATGCCCGCAAGTTGGGTGGAACATTCATTCTTCGCATCGAAGATACAGACCTTGAACGGTCAACTATAGAATCAGAACAGGCCATCCTTGATGGGATGGCCTGGTTGACTTTAGATTACGATGAAGGTCCTTTCTACCAAATGCAGCGCATGGACAGATACCGGGATGTATTGCAACAGTTGCTAGATGAGGGCAAGGCTTATTACTGCTACACATCGCCCGCAGAACTGGATGCGATGCGCGAGGCACAACGTGTACGCGGCGAGAAGCCTCGCTATGATGGGACTTGGCGACCGGAGCAGGGTAAGGTGCTGCCGACAACACCTGAAGGAATCAAGCCAGTAGTGCGCT
>JAHEDW010000031.1 GCA_024641025.1 Gallionella sp.
TCCTTTAAGAACCTCCCGTTTGCCATATGAGAAATGCAAATCGGTGATCTCGACCAAGTTAGCTGTAGATTGATTCACTAAAGTATTGCTCCTCTGAGCCTGTCACGCCTTTAAATGCTATGCCCTATTCATCTTTACCTTTTGCGATGCTTGGATTAGATATAAAGACAGCCCTTCTATCAGGGGGAGATTCATGGCTATCTCTGTCATTCTTACAATTCTGGTTTATGCGATGCCTGCCGGTCTACTGCTCTACTGGATAGGTGCGAACACAATGTCATTTATAATTTACCAGGTCAACGTCTTAAGTAAATCCTAACAAAATAACCGCAATACTTCTTGGCAGGATTAATACTATTTTAATGATATATGATCACGATGTAGGTAATTCTTGGCTTGCTGAAACCTCAATCTACCGGTAATGCCTTTATCGGTTCCAATTTCCATATGTCTTTGTTGTATTCCAGGATAGTTCGGTCACTGGAAAACTTGCCGCTGGTAGCAGTGTTGAGAATGCTCATGCGAGTCCATTTTTCCTGGTCTTGGAATGCTTCCGCAGCTTTCTGTTGTGCGTCGATGAAGCTTCGAAAATCTGCTATGGTCATCCAGTAATCACCGTTCGATGTCAGGGAGTGAATAATGGGATCAAAGATATTCGGCTCGAACTGGTTAAAGTGTCCCGAACACAACAGTTGCATCACGCGATGCAAGTCTTCGTCAGCTTCGATAATTGAATTTGGATCGTGGTTGACTCTCCCCGTTTCTACTTCTTCTGCTGTCAGGCCGAACAGGAAGAAGTTTTCCTCACCCACTTCCTCTCTCATCTCGATATTTGCCCCATCCAGAGTTCCTATTGTTAACGCGCCATTCATCATGAACTTCATGTTGCCCGTTCCCGAAGCTTCCTTACCTGCGGTGGATATTTGCTCAGACAAGTCCGTACCAGGACAGATGATCTCCATTGCAGTCACTCGGTAGTTCGGAATGAACGCCACTTTTAGCTTGTCACCAACATCAGGATCATTGTTGATGACATCAGCAACATTGCAAACCAGCTTGATGATGTTCTTTGCCATCGCATAACCGGGTGCCGCCTTACCACCTATCAACACACAACGCTGCGTCCAGTTTGCAATGTCATTGCGCTTAATACGATCATAGAGATGGATAACGTGCAGTATGTTCAATAACTGGCGCTTGTATTCATGGATACGCTTGACCTGGACGTCAAAAAGCGCGCTTGCATCAAAACTGACGCCACAATCCTGCTTTACCAGAGCGGCAAGGCGTATCTTGTTGATCTGATGCGCCTCGTGCCACTTCGCCCGAAATTTGGAATCTTCAGCATGGATGGCGAGTTGCTTCAATTGCGAAAGATCGGTGATCCAGTTTTCACCGATTTTTTCAGTGATAAGTCCAGCAAGCGATGGATTGGCCCAGGCGAGCCAGCGTCGCTGGGTTACCCCGTTTGTCTTATTGTTGAACTTTTTGGGCCACAATTCGTAAAAATCACGGAACAAGGTTTGTTCAAGCAAATGTGAATGTAATGCTGCAACACCATTTACTGAAAAACTAGCGACAATAGCCAAGTACGCCATCCTGATCTGCGGATCTGCGCCCTCCTCTATGACTGACATGCGCCTTAGGCGGTCAATATCCCCTGGCCATCGCCGTGAAATTTGGGACAAATAGCGGGCATTGATTTCCAGGATGATCTCAAGCAAGCGCGGCAATAGGTTGCTGAATATCCTGACAGGCCACTTCTCCAGGGCTTCTGGTAACAAAGTGTGATTGGTGTATGCGACAGTGTTACTGGTAATTTCCCACGCCATGTCCCATGACATTTCATGCTCATCCATCAACAACCGCATCAGCTCTGGCACGACGCAGGTCGGGTGAGTGTCATTGAGCTGGAAGTGGTTCTTTGCAGAAAATTGGCTAAAATCCTTTCCATGACGGCTTATCCAGTTGCGCAGAATATCCTGAAGGCTCGCAGAAGCTAGAAAATACTGCTGGCGCAAGCGCAATTCCTTCCCATTTTCACTTGCGTCGTTAGGGTAAAGTACCATTGTAATGTGCTCGGCGTCATTCTTTGCAGCGACAGACTCAGGATAACTTCCCGCATTGAACTCGCCGAGATCGAATTCATCAGTTGCGGCTGAATGCCATAGCCGCAAAGTATTGATGGTGCCATTGCGGTAACCAGGTACGGGTACGTCATAGGGAACAGCAAGTACGGCATGGGTGCCTACCCAGCGCACACGCAATTCACCGGAATGGTCTCGATAGCGTTCAGTGTATCCGCCATAGCGAACACGCTGGGTGAATTCGGGTCGCTCCAGTTCCCAAGGGTTGCCATCTCGGAGCCAATGGTCTGGTTCTTCGATCTGGTTCCCGCCCGCTATGTGCTGGCGAAACATCCCATATTCATATCGGATGCCATATCCCATCACCGGTAATTGTAGGGTAGCGCAACTATCCAGGAAGCAGGCCGCCAGCCGACCAAGGCCGCCGTTACCTAGGCCCGCATCAGTTTCACGCTCTGAAATTTCTTCAAGTACGATCCCGTGATCGAACATTGCTCGAGCTGTTTCATCTTGTATACCAAGATTGAGCATGGCATTCCCAAGCGCCCTACCCATAAGAAACTCCAGCGACATATAGTATGCCCGCTTGCAGTTGCTTTCGTCGTAGGCATACTTCGTATTTTTCCAGCGCTCCATCAACCTGTCGCGAAGCGTGTATGCCAATGCGGTATACAAATAGTGTACCGACTTGCAATTTTTATCCCGTCCTAGCGTGTGGCTGAAGTAACGTTTGTAATCCTTCGCGATACTGTCGGGATCCATCCCCAATGCAGAAAGTTCAGTGAGTGATTTTTTCGGGGTACTTATTTTTGCCTGTTTGTGTGCCATGCTAATTCATTTCCGATTTGGTGTTATGTTTGATTCAACCTAGCCTCAATATGAAGAGAGCAATTATTTACAAAGTAAAATGTCAGTGTCGGCTTGCGCTATTTTTCTAGCACTTTAAGATAAACAGATCGATAGGCCTTGGCGCTCGTTTCCCAACTAAAATCCTTGGACATGCATAATTTACACAAGGCATTCCATTTTTCATTGTCATGGTATAGCTCAACGGCACGCCGTATGGTTCCCATCAGATTGCCCACAGTCATTCCGCTGAACACAAAGCCGCTTGCCGTTCCATTCTTGAGCGTTGTTTCAGTGCAATCTGTGACGGAATCCGCTAAGCCGCCGGTTGCATGAACGATGGGTGGTGTACCATATCGTTGACTATAGAACTGATTCAGCCCGCAGGGTTCGAAACGCGAAGGCATGACGAACATGTCTGCGCCTGCTTCGATTAAATGCGAGAGCTCTTCACTAAAGCCTATATGAATACCGATTTTTCCAGGGTAAAGATGCGACAAGTCACGGGCTACTTTTTGCATTTGTGCATCACCACTGCCGAGCATTGCTATTTGTACAGGCAGTTCGGTCAACAAAGGAGCGATCTCCAACAGCAGATCCAGACCTTTTTGCTCGGTAAATCGGCTGACCACGCCAAGTAGAGGCAAATTTGCTTCAAGGTTCAAGCCGAATCTGCTTTGCAATGCCTCCTTGTTTGCTGCCTTGCCAGACATGTCTTTACTGCTAAACCGCTTGGCAATATGCTTATCCCTTGCAGGATCCCATTCAACTGTATCAATGCCGTTCAGAATCCCAGTCAAGTCCTTTCTTCGGGTGGTCAATAGACCCTGCAAACCGAAGCCAAGCGCTTCCTTCTGAATTTCTATTGCGTAGTTCGGGCTTACCGTGGTGATGTGGTCAGCATAGAACAATGCAGCCTTGAGAAAGGACATATTGCCGTGGAACTCAACCCCATTGATGTTGAAGCAGGAACCCGGCAAGTGAAGAGATTGCACCATCGTTGCAGGGAAGATACCTTGGAAAGCAAGATTGTGGATGGTTATGATGCTCGGAACCGCGCCGGGCGAAAAATGCAGATAGGCTGACGTCAATCCAGTTTGCCAGTCATTACAATGCACAAGCTCGGGTAACCATCCAATGGGGCTTGTGCTGCAACCTAGCATCGCAGCGACTTTTGACAGGAGGCCGAAGCGTTGTGCATTGTCCGACCAATCCTGTCCGGCAGCATCCTGGTATGGACCACCTTCGCGCTGATACAAAGTCGGGCAATCAAGCACATACAGTGGCACCTTGTTCGGCATTAAGCCGGACAAAAGTCTGGCGGCTGGAAAACCCGGAAGATCATTAAAGGTGGCTTCAAACTTGTGTTGGGTGAGTTGAGCCATAACCTGGCTATATCCCGGTACTAGCACGCGTACATCCACGCCTATCGAACGCAAGGCAGCGGGCAATGCCCCGCTGACATCGGCTAACCCTCCCGTCTTGATCAACGGAACGACTTCTGAGGTTGCAAAAAGAATTTTCAATTCATCCACCTTCCAATGCTATGCATCGGACCAGGAAAACAACAATATCCCATGACGGTCATTCACAGGTCAAAATAACAACACAAGTTTCCTGCATCGCCTTGTCGCAATCAGGCGAGACTGGCAAGAAACCAAATATCGATGAGTTTCCATAAGAATCTAAAGCCAACGCATCATGCCCAACTCGAATGGATGAGTCAGCATTTTGTGGAAAGGAAACGCACGAATATGATATTCAAGCCTGCCACAATGTTCTGGCTTCACGTCTGCTGCGAAGATGCTTTCACCCGATTCCGTACTTGCACTTGTAGCTACCAACCTGTATCGATGTGGCATCCGTAATGTTTTCCCATGACTGGAAAATCCTAACAACATTTCCACGACAATATCGTTGGGATTAAGTCCATTCAACTTGACGCCCACCTCGAAATGAAGGCTCTCGCCAAATTTAATCTCCAACTGCCCGATATCGATGCGACGCAATGCCACGCCGGGCCAAGCATGGCGGATGCGAACTTTCCATCCAGCGATTACCTGAGAATTCTCGTATTGGCTCTGCTTGTACAATTGATATTGTCTGCTGGCTGGTAGGTAGCACTTGGCTAGATACTCCCCAACCATCCGCTTGGAGTTAAAGCGAGGCATGATCGATGCCATCGAGCGCTTAGCCATCTTTACCCAGTTCGGCGAATACCCCATTTTGCCATGCTCATAATACAAGGGTACGACTTGATCTTGAAGTAACTCATAGAGCGTACGTGTCTCTTCGCGAGTACGGACCTCTTCGCTTAGCAACTCTGATACAGGCTTGATCGCCCAACCATTTGCGCCGTCATAGCTTTCACCCCACCAACCATCCAGTATCGACAAGTTGATGGTGCCATTAATGCCGGCCTTCATTCCGGATGTTCCACTTGCTTCAAGCGGATAGAGTGGATTATTCAACCAGACGTCAACTCCTGAAACCATCATGCGTGACAGCCCTAGATCATAACCCTCTACCATAAGGATTTTCCCAATGAACTCCGGCAATTTCGAAATCTGGGTAATACGCCGGATCAGGTCCTGGCCAGGTATGTCAGCAGGATGAGCTTTGCCAGCAAAGATGAATACAGCCGGACGCTGTGGGTTATGAAGAATTTCCCGCAGCCAATCGAGGTCGCCAAATAGCATTGTTGCTCGCTTGTATGTCGCAAAGCGGCGCGCAAAGCCGATCGTCAGAATATTCGGATTTTCTGGGTTGACATACTTGAGCAAACGGTCAAGGTGTGCCTCGGAACCGTGGTTGCGGAAATGTTGTGCAGTGATACGTTCACGAACCATGCTCAACATCTGCGCTTTCAGGGTTTGTCGCACGCTCCAGAAAAGATGATCAGGAATTTTATCGACACACTTCCAGAATTCAACGTCATTCATGCGAGCGCTCCATTCAAGCCCAAGATGACGCTCAAAAATATCGAACCACTCGGATGCCAGAAAAGATGGAGCATGAACACCATTGGTGATATACGTCATCGGATTTTCATGGTGCTCGATTTCCGGCCATAAATCTCCACAAATCACCGATGAAACATCACCATGGATTCGCGATACACCATTATTATATCGAGTGCAGCGTATCGCTAGGGCCGTCATATTGAAATCTGAACTATCCTTGGTGCGTCCAAGCGAAAGAAACTCATCACGTGTCAGTTTCAGCTCAGTGAAATAATTATCGAAATATTCCTGTACCATGCCCTCGCTGAAATGGTCATGGCCAGCAGGCACTGGTGTATGGGTCGTAAATATCGTATTAACTGCGACTGCCTCAAGTGCTTCAGAAAATTTCAGGCCATCATTTACGATTTTCTGGCGCATTCTTTCCAACACCAGAAAAGCGGCATGTCCCTCGTTGATGTGCCAGACAGTCGGCTTCAAACCCAGTTCAAGTAAGGCGCATACGCCGCCGATACCCAGCACGATTTCCTGCTCAATGCGCATTACTTTGTCACCACCATACAGACGATGCGTGATATCACGGTCGTGTGGACTGTTGCTATAAAGATCAGTATCCAGCAGATATAGTGTGATATGACCGACCTTGGCTTGCCATATCTTGATATCAAGCTTGCGACCAGGCAGGTTCAACGAAGTATAGGCATCGGTACCGTCAGCGCGCTTTGCTGGCGTGATAGGTAGGTCCTCAAATTGTGAATCGGTATTACTTGCGATCTGATTGCCATCACTGTCTATTGTCTGGTGAAAATATCCCTGGCGATAAAGCAAGCCGACTCCAATGAACGGCAATCGCAAATCGCTGGCCGCCTTGCAATGGTCCCCAGCTAAAATGCCCAATCCGCCTGAGTAAATGGGGAAACTTTCGTGGAAACCGAATTCGGCACAAAAATAAGCAATCAAATCATCCTTCCGCAGCCAGTCAGAGCCTGATGCCGGCGAACGATTGTCATGGTAAGTATCATAGGCCGCCAATACGCGGTTGAAATTTCCAATAAATACCTGATCCTCTGAAGCATCCAATAGTCTTTGTTCGTCCACCCGCTTAAGAAATGCTTTGGGGCATTGACCGGTGGCCTTCCACAAGCCTGGATGAAGGCTTGCAAACAAGGAACGGGTCGGACGATCCCAGCTATACCAGAGATTGTCAGCAAGCTCTTCAAGACGAGCCAGTCGATCCGGAATCTTTGGCCGGACCTGCAAGATGTATGTTGTACTCTTTTTCATGAATAGACGACTTAGTTTTATTCCCAAGTTATGCTGCATTAACTTTTGGATTATAGCTTAACTGTTCAATTCTCCTGTAACACCCTGCTCACGAGGGGTGCAGATGGTTTGATAACAAGCAAAATTCGTTCCCAGGCAACACGTTGCACTTTGCCCATATCAATAAATTACTTGAAATGCATTGAAATAATGCTTCCAGGAAGTCTGGTGACAAGACTTAAGTCATGAAGTTTCATGCTCAAGTTGAGCAGCTCGCAAGGCCGGACCATATAAGGCAGCACGATCGTTAAGGATTACCTTGACCGGAATTGCTTCCAGTAATCGTCGCATACGTCCCTTGTTCAGGAATGCTTCCAGGAAAGCACCATTTTGGAGAATCGGCAGGATTTTAGGAGCGATGCCGCCCCCTATGTACAAACCGCCACGACTCATTAACTTGAGTGCCAAATTACCGGCTTCCGCACCATAAAGTCGCACGAACCAGTTCAAGGTTTCGATACAGATTTCATCACGTCCTGATAATGCAGCTTTCGCAATCTCTGCTACAGCATCTCCATTGCGCATTTTGTCTAAAAGCCATTGTGGCGGCTCTTGCTGACGATATATGCATAGAAACCTTTGCATGCTCGCCAATCCCATGCCTGACACAACACGTTCCCAACTGATGTGTCGATAGCGCTGCTGAAGATGACGCAATAATGCCATGTCCAACTCATTGTCTGGACTGAAGCTGGTATGCCCACCCTCGCTAGCGAAAGGATGGTGATTGGTACCGTCCCAATATAGCCCTGCTTCTCCCAGTCCTGTTCCAGCAGCGATTACTGCAACGTTACCGTTAGCAGTAGAAGCTCCTGCTTGCAAAGTGAACAGGTCACTCTCACCAAGTGCCTGAATTCCATACGCAGTGGCTTCGAGGTCATTGAGCAGAGTACAGTGAGGGAAACCGTAGCGCTGTTGCAAAGCATCTGCATCAATACGCCAAGGCAGATTGGTAGTCTGCACCAATCTGCCCTGTATCGGGCCAGCAATTCCGAATGATGCATGATGTATATGTATGCGGCCATTCTCGCTCGCTTGTTCAGAACGCTGCGAAAGGACAGATTTGGTACGTGACAAGAAATCATCGAGAAGCTCACCGAAAGTAGCGAAATCACGGCTCCTAAAATCCAATTCGTGGATAATCTGAACTTGGCTTCCGGTGACTTCAACTACTGCCAGGCGAGTTTTAGTGCCGCCGATATCCCCTGCGAGGTAATGACTCATATTGATTCAGGCCTCATGATTGTCTAAGCCAATGCATCAATTGTTGATGCTTTTGCCGATCTATGTGATCGGCCAGACAGAATATGAAGCGATTTGCCAACTTTCCTCCAGAACAATGTAAATACTGCTGTCAGCCTTTAAATGAAAATTCAAGTGACATAATTATTTGTCAATATGTGTGAATTATATGCCTTAATTCACCAGCGAATCTAAAAACGAAAGTCATCAATCGTTTTAATACAACCTCACCTACTTAAAAATATTGCCGTTCTAACCAAATTAAATGGAGAACGCGTCCGTAGGTGACGCGCTTACGAATCCCTAGAGACAACAATAATATTTAATAGAACCTAAAGGTATAAAATACATCAAGTGCATCCTCGGTGCCGGCACGCGTAACGATGGTTATTCGTGGGGTCAACGTGTAGGTGAATTTGGTAACCCCGCTTGTTTCACTCAAACTCTGTTCATAGCTAATACGGGTTCGTGCAGACAACTGTTTACCAACAGTCACTTTATTGACAAGTTGAGCGTCTTCCCCGGTTTCTTGCCTTAGTGAAATCTCATCTACGCCAAGTGTGCGGCCAATTTGTCCGGAAGATTGCCCACCGAGAATGCTGCTAGCAGCTGCAAGCAATAATGCAGTATCGACACCATCAGTTTCAGGCACTCTACCCAAAATTATCCAGGATAATTTTTCGCCATCGGGAACATTGGGAGTTGATACCAAACGCACTTTGGGTCGACGTACTGTACCGGTTACTTCGACGCCCGCTTCCACATCCAGTCCCTTGCGAAGCGCAAGTATATTCAAGCCAGGATCATCAAGAGGCCCCTGGAAATTAACGATGCCGCGTTCAACCTGCAGGCGCTGTCCATAGGCATCGAACACAGAATCCTGCGCAGCGATGATACCTGTCACGCGCAATGGCTCACCTGGTTCGCCGCGAACTGCGAGTTGTCCTGCCAATCTTCCCTCCAAACCGGAAGCACGGATATAAAAGTGATCGCCCAAATCAAGTGTAGCATCCACAGAATTCGGCGGACCTGACCGTTTGACATCCTCCTGTCCAATGAATTCCACATCGTCTGGCAGACTCGGGCGATCACTGACTGGCTGGTTTATAAGTCCGGCATCGACACGAATGTTTCCACCAAGAAGCAATGCATTATTTGTGTATCGCGCATGTCCCGTTCCGGAAGCTATGAGCCAACGGTCAGGACGCTGCAACAAAGGTAGGTGATCTGCATTGATTTGCAAATCGCCACTACCACCTTCCAGATCGATGCGTCCAGTCGCACTCAATGTTCCAATACCCGCGGGAAATGTGTAATCTGCGAATCTTTTGACGAGCGTCGGAGGCTGATATGGCGCTGAAAATGCAAGACGATCGACATACACCACATCGGAATCGAAGCGTGTCTTGAGTTCGCCTTGTTCCATTCGGATACCTTGGTCTAGAAAACTCAAACTCAAGGCTTCACCCTGTGCCTTGCCTTTCAATCGTGGAGAGATCAATGTTCCAACCAGATCGACATCCAAATCCAATTTGCCGCTGCTTTGAAAATTACTGTTGAGCAGCGGACCGAGCCAAGACAAATCATCCGATCGGAGACGCAGGTGCCCGGAGAGTGGTGCATCTGGGAGGATCGTCCAGCCATCTTCACTATGACTCAGTGATACGTTTGCTTGAGCAAATACTTCATTGATATGCTCCCCTTTGGCAAAAAGTTGGCCATGCAATTGGTTCTGTTCTGCTCGTATCGTTAACTTCAAGTCATCAAGGCCAAGACGTAAACCGGTTTTGCTATTTACTACCCAATCGCCGCTTTCACGTTGTAATTGTAAGTATCCCTGCCAGTGATCATTCGCCGTAATGTCCCAATTCCCGCCTATTCGCATGGAATCGAATGCATCTGACAATAAAACAGTCGACTGCTTGTTTATCGCCCTGATGTTTAGGCCGGTAAAATTTCCGGAAGTGTTCCAGCGTTGCGGAGTCCACTGTATTTCAGAAAATTGAATATTTCCACCCAGAATCGCCACTTCCGCCGCATCAAGACTTATTGAATCTTTGGCAAACGACAACGGCGTAGCATTGACCAATTGAAATGGCAAAACGCCTTTTGCATCAAGCTCATCGAGCATGCCACGCCATCGAAAATCACTCCAACCCTGAGTAATGTCGCCAAGTCCACCGCTAGCCTTCAAGGATAGATAACCGAGAGCATCCCCACTCTGAGAGATGTTGGCATTAAGAACGAGCGCATGATTTTCTCTGCTGCCCTGCAATTCGGCACTGGCCTGAGGAATTCTAAAACCACTTGTTCCTTGATAATCCGTTATACCAAGTTTGATACTCATCCATGCGGATGCCATATCGCCGGTTGCATCCAGAGAAGCTAGACGATGTCCTCCTGGCAACAGGAGGTTCGATCCCAGGGCGGAAAACTGTAGCCTTGGCATCGCAAGGCTGCCAGATAGCAAGGCAACACCTGTGACCTGGCCGCCGAAGCCATTGCCAAATTGCTCCAAATTCGTAGCTTCTACTACAAGTTTTGCAAGTTCATCTTGTATCCCGTGTGCTACTTCGAGGATGAAATGGTTATCACCCATATATAATTCGACATTTCCTTCAGCTCGCTTCAATCCAGAAAATTTCAGTTGGCCGTTGGCTTTGATGCTGTTCTGTGCAAAATTACTATCGAACAGGTTGAATTGCATATCACCTTGGACTTCTGGTAACAATGTACCTGACACTTCCAAGTTGGCATTCAGATCAGTCGAAGGAATTTCCGCATAATCTGAAAGGTTCAACTTGTGCAGTCGCGTAGAGAAGCGAAAGCTCCGGCGCCGATCCATCACCAATTGTCCATGACCAGTGAGCTCAGATTCACCTTGCTTCAGACGAACGCTCGATAGTTCCAAAAGGGCACCATGACGTATAATTTCACCCTCCAGGTTTAACTTGCCATCACTGAGTGATATATTTGCCTTTTGTTCTTCATTTAAGCCTTCAATAGCGACATTCCCGTTCAACTTTGTGCGAGAAAGACGAGAGTCAAAAACTGCGGGATCTACATCCCGTAATATTAGTTGCGCACTTAGCTTGTTGCGTAATCCCTCCCAAGATACTGCCCCAGTTATATGTCCTTCATTCAATAGATTCACATCTATTTGATCCAATTGAATGCGTGAGGAGGACAATCGAATTTGCGTCGTAATACCTTTAAGTGGCAAGCCTTTGCGGTCATAGGATTCTGCATGCGCATTTTGCAGTTGCATGGAACCTTCAAGTTCACCGCCTGGCAAACCCCTTAGGTCGACTTGTCCCGAAAGAACCACCAGTGGTGCACCCTCGAACAGACGTGAAGCTTCCATTCCAGTGAAGCTCATTTGCATGCGGTCGATTGGCACCGTAGTAAACGGTGAAAATTGTGCATGACCACTTGCCTCAATACCCTCGCCTTTTCCATCCAACTGAATGGATATGTGCTCCAAATCGCCCTTGGCCTCGGCAACAAGATGAGCATTTAGTGATCGTTGGTCAACATTGGTTTCTGCTTCAAGCGAAGCTTGCACCTTGATCTTATAGGGTCTTGAAAATGAGATTTCTCCCGAACCAGAAAGATCACCGAATGGCAAGCGTGTGCTTAACGAGTGTAACTGGAATTGCTTTGAGTCGGCTTCCAGGTTCGCTTCAATGTCCTTAACAGAAAAATCGGGAGCAGCACCTTCACTGCTGGAAAAACTCAGGGAGCCGAGTTTCATCTGCATCACCTTCACAGCGATTGGTATGGTCAAGTTTTCTGGCAGGGTGAGCGGTTTCCCTGATGATATCGAAAGTATATCGACTTGCCTTGCGCTGAGTTGCAGCACCCTCAGTTCACCTTTAAGTAAAGCAGAAGGTTGGTAATTAAGCTCTATATCCTGCAAGGTGATGCGCCAACCGTCCCCATGCACTTCAAGCTGTTGCATTCCTAAAGTATCAAGCAAGGTACCGCTTATGCCATTTGCGTTTACCTTTCCTCCGCTTTGCCTTTCAATTACACTAACTAGCCACTGCAGGCCTGATTCTGAAGATAGAAGCCACCCACCTCCTCCAGCAAGGATCAAACAAGGCGCAAGTACGATTACAAGCCAAATGCTGCGACGAGAATTATTTTTTGATGCTTGATTCATCAGAATGCTACCGCAATGGCAAAGTGGAATCGAGAATCCGGCTCTCCTTTTCCTTGTGCAAGATCAAGTGCGAGTGGCCCGATCGGGCTGCGCCAGCGAGCACCTATTCCGTACCCCAGCGACAAACTCAGGTCGGAGGGAATATCCGTCGCGCCGCCAGCATCATAAAAGAAAGCAACTCCCCAGTTGCTGAACCAATGCGTATATTCGGCGCTACCGGTAGCCATAACTCGTCCTCCAACCACCGCATCACCTTCTTGCACGCCTAGACTCTGATAGGCAAAACCTCTCACAGTCTGAGTTCCACCAACACGGAACAGGTAATCCTGCGGAATACCTGAACGTGAGTCTGCTGCCGTGTACCCGCCCTCGATGCGCAACAATAGTAGATCACGCTCACCCAACTGAAGCCAATTCTGGAAACGCACATAGCTTCGCACAAAATCCTGGTCCGACAACATTGCCGTGTAGGCCACACCAACTCTTACCTGGGTCAATGTGCCTGACATGGGAAATAGTGGATCATCAACTTTTTTTCGTATCCAATTCCAATCAGGTACCAAAGCCTGCGCAGTCTCTCTGACGCCGCCCTCTGGAAATTTTTGTTCCTGTTGCCAGTAAAGTCCGATTCCTGTTTCAATTCCATACAGGGTACGACTGCGCGTCAAACCCAACTTGCTACCGCGTGTTTCCAGTCCTTGAATTTGCGTCCTTTCCCCGCTGCCATTCCAAGTCAGATGATAACCAAGTGAATTGGGAGGCGTATCTACACTTGCAGTAATTTTCTGGCGGTTTTGCTCAAGCACCAATGCAGTATCCAGTATCCATGCCTGGTCAAAGAAGTTGTAGCTCTGGTAATTGATTTCATTACGCACCCCGTTGTTGCTACTGTAGCCGATACCGATAGCAATTTTGCTCGACTTTGCCTCGCTGACTCGAACCTTAACTGGTGCAGGCATCGCGGGTTGTTCTCCTTCTGCTGTAGTATTGTTCAGCGCAGTATCCAGAATTACGATTACTGAATTGAATTGTGGCAGGCTTTGCAACTTAGTTTGGAACTCCAGCAGCAGATCTCTATGGTAAGGTTGTCCGGGTTTGAAAGTTGTATAGCGACTGATCAGAAGCTCATCATATCGCTCGAGACCAGTAACTCTAATTTCACCGAATAAGAAGCGTGTACCAGAATCCACAACAACATTGAGGCGCGCAATAGCCTTTGCCTTGTCTATCTGCGCCGAGCTTTCAACCAACCGAGCGGCTGCATAATCTTGGTTTCCAACTTGCGCCAACAGATCGGCCTTTGCATTGTCCCAAGAAGCCGACCGAAAGGGACTTCCAGGCTTCAATGTCCAGGAGGCTCGCATCTGATTGACTCGCTCAATACGCTGAGATTCCTTGAGAGCCAGGTCACCGCGGAATTCGATGTTTACTTCGGTTACAACAGTACGTCGACCGGGAATCACTTCCAGTTCCAGTGTTCCATCCTTCGATACAGAACGCTTTTCCGTCTTTGCGGAGAAATAACCCTCGGTAGAAAGCAATTCTGCGATTTCACGCTGTGTATTGCGAATGAAGATTGCCTCTTCACTTTCAGTTTTGAGGAAACCTTCCGGTAAGACAATATACTTTTCGATTATCTTGCGCACATCATCAGGCGCAATCACTTTAACCGGAACAATTCCATCTTCTTGGGCACGTAAATGTTGCGGCAGAACCAAGCAAATGGATGCCAAAATAATCAAGGACACCTTGTGCAAGTGTGATGACATCAAACGCAACAAAGGTAGGAACGACCTGGTCATCTGTTTTATGCGAGATCGATCGCCAGCAGGCATCCGGCACCGAAAGTAGCCACTTAATGTGGCAAGTGATGTCATTGCCAACTGCATAAATCTCCTAAGAATATTAATCTCTGCATTTTTACGATCTACCAACAGAACATATGCATCCCTGTCGTCATCATGGTTAGACGCAAATTATAAGCCTTTATTCACTAGCGCAAACCAGTAGGTATTTTTGCCCAACCTTGTCAGGATGATGCAATCACAATTTTGTCACTAGTCAGTAATAGGAGGACGTTTACATTTTTCATCTTTATACTACTGAATATTGAAACTTGCCGACGAGGAGGTGATATGCCAAAAAGAAATAAACCGGATCCGCATGAACCCCTAAAGATCAGCCTGAACGAAGTTCAGCAATCAATGATCAACCATTTGATCTTTTCAGTAGGCAAGGATCCCATAACTGCGACAGACAGGGACTGGTTCTTCACATTGGCCCGAGTTGTTCGTGAAAGACTAATCGAACGCTGGATGGCTACCATGCGCCGTTATTACAACAACGATGTCAAAAGAGTGTATTACTTGTCCATGGAATTCCTGATAGGTCGCAGCCTGATCAATGGCATGCTCAATATCGGCTTTGCAAATGAAGTTCGGCAGGGTTGTGTCGATGCGGGTATTGAGATGGACAAGGTAAAGGAGATGGAGTTCGATGCAGCGCTGGGAAACGGCGGCTTGGGTCGTCTGGCAGCCTGTTTCCTTGATTCTATGGCGACACTCGGACTTGCGGGTTACGGAATGGGAATACGTTACGAATATGGCATGTTCAACCAGAAGATAGAAAATGGTTGGCAGGTTGAACACCCTGACAACTGGTTGCGATATGGGAACCCATGGGAATTTGCCCGTCCAGAGGTGCTCTACCCGGTTAAGTTCCATGGCCGAGTGGTGCAATACAGCGACGAAAATGGGAAATTACACGCCCACTGGATTGATACTGATGATGTAATGGCAATGGCTTATGACACACCTATTCCAGGATATGGACTTAAAACAGTCAACAATATGCGTCTTTGGTCAGCCAAGGCGACGCGGGATTTCGACCTAAAATATTTCAACGAGGGAAACTATATAAAAGCGGTTCAGGATAAGAACGAGTCTGAAAACCTTTCCAAGGTTCTTTATCCTGACGATACCACCACAATGGGGCGTAAACTCCGCATCAAACAGCAATATTTTTTTGTCAGTGCCTCACTTCAGGATATTCTGTTCCGTTTCCTTAAGTACCATGATTCCTTCGACCAACTTCCAGAAAAAGTGGCAGTCCAACTCAATGATACGCATCCTGCCATCGCCATCCCGGAAATGATGCGCCTGCTTGTTGATATTCATCAACTCGATTGGGCCAAAGCTTGGAGCATCTCTACCCGAACATTTGCCTACACCAACCACACCTTGATGCCGGAAGCTTTGGAAGTTTGGCCAGTAGCCTTGTTTGAAAGCATCCTGCCACGACATTTGCAGATCATATATGACATAAACCAGAACTTTTTATCGGAAGTGATGCACCACTTCCCTGGAGACAACGAATTGCTGAAGCGAATGTCCATCATTGATGAGGACTATGGTCGGCGGATTCGAATGGCACACTTGGCAATCGTCGGTAGCCATCATGTCAACGGAGTGGCGAAATTACATTCCGAGTTGATGAGAACCACTCTTTTTGCAGATTTCGATCGATGTTGCCCGGGAAAATTCATCAACATTACAAACGGCATCACTCAGCGCTTATGGCTCAATCAAGTTAACCCTGGTTTGTCCAAATTAATCAGCAGTCGCATTGGAAGTGGATGGATAACTGATCTGTCAAAACTGCGCGAATTGTCAAAATTCGCAGATGACGACAATTTCCAGGCCGAGTTTCGCGCAGTAAAACGTGCGAACAAGGTGTATCTGGCAAATTTGACAAAAGAACGTCTCGGATTTGAAATCAACCCTGATAGCATCTTCGACGTGCAGGTCAAGCGCATCCATGAGTACAAGCGACAGCTCCTCAACTTACTGCATGTCATCACCCTATACAACCACATCCGCTCCGATCCATCCCCGAAGATTTTTCCAAGAACAGTAATTATTTCAGGCAAAGCTGCACCCGGCTATGCTATCGCCAAGCTCATCATCAAACTCGTCAACAATGTTGCAGACATCGTCAACAACGATCCAGCGGTTCGAGGACTGCTGAAACTTGTATTCATCCCCAATTACGACGTCACTACTGCTGGAGACATCATTCCTGCAGCAGACCTTTCCCAGCAAATCTCCACAGCCGGCACCGAGGCTTCTGGCACCGGTAACATGAAGCTTGCACTCAATGGAGCACTAACCATAGGAACACTTGACGGTGCGAACATTGAAATCATGGAGGAAGTTGGGGCGGATAATATCTTCATTTTCGGTCTTGATACCCAAGAAGCTGCCGCAAGAAAATACAAAGGTTATAACCCCTCTGATATCTATAAAGGTAACACTGAACTAAAAACGGCGATTGACATGATAAGTTCCGGATACTTTTCTTCAGAGCGGGCAGACCTATTTCGTCCTATCGTTGACAGCCTTACTCTAGGTGGGGACAACTATCTGCTACTGGCAGATTATGCCGATTACATCGCCACTCAGTCGCGCGTTGAAACGCTATACCGCGACCAGAAACAATGGACTCGCCGTGCAATACTTAACGTAGCTGGAATGGGAAAATTCTCGAGCGATCGAACCATTAAGGAATATGCGGAAATGATCTGGGGAGCGAATCCTGTTTCTGAATAGCTGTAATAAAGGATCTAGTATATCTAATGTATGAATGATCGAAGTTATGTAAGCACTACAAATCCATGCCTAATGACTTTGCCAAAGCAATTTCAAAATGTAAGCGCCTACCTAATAATTGTTGATGTCATTGCTAATCCGATTGAAGCAAGGACGTAATAAGTATCATCACAATATAATTATCCTAACAAGGATAATTCAAGATAATTCCATACGGCATTGAATAGAATTATTAAATTAGCTCAGTCTGGAACCCCAAGTATTATTGTAGGTATTAGATGCTAAAGATAGTGGGATAACGGGAGTAATCCACCCCCATCTACTGGGGGTTATAGCCTATCGACACCAACCAGCCTCGCATGTTTTCAGCCCAAAGCACCTGTCCGCTAAAGCGCAAATGACCTTTAATTGATTGTTCCAGTTTCAAGGGAATCTCAGCACCAACTCCAGCTTGATAAGAGGATGTGTAGCCAAGTGTACGCCTGTTTTCTCCGAAGAAATTATTTGCACCAAGTAAGGTGACAATATCTAGCCGTTCCCCATAGAGGTAGGTTCTAGTTGGAAAAATCATATCCGCCCTAACAGTCATCATATTGGCATGTTCTTTGAATTCAACTGCTGAATTACTCTCATCGAATGAATCCACCAAGACATGATAGGCATCTGCCTTGATACTGCTAGTTCGATCTAACCATTTCCAGTTGTAGCTGAAACCAAGGCCAATATTCGAGACGCTTGCATTGGTTGACCAATTAAAAAGAGTGCCCTCGTATTGGTCTTTTATCAGGTTGGTCAGTACACCACTGTAAGATGCTTGATTCTGAAGCCTGGCCAACCCGAAATGTGCACTAGGTGTAAACTTAAACCGTTCCGAGATATTGTATTCATACAAGAATCCCAGACTTGAACCGTAGGATTCCCAAAGGGAATCAATACGCTCACCTGGACTTGGGAATGTCTGGATGAATTCATTCGTGCGCAGATAGGCGAGTGCGACCTGAATCTGAACACGCGATGCTGTATTTCTCATGATATCAACGGTGTATGGCATCCTTGCAATGGAAGTATCCACATTAGTACCGTCATCATTGTGGAAGGTGTAATTGGCGGCTGAGAAATCTGGTGACATGGCCATAAATAACAAAAAGGCATAATCAATGCCATAATTCTTCCCACCAGAACTATTCGCCCCATAAGCAGATTCAACAGAACAAATCAACAATAGTATATAAGTCGCCACTCGCCTGAAGCTCAAAAACCGTGAATTCATATTCAATTGGATACTTGCCGTTGGACCAGATCTGAACAATATTCGAACCAAAATCCGGATCGAAACTAAAGGAAATTATTGGTATTTTTCATACCAGACTTTACTGGAATTAACCAAGTGGACTACAAGTAACATCGCAGGGACTTCAATAAGTACACCGACAACCGTAGCCAAAGCAGCTCCTGACTGAAAACCAAACAGACTAATGGCTGTTGCTACGGCCAACTCAAAGAAATTTGAAGCACCGATCAAAGCAGATGGACAAGCTATGTTGTGCCTCTCACCGAAAGATCGGTTGAGCCAATACGCAAGTGAAGCGTTAAAAATAACTTGAATCAGGATAGGAATTGCAAGCAAGGCAATGATAAGTGGTTGTGCAATAATGGCCTTTCCCTGAAATGCAAATAGCAATATCAAAGTCAGAAGTAGCGCCGTAATCGACCATGGGCCGATCCTAACCATGACTGTATCAAAGTACTCCTGCCCCTTGCCTAAGAGCCTCTTTCGCCAGAATTGCGCCAAGATAACTGGGATGACAATGTACAGAATTACCGAGGTAAATAGGGTATCCCAAGGCACTTGAATGCTTGAGATACCAAGCAACAAGGCAACAATCGGGGCAAATGCAAAGACCATGATCGTATCATTGAGTGCCACTTGGGATAGGGTGAAGAGTGGATCACCATTCGTGAGACGACTCCATACAAATACCATCGCCGTGCATGGTGCTGCGGCGAGAAGGATCAGTCCGGCAATGTAGCTGTCAATCTGCTCGGCTGGCAACCATTGGGCAAATACATGACGAATAAATAACCAAGCTAGAATCGCCATTGAAAAAGGCTTGACCATCCAGTTCACGAAAAGTGTTACACCGATGCCGCGTACATGCTGCTTGACCTGGTGCAATGCGCTGAAATCAACCTTTACCAGCATTGGAATGATCATCACCCATATCAGTATGCCGACCGGCAGGTTCACCCTTGCGATTTCCATGCGGCCAATTGACTGAAATATTGAAGGTGCTATTTGTCCAAACCCAATACCAGCAATGATGCAGAGAAATACCCAGATAGTCAGGTAACGCTCAAAGATACTCATTTGAGCGCCTATCCTTTCCTTTGCTGTAATTTCACATTGGACAGTCAAATCGTCACCTCATATACCAAGAAATTCACAAACGGCGGGTAATAACCGGGATCGAATGTCTTCTCGCACCTTGATAAAGCTTTCTAGTGGTTCTCCATGCGGGTCATGAAATGGCAAGTGTATACTTGGCGTTGGGCGAGGAAAAATCGGACAAGCCTCCTTGGCGTTATCGCAAACGGTTACAACCAGATCAATGGATTCGTTTAAAACAGCATCTACATCTTTCGGATACAAGCCATCTGTTGGAAGATCGGCAAGTATTAGCGCTTCTATAGCACCATCTGCAACCTTCGACTGAGGGCAAGTTCCAGCCGATACTGCTTGAATCTTGTCTCCCAGGTAATGATTAATAATTGACTCTGCCATTTGTGATCGACAGGAATTACCGGTACAAAGTACCAGGACAGTTTTTCGTGTAGTCATGGAATTGTCTGTTGATGCATGTGAGCTTTTTGCCACTATAAGATGACTATCATTATAGTGATCGAATTATTGCTTTGCACGGGATGGCGCTTCCAGCGCCTCAAATCCAGCGATCACATCGAACAACTCTGCGTCAATGCTGCTCTGACGCAGACGATGGAAAGTTTGGTTTAGTTCTTCAAGCAACTCTTCAATGTTTCTCTCGGCACGCTGCATTGCGGCGAGTCGGCTGGCATTTTCGCTCGCCAGTGATTCGGCACAGGCCCGGTACAGCGAAATGAAAAGGTACTCGTGAATAAGCGCTTTTAGCGTAGACTCACCATTATTGATTACCTCAGGTATGTTCCTGGTCGGCCAGGGAATTCTAGCCAATTCATGTTGCCATGCTTTGTCTAGGGGCAGCAACTGCTGCATGACAGGTTCATAAACCGCTCCAGATTTCGGGCGGTTATGGAACAGGTAAACTTGTGTAACCTTACCCTGCTCATGTTGGCTAGCAATCTCGGTCAGGATTCGTCCGACCAGAGATGAAATTGCAGCAATGTAATTCGGCATAGGGAAGTAGCCTGTCGCCGTCAAGGATACATCAGCCAAAACTCCTTGAACACGTTCGCCGACTGCCCAGATTTTGATTTCTTTTCCAAGCCTTGAAGCCATCTTGTTAACGGCATAGTCTACGAGAACCTCATTGAACTGCCCAATCAACCCCTGATCTGAACCGAACACCACAGCACCTGTCGCCACATTACTTTCTCGCACCCTCCTATACGAATCAACCGTCGTATTCGTATGTCCAGACCATGCAATCAGGCCCAACTCCACAGTCCGATAATAATCATCAAGTGACTGTAATGCACGCTCGTATTGCAAGATGCTAGAAGCAGCCAACGCCTTCATGGTTCGGACAACCGAATCCAGTTCAGAGGCGCCATCGATCTTGCGGCGCAAACTTTCAAGCGTATCAGTCATGGGGGAATGATTGATGATGAGTTTGAAAACGTATATAGCAACTCTCCGACAATCTTTAGGATTGTTTCCCTATCATCTTTACTCAACTGGTCATTTGAGTTTAGATGTTGAACCAATTCAGTCGGGAATTCGGCTGCAGCAGCACGTACTGCGTTTTCTGCTTCACGCATTCGCTCCAATGGCACATTGTCAAAAAGTCTCCCTGTCAGCGCAAGTAATATAGCGATTTGCCCTGGCACGGATACTGGTTCAAATTCAGGTTGCTTAAGACAGGTACGGATTCGTTTCCCGTGTTCGATGACCTTTCGGGTATTATCATCGAGGCGTGTACCAAAACGAGCGAAGGTCTCTAGCTCCTCAAATTGCGCATAAGCAAGTTTAAGGTCCCCCGCAACAGCGCGATAGGCTGCGAACTGTGCCTTGCCGCCGACACGCGATACAGATTTTCCGACATCGACTGCTGGCAGGATGCCCAACTCGAAGAGTGTCGGAGAAAGATAGATTTGACCGTCAGTTATGGAAATCAGGTTTGTCGGAATGTAGGCGGCAATGTTCTGCGCCTCGGTCTCGATGATGGGCAACGCGGTAAGCGATCCACCGCCGAGTTCTGCCAACAAGTGCGTTGCTCGCTCCAATAGTCGCGAATGTATATAGAAGATATCACCGGGAAAGGCCTCGCGACCTGGAGGTCGGCGCAATAACAATGACAGCTCGCGATAGGCACGCGCATGATTGGTTAGGTCGTCATAAACGATCAGAACATCGCGCCCCTGTTCCATAAAGTATTCCGCGATGCTGGTGGCAGAGTATGGAGCGATATAGGAAAGCCCCGGCGGATCGTTTCCCTCGGTCACAACGACGGTGGTGTACTCCATCGCTCCGTTCTCGCTCAGGTCGGCAACCGCCTTGGCTACTGCGGACGCGCGTTGACCGATGGCACAATATACACACAGCACATTCTGTCCCCGCTGGTTGAGAATGGTGTCTATCGCGATGGCGGTCTTGCCTGTTTGTCTATCGCCAAGTATCAACTCACGCTGTCCACGTCCGATTGGTATCAGCGCATCAATTACCTTGATCCCGCTTTGCAATGGCACGGTAACGGGTGCGCGATCCATAATGTGTGGCGCGGGACGCTCAATAGGTAAACGCATCTCTGCAATCACAGGGCCATTTTCGTCAAGGGGTCGACCCAAAGGATTTATAACCCGCCCAATCAAACCCTCTCCCACCGGGACGTCCATCACGTGACCACGTCGTTCTACGGCGTCGCCAGCGTGGAGATGCCAGTAATCACCCAGAAGCACTACGCCGATATCGTCTTCATCGACATTGAATGCAATGCCATACAATTCGCCAGGGAACTTCACCACCTCTTCGAAACCCACCCCGGGAAGGCCCGAGACACGAGCGATACCAGTGGACAAACTGGTAATCGTGCCAGTTTCGCGCGGACTTAAACTAAAAGCGTGAGATTCACGCGCCTTGCCAATAAGCGCCAAGGTCTGGTCAAAGGTAGCATTGAGTTTCTTGTTTGTCGGTTTCATACCGATTTGCGTTTCAAGTTCAGCAAATTGCTCACATCATTTTCTAATGAAGTCAAGTAATCGGTGATACTCCACGCAACTTTCTGCCCCTGAATCACAAGCTCGAGTCCGTTAATCAGGTTGGGTTCGATTTCGAACCGGACAGATGCCGTCGTGGCAAGCGCTTCCTTGATTGTGTTTTCAATTTCTGTGCGCTGAGCTGACTCAAGTTCGAAAGCACTGCGAACTTGTAGTGTCTGGAATGGAGAATTGAAAATCGCCCCCAATCGCGCCTTCTCATCGCTGTTCAAACTTCTGATACGTTGCAAAAACACAGCTATGATGTGCTCCTCCAAACTCTCGTTGGCAAGATCGTTCAGCGCCTGTCGTACAATCGCAAACACCTCTACCTGAGTCCGTTGTGCAAATTCCTCGTGCATATTCCGGAATTCGCTACTTAGCCTATCATGCAATTTGGTACGCAAAACTTCAGCTTCCTTATGAACTTCATCGAACAGGCGCTGACGCTCAACGGTTGCCTCTTCCATAGCCTTGCTTAACATCGCGGCACGCTGTCGATCGAACTCCTCGTTCTTGCGCATATATTCTTTGCGCTCGGCAATAGCTTCAGTCTGCTTGGAATCGGCGTTTGCAAGTTCGCTGGCGATGCGATGCTCACGTGCATCGAGGGCCTTAAGAATCGGCTCATACAAGAAGCGCTTCAGTAACCAAACCAGGATAAGAAAATTTACTGCCTGGGCAACAACGGTAAACCAATCAATCAACATAGCTATTTATTCGCGGCTTGTGCGATGACATGATTCCAGAACGGGTTGGCGAAGACCAGGATCATAGAAACAACAAAGCAGTATATTGCGATGGATTCGATCATCGCCAAGCCAACGAACAGGGTCCTCGTGATCGTGGTTGCAGCATCCGGTTGCTGAGCCAACGAAGTCAGCGCGGTCGAGACTGCTCGACCCTCGCCGAGTGCAGGTCCAATTCCACCTAATGCCATGGTAACTCCCGCGGTTATGATGGAAAAGATCGCAATAAGTGTGGTGCTATCCATGGTATTTCCTTTCTGTATCAAGGCGGTTATGTGTTCACTTCAATCTCACGTTTCCTGACGTACTCTTGTGGCTGCTGCGATGTATACGGTTGCCAAAATGCTGAATATATAGGCTTGTACCATCCCGGTCAGGAGGCCAAGCAGGCTCATCACTATCGGGAAGATGAACGGCGTGATGGTCAGCAAAATTGCAAGGATCATTGCTCCGCTCATGATGTTGCCGAACAATCGAATTGCCAGCGCAAGCGTACGTGAAAGTTCGCTAATGATGTTGAACGGCAGCATGATAAATGTCGGTTTGGTATAGGATCGCAAATAAGCGCCCAACCCGCTTTCTGTAATTCCAAATATTGGAACTGCGATGAATACACACAGTGCAAGTGCCCCAGTTGTTGAAAACGAACCTGTCGGCGGCTCATAACCTGGAATAATTGTGCAGAAATTGGACAGCGCAATGAATAGAAACAGCGTGCCCAAAAATCCCATATATTTCTCAGGGTGTTGTAGCCCGACTTCCTCAATTTGCTTGCGAATAGTGACGACGACAATTTCGAGCATGCTTTGCCAGTGCGAGATATGAATTTTATGCTCCAGATTGCGCGTGATGAGCCTTGCTCCCAAGACCAACACCAGCATCAATGCCCAGGTTGTCGCTATTGTGACGTTTATCTTGATAAAACCGTATTGCCATAGAATCAGTTCGTCCGGGCTAAGGTGCATGGTTTGCCTCCCAATTCATCAGCTTCTCAGTCATCTTTGTGACGATAATTCTTGCAAAGATAAATCCAATCAGGCAAGCCAGCAGACGCTTGAAGTCGGATCCAGCGACAACATATATTCCAGCCAGCGTGATGCCAACCCGGAGCAACAAACTGGTACTAAACCATAGCGCAGGTTGGCTTTTCGATATTCCCATCTTCACCGTCCACCACAGGCCACCGAAGAAAAGTGCACCCAGCAGCATACCCACAAGCAATGCAAAGCCCATCAACATCAAATCATCCATCTTTGCGCTCCTGTTCTTCACGCATTTCTCGGTCTTCCTTAGCAATCCAGTGCCACGCGTTCAAACACCCAATAGTTAACCCGATGATCAACAAAGTGAGTGTCCAGGAGTTAATGCCGGGATAGTGTTTATCCATCCAGATACCAAGGGCAGCGCCAAGCAATGTGGGTACTGCAATAGACCAACCAACCAAACCCATCATGCCAAGGCCGGACCATACGGTTTTCGTGACATTGCGTTGCGCCTGAAGCTTGAGAGATTCCTTGGCCCCGACCTGGCGTATGAATTCCGTTTCGGTATTTTGATCTTTAGTCACGATGAAACTCCGCAAAGCGGCGCACGAATACTGTCTCAAGTTTTGCTAGTACTGCCCGAACCTGCTTCTCGTCCTCGTCGAGATTCATAAATTCCCGTTCCACTGCCACGCGCAATTCACCCAGGTTTTTGCCACCGATAGCATTGCGCACAGACACCAGCACATCCGCACCAGACTTGACAAGTATGCCTTCATCGACCGCCACATAGACTTCGCCATCCGCTTCAGTTACGTAGGTCAGTATCCCAGGTTCCAGTAAAGCCGCACAATCAAGGCGTTGTGGCAACAAACCAAAAGAACCCTGAGGTGTCTCTGCAACAATACGCTTCACATCATCAATCTCGGTGAACACTTGAAATGGAAGGAAAATTCTAAGTTTCATGTTCAATCGCCCGTTCAGAATAAGATTGGGTTTCAACCTGTATACCATTTGATTTCTGATACGCGTCTTCGATATTACCTATCATGTAAAGCGCGCTCTCGGATACATCCATGAACTCGTCGCGCAGTATTCGCTCACAACCATCAAGTGCTTCCTTGAGGGTGACCAACTTGCCTTTGATGCTACTAAATTGTTCAGTGGTAAAGAATGGCTGTGTAAGGAATCGCTCCAATCGTCTTGCGCGTGCCACAACGACACGATCCGCACTCGATAATTGCTCCATCCCCAGCATTGCGATGATATCCTTGAGTTCGTCATACTGCGCGAGTGTGCTCCTGATTTCCTGGGCAAGCATATAGTGACGCTCGCCCACGATGCCGGGAGTAGCCATCTTGGAACTGGATAGAAGTGGGTCAATGGCGGGATAAAGACCCTCGCTCGCGCGTTTGCGCGACAGAACGATTGAAGCAGACAAGTGTGAAAAGGTATGTACAGCAGCAGGGTCGGTAAAATCGTCTGCCGGGACATAAACAGCCTGAATCGAAGTAATTGCACCAGTGTCGGTGTTGGCTATGCGCTCTTCCAGACCGGATAATTCGGTTCCAATTGTTGGTTGATATCCCAGACGCGACGGCATCTGCCCCATCAACCCGGAAATTTCTGAACCTGCCTGGATGAATCTGAAAATGTTATCGATTAGCAGAAGCACATCGCGGTGTTCGTCATCGCGGAAATATTCGGCCATTGTCAATGCTGCATGGCCAACCCGGAATCGACTACCCGGCGGTTCATTCATCTGGCCAAACACCATCACCATGTTCTGCAGAACGCTGGCCTGTTTCATATCGCGGTACAGTTCTTCACCTTCACGGCAACGCTCGCCGATGCCGCAGAAGATACTTACCCCCTCATGATGCCCAACCATGTTATGGATCATCTCGGTAAGTAGCACAGTTTTCCCTACACCAGCTCCTCCGAACAAGCCCGCCTTACCCCCCCGCTCAAGTGGTGCAAGTACATCAATGACCTTGATACCAGTC
>JAHEDW010000089.1 GCA_024641025.1 Gallionella sp.
ACGATCACGCCTGCTTCCATGAAGAGCTTCGCAATCTCACCTATTCGTCGAATGTTCTCGACTCTGTCATGGCTTGAAAAGCCCAAGTCACTGCAAAGACCGTGCCGCACGTTGTCTCCATCCAGCACGAAGGTGTGGCATCCCATTTGATATAACGACTCTTCAACCGAATGTGCTAGAGTTGATTTGCCTGAACCGGATAAGCCGGTGAACCAAATAATTGCTCCGCGATGCCCGCTTTGCGCCTCGCGTCGAGCACGGGTCACAGTAGCGTGGTGCCAGACGATGTTCTTGTCAGGTGAGTATTTCAAGATATCAGGCCCCTTCGTTGATTTTTCAGGAAATCACGCAGTAGTATGTCAGCAACAGAAAATACGAAAAATTCCGGGTTGTGTAGGTCTTCCTTATTGTAGTGTAGCTCCTGCCCTTCTTTATCGCACACAGACCCTCCTGCCTCAACTACAACTGCATGGGCTGCAGCGGTATCCCATTCCATCGTAGGACCCAGGCGTGGATAGAAATTTGCCTCGCCTTCTGCAACCAGACAGAATTTGAGCGAGCTGCCCATGCTAATCGATTCATAATCACCGAGTCTTTCGAGTAACGCAGTAGTACGCTCGTCGCTGTGCGAACGACTGGCGACAACCTTGATGGGTTTGCCCGGTACATGTGCTTTGACAGTAATCGGTCGTGGGTCCATTTTGTCGCGCTTCACGTAGGCTCCCGCACTAATTGCCGCGTAGTAACAAACATCAAGTACCGGTGCAAATACGACCCCCATGACAGGAGAACCGTCTTCTATTAGCGCGATATTGACGGTGAACTCCCCGTTTCGCTTGATGAACTCCTTGGTACCATCAAGCGGATCTACCAGCCAATAACTGGCCCATGATTTACGCTCGGGATAGGTTATGTCAGCGGCCTCTTCCGAAAGAATGGGCAGATGCGGCTTCAGTTTATTCAGGCCTTCAACGATAGTCCGGTGCGACGCAATGTCCGCCAGCGTGAGCGGCGAGTCATCTGTTTTGCTGGTCGTTCCGAATTCAGCGCTGCGATAGATTGCCATGATCGCCTCGCCTGCCCTGTGAGCGATAGCCACAACCTGGGGCAACAATTCTTCACGCATTCTTGCCGGCGAGAGTTCTGCTGATAGGTTTATGACATCTGATTGCATGGCACCCTGAATCTGAAGATCACTCATTTAGTGTTCTCCAGCAGGCCCTTTTTCTCAACCTCGCTCTTCAGCGCATCTATCTCCGCGCGAAGTCGTTCGTATTCCTGCATCTTGTATTTGAGGAAGCGTACCGTCAAGCTTGCCCGCTCTTCTACACCGTAAGGCGTGAGCAGATAGGCATAGGCCAATTTGTTTTCACTGTTGCGGAAATTCTTGACTTTCAGCAGACCTTTTTCGACAAGCGCATTCAGACAGAAATTGACCTTGCCCAAGCTGATGCCAAGGCGTTTCGCCATATCCCTTTGCGACAGACCAGGGTTGTCTTCCAGTGTTTTGAGCAAGCCGTAGTTGGTGTTCTCGTCCAGCATGAGGGGTGCGTTCAGTTGATGAACGCGCATTACAGCAGGCTTGGCTGGGCAATGTCAAGAGGCAAACTGCAATTTCTTCTAGGTATCCCAATGGAAGGGCTATTGCAGTATGGTTGGCCCGGAAGAATCCAGCACCGTGACGACACAGTGCCTGATCAATGCAATGATTGGTTAACCTTGGCCAACTCCTCTTCGGTCAGCTTGCCTACAGCAGCTTTCAGGCGTAACTGACTCACGAGGTAGTTGTACTGTGACTGGTAAAGGTCACGGCGGGTCGAAAATAGTTGTTGTTGCGCGTTCAGCACGTCGAGGTTGGTACGCACGCCGACCTGCTGTCCCAACTTGCTGGCTTGCAGCACACTTTCGCTTGAAGCAAGTGCTTGTTGCAATGCCTCAACCCTTGCCATGCCGCTGACCACACCGAGATAGGCTTGGCGTGCCTGCGTCGCAACGGTGCGATGAGCGTTCTCCAGTTCCTGCTTGCTTCGTTCGTAATTGGACTCTGCTTCGCGCCACCTTGAATTCACAACGCCACCCTGGAACAGCGGCAAGTTCAATTGAACACCCACACTCTTCAAGGTTGTTTCGCTGCCAATGCCGCCACTGCCACCAAAAGTGCCGCCGTAGGATTTGTTTTTCGTATAACTCGCTACCAAGTCCACGGTCGGGTAATGTTCGCCGCGACTACGTGTCACCTCCTTTTCCGCCAGCTCAGATACTGCGCGCGCAATAGCGATTTGTGGGTTGTTCAAGCGTGCTTCTTCGACCCATTTTTCCATATCAACGGGCTGAGGTGCTTCCAGCTTGAAATCACTGCCTAATGGTTTGAGATCCTGGGGCATTTCATTGATCAACTGCTGCAATGCGCGACGCTTGATTTCGAGGTCATTCTGGACCGAGAGCTGCTGAGCGCTAGTCAGGTCATAGCGAGCTTGGGCTTCGAGTGTATCGGTAATGGTCGCACTGCCTACGTCGAAATTGCGTTTGGCTTGTTCCAATTGTTCTGAGATGGCAATCTTTTGAGCTTCTGCAAGCTGCACGGTGTCTTGCGCAATGAGCACATCGAAATAGGCTTGAGCGACGCGCAATACCAGATCCTGTTCGGCAACCATGAATTGAGCCTCGGTCTGAACAACCTGCAATTCGGTTTCGGTATACGTCACCCAGTTTTGCTGCCGAAACAAAGGTTGAACCAGGTGCAATCCATAGCCGTGGCTGTTGTAACTGTCCTGACCACCAGCATAGAGCGTTGAAGGGAAATAAGCTGCATCTATGTTGTTATACGCACTGTTTGCGGTGAAGTTGATCGTGGGCATCAACAGCGAACGGCCCTGGGGCAGTTTTTCCAAGCCGGCCTGTCGGGCAGCACGTGCTGAAGCAAATACCGGGTCGTTGGCTTGGGCTGCTCGGAAGGTTTCCAATAAATCTGCGCCATATGCCCAGCCGTTTACTCCAAGCAGGGCTGCCAGGATGAGTTGCAAGGGTTTCATTTTCATCGAATTTATTTATACAAATTGTATATTAGATTATTCTAATGCTACAGCTTGGTGCCAAATTGCGCAACCTGCCCAAATTTTCAAAATACAAACCGCTTGGGCTGTTGGGCATTCTGCAGCGGCGCAACACAAGACTCCATGATGTTGACAGTGTGATAGATATCTGGTGCAACGCGGGTGATCAGCTTCGCTTCCATCACCGGGGCATCGCCGACGATTGCGAACAGGCGACCGCCGATCTTCAGGCTTTTCTGAAATTCCTCCGGTAACACGGGCGTAGAACCAGTCAGAACGATGACATCATAGTTCTCGCTGTTGACCCATCCGTGTGATGCATCACCGATCTCAAGAGTGATGTTATCGCACTGAATTGCTGCCAGGTTCTGTCTGGCCATGGCACTTAGCTGAGGTACGATCTCCACCGAGGTAACGTGTCCTGCAAGAGCAGACAGCAAAGCGGTCAGGTAACCGCTGCCAGTGCCTACTTCCAGCACCTGATCGCTTCGGGTCAAATGAAGTTCTTGGACAGTACGCGCTTCCAGTTTAGGCTGCCACATATATGCGCCATAACCCAGCGGAATCTCCATATCGGCAAATGCGAGACCCTTCATGTCCTTTGGAACGAAATTTTCGCGGCGCACCTGCTTGAGCAACTCCAGGATACGTCCCTCAAGAACCTCGCACGGCCGTATTTGTTGCTCTATCATATTGAAGCGAGCTTGTTCCAGGTTCTGCATCTTCCCCTCCCGAATACCTATATTTGTATACTATATATATATTATTTTTGACGGCAGTATAGCAATACCCACCGGCACGCTCAATAACACTCCGCAATGGCGTAGCATACTCCAGTTGCACAGAGTCAGTGGCGCCAACATCACCCAGCTACGTGAAACTTTGCGGTATTGGCCATAGGCAGGGCCATTTTGACGGCATCCCTAAATTTGCTTTTCATTCGCCTTTCCAGTACCTTGCTCGAATCTGCTGGGGGTCTTCGCCATTATAGTCGTTGGCGGAGTGAGAAAGTCCCTTTGAACCTGTACGGATAATGCCGTCGTAGGGAAGCCTCCATCCGGTGCTTCCTGAATTTAGGAGCATCACCATGAACACACCTTTCATCAGCTCGGAATTCCTCGCCGAAGATGCCCATGTCGATGCAGCTGCAATTAAGGCACTGCCGAACTCCCGTAAAGTTTTTGTCGAAGGCTCTCGCCCCGATATCCGGGTACCGATGCGCGAGATATCACAGTCCGACACGCCTGATGGCATGGGCGCTGAAAAGAATCCACCAATATATGTTTATGACTGTTCCGGACCCTATACAGACCCGACGGTAAAAATCGACATCCGTTCAGGCCTTTCTGCATTGCGTGATGGCTGGATCACTGAGCGCGATGACTCTGTAATGCTGGACCAGCCAAGTTCATCATACGGACAGCAGCGATTGAAAGATCCCGAGTTGGCCGGAATGCGCTTCAACTTGCGCCGCGCCCCCCGCAAAGCCAAACCTGGCAGCAATGTCACGCAGATGCACTACGCACGCGCAGGCATCATAACGCCGGAGATGGAATACATCGCGATCAGGGAGAACCAGCGCCAAGAGGGACTTTCCGAGATGCTATTGAAGCAGCATCCCGGAGAGAATTTCGGCGCACACATGCCCAGACATATCACGCCTGAATTCGTGCGCAGTGAAGTTGCGGCAGGCCGTGCCATTATCCCGTTAAACATCAATCATCCCGAAGCTGAACCGATGATCATCGGACGCAATTTCCTGGTTAAGATCAATGCCAACATCGGCAACTCCGCGCTTGGCTCAAGCATCCAGGAAGAGGTTGAAAAGATGACCTGGGCGATTCGCTGGGGGGGCGACACGGTAATGGACCTCTCCACTGGGAAGCACATCCACGAAACACGTGAATGGATCATCCGCAATTCTCCGGTTCCTATCGGTACCGTCCCGATCTACCAGGCGCTGGAAAAAGTGAACGGCAAGGCCGAAGACCTTACTTGGGAAATCTTTCGTGACACCTTGATCGAGCAGGCTGAACAGGGTGTCGATTATTTCACGATCCATGCTGGTGTACTGTTGCGTTACGTACCTATGACAGCAAATCGGATGACCGGCATCGTATCGCGTGGTGGATCGATCATGGCAAAGTGGTGCCTTGCCCATCACAAGGAGAATTTCCTCTACACCCACTTCGAGGACATCTGTGACATCATGAAAGCTTACGATGTAAGTTTCTCGCTCGGTGACGGCTTGCGTCCCGGATCGATCCACGACGCCAACGACGAGGCACAACTCGGCGAATTGAAAACGCTTGGTGAACTGACCCAGATCGCCTGGATGCATGACGTGCAGGTGATGATCGAAGGCCCAGGACATGTGCCGATGCATCTGATCAAGGAAAACATGGATCTGCAGTTAAAGTGGTGTCATGAGGCACCATTCTATACATTAGGTCCTCTGACGATGGATATCGCGCCCGGCTACGATCACATCACATCTGCAATCGGTGCCGCAATGATAGGTTGGTTCGGTACTGCAATGTTGTGCTACGTCACACCAAAGGAGCACCTTGGACTCCCTGACAAGGATGACGTAAAGGAAGGCATCATCACCTATAAGATAGCTGCACACGCCGCCGACCTTGCCAAGGGCCATCCCGGTGCACAGATTCGCGACAACGCACTGTCCAAGGCACGCTTCGAGTTCCGCTGGGATGACCAGTTCAATCTCGGCCTGGATCCAGACAAAGCCCGCGAGTTTCATGACGAGACACTTCCCAAGGAGTCTGCCAAGGTTGCGCATTTCTGCTCGATGTGCGGCCCGCATTTCTGCTCCATGAAAATCTCGCAGGACGTTCGTGATTTTGCTGCCAGGGAAGGGGTTGATGAATCTGCCGCTTTAAGCAAGGGCATGGAACAAAAGGCCGAAGAATTCGTAAAGAAGGGTGCAGAGATTTACAGCAAGGCTTAGTTTGAAAGTTAGACAAGCCTTACCAACTACCGATGATCAACTGAAGAAGAGGAGAAAATCATGTCAACTGACAGTGTTTATCGCATCACCGAGCTCGTTGGAACCAGTACGAAATCCTGGGAGGATGCTGCCGCGAGTGCAGTCAACGCCGCCTCAAAGACCTTACGGGATCTTAGGGTCGCTGAAGTGATCAAATTGGACATGGTGGTCGAGGACGGCAAAGTGGCTGCTTACCGCGCACGTGTAGCCTTGTCTTTCAAGTACGAGCCAAAAAAGTAGCAAATCAGCTTGTTGCCTGATTTCTGTCTGTTGCAAACGATATATAGTCTTTTCCAAAGATTGCCTGCAGCATAGGCAACTTGAGCACTATTTACCCTTGCCGGCATACAGGATTCTTTTAATAGATTTCTCGATCAAGATGAGTTTATGGATTTGATTTACTGGAAAGCCCTAATACTAGGAATTGTCGAAGGTCTGACGGAATTTCTTCCAATCTCATCTACTGGGCACCTTATCCTGGTCGGCGACCTGCTCAACTTTAATGACGAGCGTGGAAAGGTATTTGAGATCGTGATCCAGTTCGCAGCTATCCTTGCAGTGTGCTGGGAATTTCGCTCGAAACTCGGCGCTGTCGTCAGCGGTCTGTTGCATCACCAAGAAGCCGCGCAACGATTTGTTTTTAATTTGTTGATCGCCTTTCTGCCTGCAGCATTTCTGGGATTGCTGTTCGCCAGCAAGATCAAGCAGCATTTGTTCTCACCCGTTCCGGTGTCACTCGCCTTCATCGTTGGCGGTTTGGTGATACTTTGGGCTGAAAGACGTGTGCACAAGATCACTGTCGACTCGGTCGACGACATGAACTGGAAGGATGCCTTGAAAGTCGGGTTCGCACAGACATTGGCGCTGATACCAGGCACTTCTCGATCAGGAGCGACGATCATCGGCGGCTTGTTGTTCGGACTGTCGCGCAAGGCAGCCACCGAATTCTCGTTTTTTCTCGCGATACCCACACTGACAGCTGCAACGCTTTATGAAGTGATTAAGTACCACACCCTGTTCCATGTACACGACTGGTGGTTGTTCGCGGTGGGTGCCGCATCCTCCTTTGTCAGCGCGTTCCTATGCGTGCGCTGGTTGCTGCGCTTTATCAGCCGGCACGACTTTAGTGCGTTCGCTTGGTATCGTATTGTGTTCGGCTTGGTGGTGCTGGGTACG
>JAHEDW010000032.1 GCA_024641025.1 Gallionella sp.
GCATACCCATGTATGCCGTATCTTCATTCATCTTCTGTAGGTGTACGCAACCAATGATCTCGTCACCGCGTGCGCAAAGCAGAATCATCGAACCCTCCGCACCCACCAGACCCGAAATTTCTTGCGCATCTGTTCGCTGTCCGTCGAGTAGGTCGGCCTCTGTCGTCCACCCTTGTCGACTGGTGGATCCCCGATAAGCCGAATTTACCAACGCAACAATTAGATCGACATCTGCAGACGTTGCACGACGGAACGAAAATTTGGCATCAGTTGGTATCATTTATATTGGGCTCATCGAAATCATAACCACAAGCAGCTAAAGAACCTAGACCACGCGTCTGGTAGAAATTGCTGCCTTACCTTGCCGGTGCCTCATGCAGTCGCCCCGACATAAGGCTGGCCGAGATAATCAGCAACGCGCCAAGCCAGTCGCGAAGACTCATCGATTCCCCTGCTAGGAAATAGGAAGCAACTGCTGCAAACACCAGCTCGAACAGGAACAGGATGATCACCCGATTGGCTGCCAGACGCGCCAGACCATACTGGACCGCGAAGCTGGTTGAACACAGCACGATGCCCAGCAAGGACAGGATCAACCAGGATTGTGCTCCGACAGCCGAGATCTTTTCGGGTAGGCCTCCTTGCCACAACAAAAACGGAGTAGTCATCAATACCGTTCCCAACAGGACACCATTTGACTTCGCCAACACGCTCAAATGCGCAGCGCGGCGTGCCACGACATTGGAGAGCGCAAAGCACATTCCCGCTGACAACCCAATCCATTCAGAAAGGTTCTGCGGCAAAGGCAGGCCGAGGCGTGGCCGCCACAACATGATGACAGCACCTCCAAACGACAAAGCGATGACCATGTAACCATAACGATTAAGCCGCTCTCCCAGAATCCAGTAAGAAAACAGAATCGTCCATAGCGGCGCAAGATAAAACAGAAGCAGGACACGCATCACTTCGCCATTCAGAACCGCCAGCACATATCCGAAGTTGGACCATCCGGCACTCAATACCAGTGCTGCTGCCCACCAACCAGCGCGCGACAACTCGTGCCAGACGCGCGGCAGCAAGATGGTCCCAAAAACCAACGCCAGCAGGTAGCTAACCATCGTGGCCAAGGGGCCCGCTACGCCTGATACATCCAGCGCACGGAAGGGATACCAGATCAACCCCCACACCATGGCGCCGCTCATGATACCGGCTATCGTTAATGCATTTTGTTTTGATGACACAGGCTTGACCCTTATATAATGCGCAACCATTCTCACTACCACGAGCAGTTTGGGCAGTCTGCATTCAGGCGAGCACAACTGTAGTGAAACCATGAAGAATACAACAATAATTTACTGCTGCGCGGCTCAAGTTATTTTGACCAATATTCGTACTACCATCAGCAAGCTCAGAAGTTGGACAGAGGCCATTTGATGAACCCGGATTTGCAAAGATTGCAGCCTTACCCATTCCAGAAACTCGCGGCGCTCTTTAGCGAAGTCAAGCCTGATTCTTCCTTTAGGCCCATCAGCCTGTCGATTGGTGAACCGAAACACCCTACGCCACAATTCATCCGTGACGCCCTTTCGGCCAACCTTTCCGGACTTGCGAATTATCCCACAACCGCAGGCAGCGACGCATTGCGGGGTACCATCGCACAATGGCTGTCTGTACGTTATGACATTCCGCTTCCCGATATTAGATCTCAAGTACTGCCGGTAAATGGTAGCCGCGAGGCCTTGTTTGCCTTTGCCCAAGCCGTTCTGGACCGCAGCAAGCGCAACCCGGTCGTGGTCTGCCCCAATCCCTTCTATCAGATATACGAGGGTGCGGCTTTTTTGGCCGGCGCAACACCCCACTTCCTCAACACCCTGCCCGAAGATGACTTTGCGATGGATTTTGCTCAGCTTCCAGTAGATGTATGGAAGCAGACCCAACTCGTCTATGTTTGCTCACCAGGCAACCCGAACGGACACGTGATGCCCCTTTCGGAATGGAAAGCACTGTTCGAGATGTCAGACCGCTACGGATTTATTATCGCCTCTGATGAGTGCTATTCGGAAATGTATTTCAGCTCTCCGCCGCTTGGGGGACTCCAAGCGGCAAAGCAACTTGGGCGCAGCGAATACCGCAATCTGGTTGTATTCTCTAGCCTTTCCAAGCGTTCCAATGTGCCGGGCATGCGTTCCGGTTTTGTCGCGGGGGACGCCCAAGTACTCGAAAAATTCATGCTTTACCGCACTTACCACGGATCGGCAATGAATCCCGCAATACAAGCTGCCAGCATCGCTGCCTGGAGCGATGAAGCCCACGTTTCGGAGAACCGCCGCCTGTACGCTGAAAAATTCGAAAGGGTTGCCGAGATACTCAAACCTGTCCTGCCACTCGTTCTCCCAGACGCAGGGTTCTATCTCTGGGTACGCACACCCATCTCCGATACCAACTTCGCGCGATCACTGTATCGCGACTATAATGTCGCTGTGTTGCCTGGCAGCTATCTTGCTCGTACATCACAGGGTGTAAACCCGGGCGAAAATTTTGTGCGTCTTGCCCTGGTTGCGAATGTTGATGAGACAGTAGAAGCAGCGCAGCGCATCGCCAAGTTCGTTTCCACGCTAAATTAAACTCAAACGAAAGTCATCATGGAACAATTACAGAATATCATCGAAAAATCCTTCGAGCGTCGTGCCGAAATTACTCCTCGAAACGCAGATGCCCAATTGAAGGAGGCTGTTGATGCAGTTCTCGCTCAACTCGACAAGGGAGAACTCCGCGTCGCAGAAAAGATCAATGGAGAATGGACGACCCACCAATGGCTCAAGAAAGCAGTGCTATTGTCATTCCGGTTGGAAGACAACGCCTTCATCAAGGGCGGATTCACCAACTACTATGACAAGGTTCCATCCAAATTTGCAGATTACAACAGCCGCGATTTCCGCGAAGGCGGTTTCCGCGTGGTACCTCCTGCAGCTGCACGCAGGGGCGCATTCATAGGTAAAAATGTTGTTCTGATGCCTTCATACGTCAATATCGGTGCGTATGTCGACGAAGGAACCATGGTCGATACCTGGGCAACAGTCGGCTCTTGCGCACAGATCGGCAAGAATGTGCACTTGAGTGGTGGTGTGGGCATTGGGGGAGTGCTCGAACCTGTACAGGCCAATCCGACCATTATTGGTGACAACTGTTTTGTCGGAGCCCGTTCTGAAATAGTGGAAGGCGTAATACTCGAGGACAACGTGGTAATCTCGATGGGTGTATTCATTGGGCAGAGTACCAAAATCTACGACAGGGAAACCGGCCAAGTAAGTTACGGTCGCGTACCAGAAGGCTCGGTCGTGGTGAGCGGCAGCCTCCCGTCCAAGGATGGCAGTTACAGCCTCAATTGTGCGGTTATCGTGAAAAGAGTGGACGCAAAGACTCTGTCAAAAGTCGGCATCAACGAACTACTGCGGGGAATATGAGTTCTATGCATATAGAACAGGTAAAGCAGTGGAATACCGATCTGACCAACCCTAAGGAGGCAATATGATTGTTACTCCATTGCTGAAATTGGCAACCGAAAAGCAGGCTTCTGATCTCTTTTTCTCTGTTGGCGCACCAGTCAACATCAAGATCGAAGGCGTAGTCATGCCGGTCAACGCGCAAAAACTAGACGGCGACCTCATCAAACGAATCACCTATGAGTTGATGGGGCCGAACAGGATCGCTGAATTCGAATCCAACATGGAAATGAATTTTTCGATGCGCGTCGAGAACATCGGAAATTTTCGTATAAATGTCTTCAGACAGCGCGGTTCAATCAGTTGCGTGATTCGTTGTATTAAAACCCAGGTATTGGGTACCGCAGAGCTAAACCTGCCCGAGATGCTCAACCAATTAATTATGGAAAAGCGTGGACTGGTTCTCGTGGTTGGTGCTACCGGGTCAGGAAAATCCACCACACTCGCTGCAATGATCCATTATCGCAACTCAGAACGCAGCGGCCATATCCTCACCATAGAAGACCCGCTCGAGTACCTGTTTCGCCATAACAAATGCATCGTCAACCAGCGCGAAATCGGCACTGACACATTGTCCTATCATGAAGCATTGACCAACGGTATGCGCGAAGCTCCTGACGTACTGATGATAGGTGAGGTGCGTGACCAGGACACGCTCAGGTATTCACTGATCTTTGCACAGACTGGACACCTGTGCTTGGCCACACTGCATGCAAACAACAGTTATCATGCGCTTAACCGTATCGTGAATTTCTTCCCGTATGAAGCTCGCAGGAGCGTCTTAGCGGACCTGTCAATGTGCTTGCGTGCCGTAATATCGCAACGCTTGGTTCGAAATATCGAAGGCAAACTTGTACCTGCCGTTGAAATCCTGCTGAACACCTCGCTTATCGCTGACATGATAAAGAACGATGAGATCGACAAGGTTCGTGATGCAATTGAGAAAAGCGTATCGCCCGGTTCACAAACCTTTGAGCAGGCACTATACAAACTGTACAAGGCCGGACAGATCACTAAGGAGGAGGCACTGAGAAATGCCGATTCAGCCAGCAATCTGGCTTCCCTGCTTGATTTTTCGGAGCGTACCAGCACCTTTAAGACGCCTGCTTTCGCAACCGGACAACCTGAAGCGGCTGCGAATAACAACACCTCTGATTTCAGTGGCATCAAACTCAATCTGGACAAGCAAAAATGAAGCTGTATGGCATTCCCAATTGCAGCACTGTAAAAAAAGCACGCGATTGGTTGTCACTTCATCACATCGAGGTCGAATTCCACGATTTCAAGAAACACGGTCTGGATGCCAAGACCGCACAGCGATGGTTAAAACAAGCAGACTGGACCAAGCTGATAAACCGCAGCGGAATGACCTGGCGAAAAATGCCGGAGGAACAAAAACAGCTTGTTCAGGATGCACCCTCCGCTCTGGCGGTAATGTTAGAAATGAACAGCGTGATCAAACGCCCAATACTGGAGCAGGATGAAAAACTGCTGCATGTCGGATTTGACGAGTCTGCCTATCAAAGCATATTCAAAACCTAAATTTATGACGTCTGAAACTCTGCAACTCGCTAAAGCCCTGATTGCTCGCCGTTCCTTAACCCCGGACGACGCAGGATGCCAGGACATCCTGATTGAGCGCCTTACAAAGCTCGGCTTCAAGATCGAACGGATGCGCTTCGGTAGCGTTGATAATTTCTGGGCACGTCGCGGAACTTCCGGTCCTGTCATCGCGTTCGCCGGACACACCGACGTGGTTCCCACCGGCCCAGTCGAGGACTGGTTCAGTCCACCATTCGAGCCGACGATACGGGACAATCATTTATATGGTCGCGGCGCCGCCGACATGAAGACTTCCATCGCAGCATTCATTACTGCTTCTGAAGCGTTCATAAAGCAATATCCGGATCATCAAGGTTCGATTGCGCTTCTGATCACCTCTGATGAAGAAGGCGTAGCGGTCGACGGTACGGTGCGCGTTGTAGAAGCCTTGCAGGCACGCGGCGAAAAGATTGATTTTTGCATCGTAGGCGAGCCTACCTCGAACAAGAAAGTAGGCGATATGATAAAGAACGGCCGGCGCGGTTCATTGTCCGGCACGCTGACCGTCAAGGGTGTACAGGGACATATCGCTTATCCTCACCTGATCAAGAACCCAATCCACATGGCCGCGCCAGCGACCGCCGAATTGGCCGCGACTGTATGGGATGATGGCAACGAATACTTCCCGCCAACCTCCTGGCAGATTTCTAACATCAACGGTGGAACCGGTGCAACCAATGTTGTGCCCGGCACGGTTGAGATTCTATTTAACTTCCGTTTTTCCACTGCCAGTACTGAGCAAGGCCTTAAAGACAAAGTACATGCAATTCTGGATAAATACGGTTTTGAATACGACCTGGATTGGGAGTTGTCTGGCAAACCTTACCTTACTGAAAAGGGTAGCCTCGTAGCAGCGATCAGTAACGCAATAGAGCGATCGTATGGCATTACTCCTGAGCTCTCCACCAGCGGTGGCACCTCGGATGGTCGCTTCATTGCTGATATATGTCCACAAGTGATCGAATTTGGCCCTTTGAACGCCACGATACACAAACTCAACGAATGCGTGGGTGTTTCAGATATCGAGCCGCTCAAGATGACTTACCAGCGCACCCTCGAGAATCTACTTCGTAAATGAGTAATTATTTTTCAGAGGCCGCGCTTAGCTTGCATACTGTGCGCGATCATCTGCGTTTTGCGGTCAGCCGATTCAATCAGGCTGGATTGTTCTTCGGCCACGGCAGCAACGACGCTTTTGACGAAGCCGCGTACCTGATCTTACATACCCTGAATCTACCACTGGACAAACTCGATCCGTTCCTCGATGCCGAACTTACCGAAAGCGAGCGCGCAGAAGTTCTGGATATCCTGCAACGACGCGCCGAGCAACGAATCCCCGCATCCTACCTTACACATCAAGCACTTCTCGGTGAATTCAGCTTTTATGTGGACGAGCGCGTCATCGTGCCGCGCTCTTTCATCGCTGAACTGTTGTCTTTGCAAATCAGCCCTTGGATTACTGATCCGGATCGGATTGAGAATGTTCTGGATCTATGCACTGGCAGCGGATGCCTGGCAATCATTGCTGCCCATGCGTTTCCACATTCAAGCGTTGATGCCGTGGATCTTTCGCCGGATGCGCTGGCCGTAGCCGAACGTAACGTTGCAGATTATCACCTGCAGGATCGAGTAAAGCTAATTGAATCAGACCTATTCGCCAAGATCGGCAAGCGGAAATACGACATCATCATCAGTAATCCACCTTATGTGGATGCCGAATCGGTTGCAGCACTTCCTCAGGAACATCTACACGAGCCAAAGCTGGCCTTGGGCAGTGGCCACGACGGACTTGATGCCACGCGCATCATACTCAAAGAGGCTGCAAGTCATCTCACTCAAAACGGCGTACTGATTGTGGAGATAGGGCACAACCGCGAGGTACTGGAAAAAGCCTATCCAGACCTGCCATTCACGTGGCTTGACGTGTCTGCTGGAGACCAATTTGTATTCATGCTACACAGAAACGACCTGTTTTAATTCATGTCCGTAGATCATTACGAGAACTTCCCGGTTGCTTCTCTCCTGATGCCTCGGCGCCTAAGAAAACCGATTGAGGCTATCTACAATTTTGCCCGAACGGCAGATGATATTGCAGACGAAGGAGAAATGCCTGACCAGGAGCGTTTACAACGGCTCGATGAATTCCGGGCTGAATTGTCTCGTATCATGGAGGAAACAACTCCACTCACTCCGCTGTTCATAAACCTTGGCGCAGTGATTCGAGAACATACATTACCGATACAGCCCTTCCATGATCTACTCGATGCCTTCTCGCAGGACGTGCTGAAGAATCGCTATCGTGATTACCCTACACTTCTCGAATATTGCAGTCAATCCGCCAATCCGATAGGTAATCTCTTGCTTCACCTCTATGGGGAATCTACCCCACAGAATATTGTTTATTCTGACGCAATATGCACTAGCTTGCAGCTCATCAACTTCTGGCAGGATGTTGCCAAGGATTACGCTATCGGCCGCATTTACCTACCGCAAGATGAAATGGAGCAATATGGCATAAGAGAGGAGCAAATAGAAAAAGAAATTGCAGACGATGCCTGGTGCAAACTAATGAAATTCCAAGTTGATCGCGCGCGCGCCATGATGCTATCTGGCGCCCCACTGGGTAGTATACTCACCGGTCGTATCGGACTGGAGATGCGCATGATCATCGCAGGCGGCCTGCGTATCCTTGATAAATTGGAGCATGCGAAGTTCGACATGTTCAATCACCGTCCAGCTTTGAAACCGTACGATTGGGTTATCATGCTAGCCAATAGCGCGCCCTTCTCATTTTGAAATCGCACATGGATCCAAATCAATACTGCCAGGAAAAAGCAGCAGCCAGCGGCTCCAGTTTCTACTATAGCTTCATGTTCCTGCCTCCTGACCAGCGCCGCGCGATAATCGCGCTGTATGCATTTTGTCGCGAGGTTGATGATGTAGTAGATGATTGTTCTGATGAACAGGTGGCCCGAACTACTCTCAACTGGTGGCGAACACAGGTCGCGGAGATATATGGTGGTAATCCACAGCACCCGGTAGCACAGGCATTGGTCCCTGTAGTTCATGAATTCAATCTTGCAGAGGAGCACCTGCTTGAGATCATTGACGGCATGGAAATGGATCTGGACCACCCACGATACCAAGATTTCAAGTCACTACAGTTGTATTGCTACCGAGTCGCATCAGTAGTCGGACTGCTTTCTGTAGAAATCTTCGGCTACAGTGATCGCCGCACGTTGAAATATGCCCATGATCTAGGTATTGCCTTCCAACTTACCAATATCATTCGAGACGTTGGAGAAGATGCACGCCGCAATCGCATCTATCTACCGATGGACGAATTGCTGCAGTTCGGTGTGACTGCGGCAGATATAATGAATGCAAATGAAACTGAAGGCTTCAAGGAATTGATGATGTTCCAGATCCAGCGGGCACAAAGATATTATGAACAGGCGTTCGAACATCTCCCTGTTGCGGATCGCAAGTCGCAACGTACCGGTCTGATCATGGCAGCAATCTACCGTGCAACACTCGATGAACTGGCTGCAAGTGGATGCCATGTCCTGAAAGAGCGCGTCTCGCTGACACCGCTTCGCAAATTGTGGTTGGCATGTAAAACGTGGATCAAGAATTAAGTATTGGGGTAATCGGCGGCGGATATGCCGGAATGTCTGCATCAGTGGCTTTGTCTGACCTTGGAATTCCCGTCACCGTATTCGAAAGCGCACCACAATTGGGCGGGCGTGCGCGCGGACTGATCTATCAAGGTACTCAACTCGACAATGGCCAGCACATTTTGCTAGGTTGCTATCTTCAGACTCTTCGATTGATCAATAAGGTAGGCGGCAACATCAACGTGGATTTTTTGCGGCTACCATTACAGCTCGACCTAAATGGCGAGTTTTCGCTTAGGGCACCCCACCTGCCCGCCCCTCTCCACCTTCTCGTTGCGCTTCTGACTTCCAAAGGTTTAACGATTAGTGAGCGTTTGAATGCAATCCGATTCATGCTGGCGTTACGGAGAATCAATTTCAAGATTCCTCATGACATAACTGCAACCGAGTTTCTCTCTTTACATAACCAGGATACTGCGCTTGTACATAAATTGTGGGAACCTCTATGTATTGCTGCACTGAACACGCCAATTCACAAAGCATCCGCACAAATACTTCTCAACGTATTACGAGATGCACTAAACAATTTACGCAGCGACAGTGACATGCTTCTGCCGCGGATCGATTTCACCACGCTGTTCCCACAGCGCGCTGCAGACTATATCAAGCAAAGGGGGGGTAATATTCGTCTCGGATGTGGTGTTGAGTCACTACACCTACTGGATAAATTCATCGAAGTCACTACCGCACAAGGGACAGAAATATTCAGCCACGTAATCTGTGCCACGCAACCTGTTGCTGCTGCAAGACTACTACGATCCATTGCCGAACTTAGAGAATCTGTCGCTCAGATTGACAGTTTGGAATACCAACCGATCTACACCCTGTACCTGCAATATCCCGCACACATTAACCTGCCACACCCCATGCTCGGACTGCTCCAACGCCACAGTCAGTGGCTGTTCGACAAGGGACAAATTAGCGTCCAGCACGGACTGATCGCCGCCGTGATAAGTGCAGAAGGCATACACCAGGGACTGTCACACGAAGAACTTGCACAAAAAGTGATTGCCGAACTGCATGAGGAATTCGGCATCGCCGAGCAACCAAAGTGGTTTAAGGTTATCGCCGAAAAGCGTGCTACATTCTGCTGTTCGCCAAAACTTCAACGCCCCTTGCAACTGACTGCCCATCCCCGACTGATGTTAGCAGGTGACTACACTGCGGGCGATTATCCGGCCACACTGGAAAGCGCCGTGATCAGCGGGCTGAAATGCGCAGATGTTATTAGTGCTATCACCAACCAATAAGACCTACATACTTCCGTGAAAGACAACCATGTTGTTAAAATGATTTTCAGAAAATTATAGTAAATATTTAATAAATACATAGGAATAGAACAGGTACACACCTTTCACAAAGTGTGGAATGCTAATATTTAGTTGGTTTTCTAATCGGATCAAGCCCCATGCCAAACGCCCCGCAAAATCTACTCACGCTATTCCTCTCAGATATTGAGCAAACGACAATTATCTGGCAAATAGTTGTTGTGGCATTAAGTTCGATGCTAGCGTGGGCAATGATTCGCTTGTTGTCGGGATATTTTCCGAAACCTGAAATTGCTTCCAAGTTCAGTTTGGCAGGCGTATATAAAGTTACTTTTCCGATACTGCTGTTGTTAATTGTCTTGATTGGCAGGGAGATTCTCAAAAGATGGCATACAGTCCACCTCCTAAATATCCTTGTTCCCTTGCTGATTGCATTAGTACTGATTAGCCTCCTTATCTATACCCTTCGACAAGTGTTTGCGCCAAGTCGTTGGCTTCATGGTTCAGAACGCTTCATTATTTTGACAGTTTGGCTCGGGTTCGCGCTTCACCTCACCGGAATACTTCCTGAAATTCTTGGTGCTTTGGATTACCTCAGCTTTCATATCGGTGATCAGCGAATCTCGATTCTCAATATTCTAGGCGGCATCCTTGCCATCCTTGTCACCATGCTAACCGCAATGTGGTTGGGGAGGATGCTGGAGCGCACAGTAATGGCCACAAATAGCTTGGACTTGAGCTTGCGAGTGGTGCTGTCAAAGTTGCTTCGTGCAGTTCTGATCGTACTCGGTGTCTTAATTGCCCTACCTTTGGCTGGAATAAATATCACAGTTCTTTCAGTATTTGGCGGTGCATTGGGTGTGGGTATCGGTTTTGGATTGCAGAAAATCGCCAGCAACTACCTAAGCGGATTCATCATTCTATTAGACCGATCCATACATCCAGGCGATGTTCTGACTGTAGATGGTCGCTTCGGCAAGGTTTCTAAATTGACCTCCCGCTACTTGCTTTTGCAAAGCACTGATGGCACTGAAGCAATTATCCCTAACGATACTTTAGTCAATACTACGGTTGTTAATCATTCATACAGTAACCGCCAAATACGCATCGGCATTCCCGTTCAAATCAGCTACCAAAGTGATCTGCTTGTTGCCATGGAAATAATGAGACAAGCTGCCGTAAATCAATCTAGAGTACTAGCAGATCCTGTGACAAAAGTATTCCTGAAATCATTTGGTGACAATGGCATTGATCTGGAATTAAGCATCTGGATCAACGATCCTGAAGAGGGGCAGCGAGGATTATGCTCTGACATCAACATGGAAATATGGCGTAAATTCAAGGAAAACAATATCGAAATTCCCTATCCCCAGCGTGATCTGCGCATAATAGGTGGGCAACAAACTCTTGACAACCTATACCCTTGAAATAACCGCCCCAGATGGAAATCTCGAAAATTGTCGGAATATTCCAGACGTTGGATTTAGTTCAAGACTTTAATATCGAACCAATTGAAGATTGTCGCGCATAACCGATTGATTTTCCGTTATCAAGTCTCAAGACTATTTGTAACGAAACATTAATTGCATCTCACAGTTTAGCGCGCCCGAGCCTCAATGCGTTCGTTATCACTGATACTGAGCTGAAACTCATCGCCGCAGCTGCGATAATAGGCGAGAGTAACAGTCCGAAGAATGGGTAAAGTAAACCTGCAGCTATAGGCACTCCCATCATGTTGTAGAAAAATGCAAAAAATAGGTTCTGGCGGATGTTGAGCATCGTGGCTTGACTTAAATGACGCGCGCGTACGATGCCGTTCAGATCGCCCTTGACCAATGTAACGCCTGCACTTTGCATAGCAACATCTGTGCCGGTTCCCATTGCAATTCCGACCTGAGCCTGTGCAAGCGCCGGCGCATCGTTGATTCCGTCTCCTGCCATCGCCACAACACGCCCTTCTGCCTGCAGTTTCTTGACAATTTCGGCTTTCTGTTCCGGCAGCACTTCTGCAACTACGCGCTTGATACCCAATTTTTTAGCGACCACATCGGCGGTAACATGACTGTCGCCAGTGATCATGACTAGTTCCAATCCAGCGTCCTGCAATGCGAGAACCGCTTCAGGAGTGGACTCCTTGATAGGATCAGCCACTCCGATCAACCCCGCAGGTTTGCCTTCGACAGCGACAAACATCACGGTCTGCCCTTCTGAACGATGCACATTGGCTCGCGCCAACAACTCCCTCAAATCTATACCTGACTCGTCGAATAGTTTTTGGTTGCCGACGGAAACCTTGCGTCCGCCAACAAGACCAGTGATACCTTTGCCGCTGATTGATTGAAAATCCTTCACCTCTTCCAACTCCAGGTTGCGTTCGTCTGCTCCCTTAAGGATGGCAGCTGCAAGTGGATGTTCGCTTGCTCGTTCAAGGCTAGCGCCTAACTGTAAAATATCGTTGTCCAAATAGCCGGGTAATGCCTCTACAGAAGTCAACTTTGGCCTGCCCTCGGTCAACGTACCTGTCTTATCGGTCACAAGCGTGTCCACCTTTTCCATGATCTCTAGAGCCTCAGCGTTCTTGATCAGAACGCCAACCGTAGCACCCCGTCCGGTTCCAACCATGATAGAGATCGGTGTCGCAAGTCCCAATGCACAAGGGCAAGCGATGATCAATACAGATACCGCTGCAACAATCGCATGTGCGAACCTAGGCTCCGGACCCAAAGTCATCCAGATGCCGAATGACACTAATGCGACAAATACGACGATGGGTACAAAGTAGCCAGACACGACATCCGCGAGTCTTTGTATCGGAGCGCGTGAACGCTGCGCCTCGCTTACCATCTGTATGATCTGTGCAAGCAAGGTATGCGAACCGACCTTCTCAGCTCGCATCAACAGACCCCCAGTGCCGTTTATCGTGGCCCCGATCAGATGATCACCGGAAGTCTTTTCGACCGGAATCGGCTCCCCGGTCACCATCGATTCATCGACCGCACTGCTGCCCTCGACTACCATTCCGTCCACTGGGACCTTCTCACCAGGTCGCACACGTAGCACATCGTGAATCTGAACTTGTTCCAGTGAAATATCTTCTTCCTTGCCATCCTTGCGTAAGATGCGTGCTGTTTTGGGAGCGAGGCCTAGCAGAAGTTTAATCGCGTTGTTTGTGCGGCTGCGAGCTTTAAGCTCCAACACCTGGCCCAACAGCACCAGCACGGTGATCATTGCAGCTGCCTCGAAATAGATTGGAAGTGTACCGTCCACGCGACGCAGCGAAGCGGGAAAGATGTCCGGCAGAAAAGTACCAATCACGCTGTAAGTCCAAGCCACACCGACACCCAGTGAGATCAGCGTGAACATGTTCAGGTGCCAACTGACCAATGACGCCCAACCGCGCTGAAAGAATGGCCAACCACACCAAAGCACCACGGGACTTGCTAACAAGAATTCAATAGTCTGCAGGCTCTTGAATGAGATCATCTCAGGTGCAAAGCCCATCCACATGTCTGCTGCCATCGCCAGTACGAAAACCGGAACTGCCAACACCACACCGATCCAGAAGCGGCGCGTCATGTCATCTAACTCGGGATTATCCTCCTTGGCCGCTACCGTCCTGGATTCGAGTGCCATACCACATATCGGACAGTCGCCAGGCTCACTTTTCACCACTTCAGGATGCATCGGGCAAAAGTATTCGGTGACATCCGGCTTGGGCAAAGCATCTTCGGGTTCCAGTGCCATTCCACAGATCGGACAACTTCCCGGTTTGGACTCGCGCACTTCCGGATCCATCGGGCAGATATACACCGCACCAGGAATTGCAATCTGAAGCTCTTCCTGAATGGGATGAAGATACTTTTGGGGGTCTGAGGAAAACTTCGTCTGGCACTTCGGATTGCAGAACAGATAGGTCTTGCCGTCATGTTCATGGCGCAACGGTGAATCTGGTTTCACTGTCATCCCGCAGACCGGATCCTTGATTTCTCCTGTATCAGTCACTCCGCCAAACAAGTATTTTTCAGGGTTAGCCGAAAACTTGGCCAGACACTTAGGATTGCAGAACAGATAGGTCTTGCCATCATGCTCATGTCGCAGCGGCGAATCCGGGTTAACAGTCATGCCGCAAACCGGATCGATGTTAGCTCTAGCATCTTCTGCAGAATCGATAGCAATGTTCATGATCTGTTCCTTTTTCATATTCAGTTGCTATTCTGAGTTGTTGCTCAAAATTTTTATTCGTCTAATCCTTGTGTGAAGGCGTTCCTGGCGCATGGGTATGACCACCCTTCATTGGTGGCACCCCCGCATCATTTGTTTTGGAAATGTTGCTCTCAGTTGCCAAATCGTGCCCATGTTCATCGTGATGAGACTTGTCTCCACCCTGCTCATGAGCATGAGCCTCTGGTGCCGGCATAGACTGCACACCAATGCCGTGCCTGTAAACTACTTCTCCACCATACCAAGCAGTGCTGATCACCAGAAACCAGGTAAATGCCAACAGTGCCAGCAATCCATAGGAAGGTTCAGCAGCAGAACGCCATGACCTTACGGCCCAAACAGCGAGAAATACTAATGCGCCAAGAGCAGCCAAGGCCCAGTTACGATGGATCGTCATGGCCACATGGCTAGCCTCGTCATGCTTTACACTGTTGTATGCAAACCATCCAAAAGTAGCTGCAATAAATGCAGATATAGCCGCTGCCCACAGCATCCAACGTCCAAACACAATACAATGATCCGCCCACGGCTTTACCTTGAACAACTTTCCAGCAGCTACCAAGAATACCGAGGCTGTCACAAATGCAATCGGAAAATGTACGAATGCTGGATGCCAATTCGGAATTACTTCAATCATTAAGTTTTCTCCACAATATCCTTCTCATCGATTATGACCACGAAGGTTTGATTCGAGCACCATTCATTCCTTCAGTTGCAAGTGCTTCAATCTCCTAGTCATCGCGAATATGCCTCGGTCGCATAGCGGCGCATCATGCGATGACTATTAAAGTATGAGGCATTCTTGCTGATTGCACCTTTCATCACACTGATCCATCGACTCTTATCGTTGTTGAAATACAAAGGCAGCACTACCTGTTCGAGCTTGTCATAAAGTGCACGTGCGTTGCCATCAGGGATACCAGAGATATCGCCGATTGCCCAACCCGTCACTCCCTCGATACAACCTTCTACCCACCAACCATCGAGTATGGATAGATTAGGTACGCCATTGAATGCAGCCTTCATCCCGCTGGTACCGGATGCTTCAAGTGGAGGCAATGGCGTGTTAAGCCACACATCAACCCCAGCGGTCAGCATCTGTGCGAGCGCCATATCATATCCAGGCAGGTAAACGACGGTGATCGTGCCAGCCAGGTCGCGAGCATGTGCACACAATAGCTCGATCAAGTGCTTACCGTTTCCATCGCGGGGATGTGCTTTGCCCGCCAGTACGATCTGGAACGGTTGCTTGCGCGCAATTTCCTTCAAACGCTCGAGATCCATGAACAATAAATCTGGACGTTTGTATGCGGTCATTCGCCTTGCGAAGCCAAAGATTGGCATATCAGAACTCAGGGATACCCCTGAAATCGTCCGCACCTTCTCAACAAGTTGCTGCTTGGCTTCAATGTGTGCCCGCCAGATTGCTGCTTCAGGTACGCAGCAATCGACACGCCCCAGCAATTGCGGCTCGTGACACCAACCCGGTAGGTAATGATCGTAAAGCTTGCGAAAACTCTCAGCAGTCCAGGTATACGGATGCACACCGTTGGTGATGGCATGTACTTTATAACCGGGAAACATCGCAGTAGAAGTTTCTGCATGCTTCTTGGCGACACCGTTGATATATTCGCTCATATTGAGGGCCAACCGTGTCATGTTAAGGTTGTCAGCACCCGCCAGTTTCTTAATCGCGCTGATATCAAAACCATTATCAAGTATTCGCTGAATCATGTCATAAGGAAAGCGGTCATGGCCCGCTTCTACCGGGGTGTGGGTGGTAAAACTGCAAAGGTCTCGTACCCGCGGAATGTCGTAGGGTGATTCTCCAGGCCTCACATCTTCGACAGAATAAGTATAGCGACGCATCAACTCGAGACCAAGCAGTGCGGAATGGCCTTCGTTCATATGGTAATGCCGGATCGTGAATCCAACAGCTTGGAGCATACGTACTCCTCCAATGCCAAGCACAATCTCCTGTTTGAGCCGATATGCGTTGTCACCCCCATAAAGATAATGGGTAATCTCACGGTCTTCGCTGCTGTTCTCATCAAGGTCGGTATCGAGAAGTAGCACCGGTTGACGGCCACCCGTACTGCCTTCGAGCACATACAGCCAAGCACCGATCCAGACCGTTCGACCATCAATCGGTACGGCGATCTTGGCGTTCAGCGGTTTCGACCATTTCTCCGGATCCCAATTCTCAGCACGTTCCAACTGCCTTCCATTGGCATCAATCTCTTGCCTAAAATAGCCAGATCGACTGACCAAACTGACTACAACTATCTGTAATTCGAGATCTGTGGCCGAACGTGCGGTATCACCAGCGAGCACACCTAGGCCACCGGCATATGTCGGAATCTCATTTCGGAGTGCAATCTCCATCGTAAAATAAGCGATCCGCGGTTCGTGAATGAATTCATCTGGCATGATAGTTACCTTCTAAAAAATCAGCCCGCAAGGTCTTTAGAGCGTTGCGTCAGCGTAGCGAGCAACAGTTCATAAGGCTCAATGAATTTTTGTACGCCTTGTTTTTCCAGCTCATCGCCCACTTTATCAAGATCCAATCCGAGCACCGCAAGTTCACTGGGCAAAGCACGTGCCAAGTTCATATCTTCATTGAGACGAAGCATCGGGTTGCCATGCTCACGGTAGGCGGCCATAGTTTCTGGTGGCAGCGTGTTGACAGTATCAGCTCCGATGAGTGATTCGACATATATCACGTTGCTGTAAGCAGGGTCTTTCGTGGAAGTTGATGCCCATAGCAACCTCTGTGTTTGCGCGCCGTGTCCAGCCAGCGACAGCCAGCGAGTACTATTCACGACTGAAAGGTACTCCTGATAGGCTAAACGTGCACATGCGATAGCCGTCTTGCCACGGATTCCCTGTGTCTGAATCTTCTTTTCATTGTCCAGTGCGCGATCCACCAGTGTATCGATACGGCTCAGAAAGAAACTTGCAACCGAAGCGACATTTTCAAGAATGCCTCCATTCGCCAGTCGATCCTCCAATCCAGCAAGATAACTCTCGGAAACTTCACGATATCGCGCAACATTGAACAACAGGGTTGCATTGGTGTTGATACCCATGGCAATCAATTTGCGTATGGCGGTCAGGCCAGGTCGGGTAGCTGGAACCTTGATCATCAGGTTGGGACGATTGACGATATCCCATAAGCGCTTTGCTTCGATGACTGTCGCAGCAGCATCGTATGCAAGATGAGGAGAAACTTCCAGGCTAACATAGCCATTGCGCCTTTTGCTGCCATGATACACGTTTCGCAACAGGTCAGCCGCCATGGTAACGTCTGCGACAGTAAGTTCCTCGTAGATTTCCCGTGAATCAAGGCCACGGCGTGCGAGTTCTGCAATCGACTGATCGTACTCTGCATTTCGTGAGATCGCCTTCTCGAAAATTGCAGGGTTGGATGTAACACCGCTGATACCATCATCTCTTATCAACCGTTCCATTTCACCGCTGGTCAGCAACGCGCGATCGATATAATCCAACCACAGGCTCTGTCCAAGAGACTCGAGCTTGCGCAACCGGCTTTCGTCATTCTTGTTCATGGTTTTTCTCCTGTTGCATGAGGCCATTTCCAATTTAGTATCTCTGGCATATCCTGGCCATAATGCGTAATGTACTGACGATGCTCAGTCAACTTGTCGCGCAAATGCTGCTTAAGGTATGCAGCTTGATCTGCAAGCTTAGATACACGGTCGGCCACATCCATGGCCAAGTGGAAACGATCGAGGTCGTTCAATACAGCCATGTCAAAAGGCGTGGTAGTTGTCCCCTCTTCCTTGTAGCCGCGAACATGCAGGTTCTTGTGATTGGTACGACGATAGGTGAGTCGATGTATTAGCCACGGATAGCCGTGGTAGGCAAAAATAATCGGCTTGTCTTTGGTAAACAGTGCATCGAAATCACGATCAGCAAGACCGTGCGGATGCTCTTCTCTGGGTTGCAGGGTCATCAGATCAACGATGTTGATCACTCGTATTTTCAGATCCGGCACATGTTGTCGCAACAGGTCGACCGCAGCAAGCATCTCCAGCGTCGGAACATCGCCGGCCGCCGCCATAACGACATCTGGCTCTGTTCCCATATCGTTGCTCGCCCATTCCCAGATGCCGATGCCGGAAGCACAATGTTTGATTGCAGCTTCCATATCCAGCCACTGTAACTGCGGCTGTTTGCCAGCTACGATAACATTCACAAAGTCGCGGGAGCGCAGGCATTGGTCAGCGACATGTAACAAGGTATTGGCATCAGGGGGAAGATAAACGCGAATCGAATCTGCCTTTTTATTCATCACATGGTCGATAAATCCTGGATCCTGATGCGAAAATCCATTATGGTCTTGGCGCCAGACATGCGAGGTGAGTAAATAATTGAGCGATGCGATTGGCCGCCTCCAGGGGATTTCCTTACTCACCTTAAGCCATTTCGCATGTTGGTTGAACATCGAGTCGATGATGTGGATGAATGCCTCATAACAGGAAAACAGACCATGGCGTCCGGTGAGCAAATATCCCTCAAGCCAACCTTGGCAAGTGTGCTCGGAAAGGATCTCCATCACTCGCCCATCAGGGGCAAGATGGTCATCCGCGTCGATTCGTTCTGCCACCCAGGCACGCTCCGTTACTTCGAACAATGCTCCTAGCCTGTTCGATGCAGTTTCATCCGGCCCAACTACACGAAAGTTGCGGCTCTTGAGATTGAGTTTCATCACATCGCGCAAAAAATATCCCATGACGCGCGTGGATTCTGCCAACGAAGTACCTGGATCAAAAACACTAACAGCGTAATCGCGGAAGTCTGGCAGGCGAAGATCCTTAAGCAGTTCACCGCCATTTGCATGCGGGTTTGCGCCCATGCGACGTTTTCCGGCAGGAGCTAACGCAACAAGTTCCGATTTGAATATTCCTGACTGATCGAAAAGTTGTTCCGGCTTGTAGCTGCGCATCCACTCCTCGAGGAGCATGAGGTGACCAGGTTTTGACGCCAACTCACCGAACGGCACTTGGTGAGAACGCCAACTCCCTTCTGCCGGTTTCCCATCAACTTCCTTGGGGCCTGTCCAACCCTTGGGAGTTTTCAGGATGATCATTGGCCAGCGCGGTCTTTCCGAAAATCCTTCTGAACGCGCGCATTGTTGGATAATCCGTATCTCTGAAACAACAGTATCCAGTGTTGCGGCCATAAGTTGATGCATTGCCTCTGGTTCCGAGCCCTCGACAAAATAAGGACGGTAACCGTAGCCTGCAAACAACTGTTCGAGCTCAACGTGCGGGATGCGCGCTAGCACGGCGGGGTTAGCGATCTTGTAGCCGTTCAGGTGCAGGATAGGCAACACAGCGCCATCATGCTCAGGATTTAAGAATTTATTGGAATGCCATGCCGTTGCAAGCGGCCCAGTCTCGGCCTCACCATCACCCACTACGCAGGCAACGATCAGGTCAGGATTGTCGAACACTGCTCCGTAAGCGTGCGAAATCGCATAGCCTAGTTCACCGCCTTCATGGATTGAACCGGGAGTCTCTGCTGTGACATGGCTTCCAATCCCACCAGGGAAGGAAAACTGACGGAACAATTTTTTCATTCCCTCTGCGTCACGTGTTATGTTTGGATAGAGTTCGCTGTAGCTTCCCTCCAGCCAAGCATTAGCGACCAGTGCTGGGCCACCGTGTCCTGGGCCAGCAACATAAAGTACATTGAGATCATGCTGCTTGATGATGCGATTCAGGTGCGCGTATATAAAATTCAATCCTGGGGTCGTTCCCCAATGGCCTAGCAGCCTAGGCTTAACATGCTCAATCTTTAACGGTTGACGCAACAAAGGGTTGTCTAACAGGTAGATCTGTCCAACAGAAAGATAATTTGCTGCGCGCCAGTAGCCATTGATTAGCGCAAGTTGCTCTTCGGAAAGTGGCGTGCTGTCGTTCTGTGTTTCTGAGACATGATTCATGACTGTCCTCCTTCTTGCCCCCTATCGGTTCAATAGCAGGTTTACTGCATCCTCTGCAATATATTGAGCCTCGTCGACCGGAATCGACCAAACTTCAACAAGGCTGTCATTTCGACTGATACGAGTTTCAGTTCCGACTGTAGCGTGGTTGACACTACTATCCAGGATGATTCCCGCCCATTCCATACCTGCAAGTATACGCTCACGAATAACTGGGGAATGCTCTCCAACGCCGCCGCCGAACAAGATAGCCTCGGCACCGCCTAGCACCGCAAGATAGGCACCTACATACTTTCGCGCCCGATAACAATACAGGTCTAATGCACATTGAACAGCCGGATCGACCGAGTCAAGCAGTTTGCGCATATCACTCTCTCCAGACATACCGTATAAACCAGAATCTTGATTCAACAGATGGTCCAATTCATCAATTGACATCTGCTCTTGACGCAGCAGATGGAGAAGCAGACCCGGATCGATATCACCACTACGCGTCGCCATAACCAACCCTTCAAGTGGAGAAAAACCCATCGAAGTATCTTGTGGCAAGCCGTTGGAGATTGCAGTAATCGAACATCCTGCACCAAGCTGCATGGAAATCACCCTTCTGCCTTTTGCATTTTCGGAATGTATGCGCTGCCAGCGCCGCCACATGGCCTGGTGCGCAATTCCGTGAAAGCCATAGCGGCGCAATCGAAGGCGATTTACAAGTTGTTGCGGAAGTGCAAAACTGCGAGCAGATACAGGCAGTGCAGCATAAAAGCCGGTGTCGAATACTGCGACCTGAGGGATACCATTGCCGAACTTTCCGCGGCAACACCTTATCCATGCGAGAGCCCGGGGATTATGTAGCGGCGCTAGAGTAGATAACCGGTCAATTTCAGCCTCGACGTCATTATCTATTACACAAGGATCGGATAGCTTTTCACCGCCATGCACTACACGATGAGCAACAATATCAACTTGCCCGTCTGACATGAACTCGCGCAAGGTGCTATCAGGATGGACTGTCCCAGAATAACGTCGCGCAGATATGAGTTTAATGTCACCAGCTACGCAAACATACAGTGCGAGCCGTACTGACGAACTTCCGGTATTAACCGCAAGCAATCTCATTGCGCCTGCATATTGGTCAGATTGCATGAAAGTATGAAATGCCTGGTCCGAAAACAAAGCCGCAGCATGGATAGTTCTTGACAAGATACGCCGAATCAACTGGCATGCATAAAATATCAAGTCTGCCTGACAATAAGTACACTTGATATTTTACTCTCTCAAACACAGTTTCTGGTTAATCCCGTCTACCGCAAACCAAAATATTGAAATTCCAACTTCCTGACTTCCCAATTGATCAATAAACAGGATATCCACTCTCAGTTTTGAATCCTTTCCAAGACTTAGTTAAGTCCTCCTCGCGAGATCCATGATGTATATATTTCATCAGTCCAGAAGTTTTGGAAATAGGAAATAACCGCTAATTTGCTTTCCTCATTCAATTTTTCCTTAAAACCTGGCATCCTTCCTCCCAGTGGAATTCCGCCCTCGTCGATGGTTTTCTTCAAAATACTCATCGGGTGGTGCCAGGCGTGTGCAGTTCCATTCAGGGGAGGTGGCGGATAAAATCCATCCTGGTCACGCTCTTTCCAGGATGCAGTTCCCTGGGCTTGCACCTTGTGGCATTCAACGCAATATTTTGCATAGATTTTCTCGCCATTTTGGACTTGTGACGGGGTGTACCATCTACCATTTACCTTGGGCTCACCGCTTTCTAAATTGCAACTTGCCAAAAAAACGCAAGCACATACGAGAAAAGTTCTGTACTTCATATCTCCCTCTTCAGGCTAATCAGGTTGATTTTTCAGATAACTCATACCGCGAACAAAATCCCTACATATCTTCCGGGAGCATTTCAGCACGCTTTCGAATCCGATAAATCTGATTGACGGGCAGAACCGCCACGATCCCGTCACCCTCTACTCCGGTATGAGCAACATCCATAATCGCTTTCGCTATGACATCAGCACGATTTGCCGATGTAAATATCTCGACGCGTGAATGAACCGTCATGCAATCGAGACTGTAAAAGTCTGTGTACTCACCACATCCCTTTACTTGCATAACACTGAACCCGTGAACCGCAAGTTCCTGAAGACGAAGTTCAACTTTATCCAAAACCTCGCAACGAATGATTGCAGTCACTTTACAAAAGTCTGTATTCGTCTTCATGATCAACCTCTCTAACGTGATAAGTTAATATTGATTACCTCTTGATATCTTCAAGTGGCATGGTTACCACGTTCTTCGATGATCAGCAGCACCCAGCCATAAATGACAGGCAACACCAACAATGAAAGTATCGTGGCGGTGACCATGCCTCCTATCATCGGGGCTGCAATGCGTTGCATCACGTCTGATCCGGTTCCACTACCCCACATAATAGGTACAAGGCCGGCAATTACAGCGGTTGCAGTCATCGCAATCGGTCGCACACGCTGCGTCGTTCCGGATAACACAGCGGCCATGATTTCGGTCGCACTCAAATGTCCACCAACTTCTGCACGGCGCTTAGCAATGGCCTGATCAATAAAAGTCAGGACCAGCACACCGATCTCAGCAGACACACCAGCCAAAGCAATAAACCCAACCGCAACTGCCACAGACATGTTGTAGCCGAGTAGCCAGACCAACCAGAATCCTCCAATCAACGCAAATGGAATGGAGAGCATCACTACTAACGGCGCAATCAGATTTCGGAAGTTGAAATAGAGAAGCAGAAAGATCGTCAACAGCGTCAAAGGAACAACCACTTTAAGTCGCGCGGCAGCACGTTCCATGTATTCGAACTGGCCAGACCAGACAAGCGAATACCCCGCCGGTATCTTGACCGTTTTATCAACCTGTTGTTTCGCTGCAGCAACATAACCGCCTATGTCGCTGGTCTTGATGTCCACATAGACCCAGGCATTGGGGGTGGCGTTTTCGGTTTTCACCGCTGGTGGACCTCGTCGCAAGTTCAAGTCTGCTACCAGTGAAAGTGGAATCTGCGCACCTGTAGGCGTAGAGATCAGAACACGCTTCAATGATTCTACGTTATCGCGCAACTCTCGTGGGTAACGCAGGTTCACAGGGTAGCGCTCCAGGCCCTCAACGGTTTCAGAAACATTCATGCCGCCTATCGCTGACTGAACGACATCCTGTACATCTCCAACATTCAAACCATAGCGAGCAGCCTCCTCGCGCTTGATGTCGAAATCCATGTAGTATCCACCAGCGGCCTTGTCTGCGAATGCAGATAGCGTATCTGGCAAATTCTTCAACGTCTTCTCAATATCGCCGGCCACTTTTTCCAGCACATACAAATCAGGGCCTGATACTTTAATCCCGATTGGAGTCTTGATTCCTGTCGAAAGCATATCGATACGCGTCTTGATCGGATAGGTCCAGGCGTTTGCGACGCCCGGGAACCTGATCGCCTGGTCCATTTCCGTCATCAAATCTTTAGTGGACTTATCAGGATTTGGCCATTCTGCTTTGGGCTTTAGGCGTACTGTCGTCTCCAACATGGATAAAGGTGCAGGATCCGTGGCACTATTTGCCCGACCTGCCTTGCCAAACACATGTTGCACTTCAGGAAATGTCGCCAGAATCTTGTCGGTTTGCTGCAATAACTCCTTCGCCTTAGTGATGGAAATACCGGGATAGGTAGTAGGCATGTACAACACATCCCCTTCATCGAGTGGCGGCATGAATTCGGAACCGATCTTCATCATCGGATAGACCGATACAGCAAGAAGTAACAGTGCTATCAGGATCGTAAAACTGCGCCGCAGTATTGCCAATTCCAGCAGCGGGGTATGCAATCGCTTCAGCCAAATATTTATCCAATTGTGTTCTTCGCTTGGGATTTTGCCGCGTATCAACAGACCCATTAACACCGGCACCAAAGTAACCGCCAGAAGCGCTGCTGCCGCCATCGCGTATGTCTTTGTAAAGGCGAGTGGGGAAAACATGCGACCTTCCTGTGCTTGTAGCGTAAATACCGGCAGGAACGAAACAGTGATGATCAGCAGCGAAAAGAACAGGGCTGGGCCTACTTCTTTCGACGCAGTTGCGACCGTTTCCCATCTCGCGTGCAAGTTATTGCTTCTCTCACCGAGATGTTCAAGATGCTTATGGGCGTTTTCAATCATCACGATCGCACCGTCTATCATCGCTCCGATCGCAATGGCAATACCGCCCAAGGACATGATATTGGCAGACAAACCCTGCCAGCGCATGATCATGAAAGCAATAAGTATCCCGATCGGCAAGCTGATGATTGCAACCAAGGCGCTTCTGGCATGCATCAGGAACAACAAGCAAATTAATGCCACAACGATGGATTCCTCGATCAATTTATGCTTGAGGTTGTCAACGGCTCGCTCGATCAGGTTACCTCTATCATAGACCGGGAGAATCTCCACTCCTTCCGGCAAGCCTTTTTTAAGCGAATCCAGTTTGTTTCTTACTCGTTCGATCGTAGCAAGCGCATTTTCACCGTAGCGCATAACGACCACGCCCCCGGCAACCTCACCTTCACCATCTAGCTCTGCCAAGCCACGTCGCAATTCAGGGCCGAGATGAATGTTTGCCAGTTGCTTCAAATAAACCGGCGTACCATTTGCATCTACGGCTACTGGTATAACCTCCAGGTCTTTCAGGCTTTTTATATAGCCAAGACCACGCACCATATATTCAGTCTCACCCATTTCCACCAAGCGTCCGCCCACATCGTTGTTGCTTCGTTGAATGGCTTGCTTGATCTTCGCTAACGGGATGTTGTAGGCGAGCAAAGCTTCCGGCTTGACTTCGATCTGGTATTGCTTGACGTAGCCACCAATGGACGCAACTTCAGAGACACCATCGACAGTCTGAAGTGGATAACGCAAGTACCAATCCTGGATCGTTCGCAATTGCGACAAATCGTGTTTCCCTGACTTGTCTACCAGGGCGTATTCGTAGATCCAACCAACTCCGGTTGCATCCGGACCCAACTTGGGAGAAACGCTACTTGGTAGGCGATCTGCCGCATAGTTAAGATATTCAAGAACACGAGTGCGAGCCCAATACATATCGGTACCATCATCAAAGATGACATACACCATGGAGAAGCCGAAGAATGAGTAACCGCGAACAACTTTCGTTCTGGGTACCGACAACATCGCCGTGGTAAGAGGATAGGTCACTTGGTCCTCAACCACCTGTGGCGCTTGTCCGGGAAACCCTGTAAAGATGATGACCTGCACATCTGATAGATCTGGAATAGCATCCAGTGGAGTTGCTTTCATCGCTTGAAATCCTGCAAAGGAGATCAGGAGCGTGGCGATCAGAACCAGAAAGCGGTTCCTGATTGACGCGTCGATCAACGCACGTATCATTGCCGATCTCCCGCCACCGCTCCGCTATCATGCAGGTGCTCATGCGCAGTAGTGCTGCTTTCGGGCTTTTGCATCTCGGTGGGCGCAGCATCTGTATGCTCCGGTAGTATTAAGTCAGCTTCGGAGGCACCAGAATTGTGTTTGGCGTACTCAAGCATTTTTGCCGTTGCCTCTTTGAGCTTGGATTCCGAATCAAGCAGAAACTGGCTAGATGTCACCACGATCTCACCGGGCTCCAAGCCGCTCATAATTTGCGTCTGTCCATTTGCCGACACACCCACAGTGACATAGCGTGGCTCAAATTGCCCGGGTGAACGTTGAACAAATACCTGCTCCTGAGTCCCCGTAC
>JAHEDW010000090.1 GCA_024641025.1 Gallionella sp.
TCCAGTCACGCGTTGGCACACGCGATTAAGATCGCTCCAAATATGAGCAAGGATAAAGTATTGCTGGTCAACCTCTCCGGGCGCGGCGACAAGGATATCAACACCGTTGCACGTCTTTCCAGTATCACATTGTGAACTGACATGTCCCGTATACAAGCCATTTTCGACAAGCTTAAGCACAATCAGCGCAAGGCGCTGATCCCTTTCATCACTGCTGGTGACCCGCATCCGAAATTTACGGTGCCGCTAATGCACGCCTTAGTGGAGGCGGGCGCAGACGTAATTGAACTGGGTGTGCCGTTCTCTGATCCGATGGCAGATGGCCCGACCATTCAGCGCGCTTCAGAACGAGCGCTCAAACATCATGTCGGAATGCATAACGTGTTGGACATGGTCGCTGAATTTCGCCGTAGTGATGCCAGCACACCGATAGTGTTGATGGGATATGGTAATCCCATAGAGGCGATGGGTTGGGAGAGGTTCGCCGGACTTTGCGCTAACGTCGGGGTGGACGGCGTTCTGACAGTGGATTTTCCACCTGAAGAAGGGCATGAGGCTTTCGCTCATCTGGAAAAGCACGGTATAGACCCGATATTTCTGCTTGCGCCAACCAGTACCGATGCTCGGGTTGAACGGGTTGCCATGCAGGCACGTGGTTATGTGTATTATGTCTCTCTCAAGGGCGTGACTGGTGCAGGGCACCTGGATCTTATCGCGATTGAAAAAAAGATCCCGCAACTTCGAAAATACATCAAGTTGCCTATCGGGGTGGGATTCGGTATACGCGATGCGGCTACTGCTTTGGCTGTGGCAAAGCTTTGTGACGGCGTGGTGGTAGGAAGCCGCATCGTGCAGGAGATCGAAAACTCAACCGAAAAGGACTTGGTTGCCAACGTGAGCAACCTGGTCAGGGAATTAAGACAGGCTATCGACAAGGCCTAGAGGAGTATTCATCATGAGTTGGTTTCAGAAACTATTGCCGCCTAAAATCAAGCGTCGTTTGGGCGATACCAAGAAGAACGTACCGGAAGGATTGTGGCACAAGTGCCCTTCCTGCCAGGCGGTGCTATATTACTCCGACTTGGAAAAGAACCAGAGTGTGTGTCCCAAGTGCAATTATCATCATCGCATTTCGGCCCGCTTGCGGCTTGATCAACTGCTTGACGGCGAAGGCAGGTTCGAAATCGGTGCTGAAATACTGCCACTGGACACGCTCAAGTTCAAGGACAGCAAGAAGTATTCTGATAGATTGGTCGAGTCCAAGAAAAATACCGATGAAGACGACGCGCTGATAGTGATGCAGGGAAGTATTCACGCAGTGCCAGTTGTCGTCGCCGTGTTCGAATTCAACTTCATGGGCGGTTCCATGGGCTCAGTGGTCGGGGAGCGTTTTGTGCGTGGCGTACAGGACGCGCTTGAGCAGAATTGCCCTTTCATCTGTTTTTCCGCTAGCGGCGGAGCGCGCATGCAGGAGGGCTTGTTGTCGCTGATGCAGATGGCCAAGACCTGTGCTGCGTTGACTCAGCTCAGCGAAGCGCGACTTCCTTTCATATCGGTTTTGACTGATCCGACAATGGGTGGAGTCTCAGCCAGCTTCGCTTTCATGGGTGATGTGGTGATCGCCGAGCCTGCAGCTTTGATCGGTTTTGCCGGTGCCCGAGTGATCCAGCAAACGGTCAGGGAAACCCTGCCGGAAGGATTTCAGCGTGCTGAATTCCTGCTTGAGCATGGCGCGATCGACATGATCATCGATAGGCGAGAGATGAAGAACCAACTGGCAACCTTGATTACCCTGCTGACCAAACAAGCAGCTGTGACGGAGATTGAGGTGGCTTAGAAGAGATAGGCGGAACTTATATGATTGAAAGCAAAAAACACTGGGAAAATGTATATACGACAAAACCTGTGAATTCGGTTAGCTGGTATCAGGATCATGCAGAATGTTCAATGTCGCTGATTAGAAATACCGGGATTTCGAAATCTGCATCGATCATTGATGTCGGAGGTGGCGCATCTAAATTGGTGGACGACCTGATGGCAGATGGTTATTCCAATATCACCGTGCTGGATCTGTCGGCAGCTGCCCTTTCCTCGACAAGGCAGAGATTGGGTTCCCTAGCTGCTAAGGTTCACTGGCTTGAAACTGATGTGACCAAGGCTGAATTACCTAGCCATAGTTATGACCTGTGGCATGATCGCGCAGTTTTTCATTTCTTGACCGAGCCACAGCAGCGCAAAGCATACATCGATAATGTGTTCCATTCAGTCAAGCCAGGGGGGCATGTTATTGTTGCCACCTTTGCAGAGGATGGTCCGACCCAGTGCAGTGGCCTGCCTGTGGTGCGTTACTCAGCAGACGGACTTCACTCACAGTTCGGTGAGGCTTTTCGATTGGTCAGCCACGTAAATGAAGCTCATCAAACCCCTTCGGGTGCTGTGCAGAAATTTGTTTACTGTTATTGTCGTGTGGTTGGTTCGTGAATGTTAGCAACCTGATATTGGATGTTGGTTTAAGCATGTTTTCGTTCAAGATTTTGATGTATGGCTTTCTGCCAGGGCTGTTTGATCGCACACCAAGCAGGCAATACTGCGGAGAATTAGGAGAAGTGGGTTATGTTTGATTTCATGAAGGATACAATTTTGCTCAGCTTGATAATCGCAAGTTTATCAGGGTGTGTCGGTTATTATGATTCAAGAATCTCGGCGCCTGTCGAGAAGGATCTGACGCTGGCATTAATGGTTGTCCCGGAAAATGAGCGCATGCTTTGGAAGGGCAAGGTGAAAGGATCTAAACAGGAGAAATTTATTAATGATGACAGGGCGTTTCCACTTGGGACGAATCCTATTGAACAGAATGTTCCAAGCAATGGTACTTCGGTCATTGAAACAAAGATTTACAATGACAAGATGAGATGGTGTGGCCGTACAATATGGGCAATCATACCCATTCCATTAATGACACAATCTTGTCGCACATTCACCGAGCTGACAATCCAGGATGGCGAAGTCATTAGTGCGCGTGAACAGTATCTGGAAAAAAGCGGTCGTATGTGTGGGCCGTTTATACCAATGATGGAAATAGCCCATGGTTTTTGCGCGGATAGTGCGGAGTTGCAGTAATCAAGGCTTTTACTGAGAGGTTGTCGCCAGAAATAACTGCTTTATTCTGGCTGTTTGGCCGAATCAACTTTCCTTGTTCAGGTTGAAGATGCCTTACTCGCTTGCAGACTGGCTTGTCTACCTGGAATCGTTGCATCCGAAATCGATTTCGCTTGGCCTAGAGCGCGTGGCTCATGTCAAACGTCGCCTGAATCTGAACCCTGAATTTCCTGTCATCGTGGTTGGTGGAACCAACGGCAAGGGTTCGGTATGCGCGTTGCTGGAATCAATTCTGCATGCAGCAGGATATCGAGTCGGTTGTTACACTTCCCCGCATCTATTGCGTTATAACGAAAGAGTGCGAGTCAACAAACAGCAGGCCAGCGATGCCGAGTTGTGTGCCTCGTTTGAACGTATCGAACGAGCCCGCATTGCAGATGCGCCTGGATCCCCAGATGTTCCTCTCACATATTTTGAGTTTGGTACGCTTTCGGCGATGCAATGTTTCATTGAACGCAAGGTTGATGTCGCGATACTCGAAGTCGGTTTGGGCGGCAGGCTGGATGCGGTAAACATATTCGACAGCGATTGTTCAGTGATCACAAGTGTGGACATCGATCATACCGACTATCTTGGAGACACCCGTGAGCAGATAGCTTTTGAAAAGGCCGGTATCTTCCGTGAAGGAAGGGTGGCTATCTTTGCTGACTACGACGTGCCTCGATCTATTGTTGTGCAGGCGCGCCATATCGGCGCGGAATTGTGGTGTATCGGAAGTGATTTCTATTGCACACCTCAGGTAGGACAGTGGGACTATCGCGGCAAATTGGGGTCGCGCAGCGCATTACCATACCCGGCGTTGCGAGGCGCGTTTCAGTTGAATAATGCCAGCGCCGCATTGGCGGTACTAGATGTGCTGAGAGACCCTCTGCCTGTTAGCATGGATGCGGTGCGGCGTGGTTTGATCGAGGTTCAACTGACGGGACGATTCCAATTTGTTCCGGGCAAACCGACTCTAATACTTGACGTTGCGCATAATCCGCATGCCGCATGTTCACTTGCACAGAATCTCTCCAGCTTGCCTCCTTGTCCGCATACCTATGCAGTATTCGCGATGCTCAAGGACAAGGATATTGCGGGTGTAGTGTCTGCCCTTGATGCGCAAATCGATACATGGTTGGTAGCAAGCATAGACTCGATCCGCGGCGCTACTGCCAGTCAGATTGAAGAAAAGTTGGATCAAGGCAGGGTGAAGGGCCGAATCATGACCTTCAGTGATATTCCAGAAGCATTGCGTTATGCCTATAACGCTGCAGGCGAAAATGATAGAATCCTCGCCTTCGGATCGTTTTATACGGTCGCCGAAGCAATGGCCTCAATTGGTCTAGGGGTAGCTTAGGCTAGCATTTGGATATCGCGGAGGATATCCCGAGCATTGGAGAGCACTGAATGATCAAAGCACTATTCCAGCGAAAGAATTAAGGCATGCGCAAGACAATGGCAAAACAGCTATCAGATGATGAGCAGAATCTCAGGCGCAAAGCGCGCCGCCGATTGATTGGTGCGTTTGCACTCACACTTGCAATAGTTGTGATACTGCCGATGGTCCTAGATAGTGAACCTAGACCAACTGGAAAAGATATTGATCTAAGAATTCCCGCTTCTGACGAAGCAGGTGAATTTGTCGCCAAATCTGTGTCTCCAGATGCAATAGCGGTTTTGCCGTCAAGCGGTATACCGGAAGTGCCTGCCAAGTCTGTAGCATCAACTGGCTTGGAGCAACCTGCTGAGATCCAGAAAGCGAAGCCCAAGACCATCGAAAAACCAACAATTGTTGCAGAAAGTTTTGTTGCGCAAGTTGGTGCCTACTCAAATGCCGACACGGCAAAGCAGGAGTTGGAAAGACTCAAGAAATGGGGATTCAAGGCCTATACTGAAAAAGCTGCTGGCATGATACGTGTCCGGGTCGGACCTTATGACGATCGAGAAAAAGCCGAAAAAGTGCGCCAACTACTTGAAAAGCATGGCTTGCATCCTGTTGTAATGAGTGCAAAGGGGACATAGATGCGGCAACTGATTTTTCAATGTTGAGTCATCGATGACCGGATTTGACTTAGCTGTCATTGCGATATTGCTGGTTTCATTATTTTTTGGCTTGTGGCGCGGTTTGTTTTACGAGGTGTTGTCGTTGTTGGGTTGGCCGCTTGCGTTTGTGCTAAGCAATATGTATTCGGAAGAGTTGGCGCGTCATATACCGATTCAGCACGAGATGCTGCGCACTACCGGAGCCTATGCGTTGGTGTTTGTTGCCGTGATGACCGTATGGGGCATGCTGGTATGGGGACTCACCAAGTTGCTGAGGGCAATAGGGCTTGGTCAGATCGACAGGATGTTGGGTGGGCTTTTTGGAGTATTTCGTGGTGTGCTGGTGGTGCTAGTCGTCGTATGGCTTGCAGGGATGACGGATATACCTGAACGGCAATTCTGGCGGGAGGCGGAGATGAGCAAGGGGGCGGAGGATGTAGCCTTGCTGACGAAGTCCTGGTTGCCGGATAGCATTGCTCAGCGCATACATTACCCGGCACGTAAGTAGTTCTAGGGCGGCAGGAACTAAATATTGGGATGAAAAATCATGTGTGGCATTCTTGGAGTGATCTCGCAAGCACCGGTAAACCAACTGTTGTATGACGGCTTGCAAGTCTTGCAGCATCGCGGACAGGATGCAGCTGGCATAGCGACATTGGATGGCCATACGTTTCACCTTCACAAGGATAATGGCTTGGTGAGGGACGTGTTTCGCACCCGCAACATGCGCGCGTTGATGGGTAATGCTGGAATAGCTCATGTGCGCTACCCCACAGCCGGTTCTGCGGCGGACCATAATGAAGCACAACCCTTCTATGTGAATTCACCATTCGGCATCGCGCTCGGCCATAATGGCAATTTGACTAACGCAGATGAGCTGAAAGAGCAGTTGTTTGTTGAAGACCTGCGCCATGTCAACACCAATTCGGATTCGGAAGTGTTGCTCAATGTCCTTGCACACGAACTGCAAGTCAAATCCAGGCAATACCGACTTGATGTCAAGGCGATCTTTGCAGCAGTTTCAGGTGTTCATCAGCGCTGTCATGGTGCATACGCAGTAGTTGCGATAATTGCCGGCTACGGTCTTTTGGCGTTCCGCGACATACACGGCATCCGCCCTCTGGTGATTGGGGTTCAGGAATCAGTAAAGGGCAATGAATATCTCGTTGCATCCGAAAGCGTGGCTCTTGATACGCTGGGTTTTAAGTTTCTGCGAGATATTGCGCCGGGAGAGGCAGTGTTCGTTGATTTCAACGGAACCCTGCACAGCAAGCAATGCAGCGAACAGGCCAGCCTGAATCCATGCATATTCGAGTATGTCTATCTGGCTCGCCCGGATTCTGTGATCGATGGGGTGTCAGTATACGAGACTCGCTTGTATATGGGAGAGTACTTGGCCGACAAGATCAAGCGTACTTGGAGCGAGATCGATGTCGATGTGGTGATACCGATACCAGACTCTAGTCGCCCAAGCGCCCTGCAATTGGCCAATCGGCTGAACATACAGTTCCGTGAAGGATTCGTGAAGAACCGTTACATCGGACGTACCTTTATCATGCCAGGACAGGCGATGCGAAAAAAATCGGTGCGTCAGAAGCTGAATGCCATCGGTGTTGAATTCCTAGGCAAGAACGTTTTGTTGGTTGATGATTCCATCGTACGCGGAACCACGAGCCGTGAAATTGTACAGATGGCGCGAGATGCTGGTGCTCGCAAGGTCTATTTTGCTTCTGCCGCGCCTCCTGTGCGCTTCCCGAATGTATATGGCATCGACATGCCCAGTCCGCAGGAA
>JAHEDW010000129.1 GCA_024641025.1 Gallionella sp.
GTGAGCATCACCGGCTTGATGGGTGGATAGCAGACGGTGCAGCCCCTTTAATGGAAACGATCCAGCGAGGCCTGAAAACGCTTGCAGAGGACATCATGGATGAGAACTTTCTGCTGTTTTATCCGAATGAACCTGAGGTGATAATCCCTCAACAAGCAGACAAAGCAAGTGAGCAGGTCCAAGCATCACAGGGCAATTCTGTGCCCCATTATGTCCTGAGTCCAGTATTTCCAGAGCTGAATAGTTGCTTCTTATGTGATGGTATTTTTCGTAAGCAACGGCCAACAGCAATCGGCGCTCTTGAGTTTGTTGAAGTGGATAGTGTACAACCAACACTACAATGGGAACGTTTCCCAAGAGATAATGACTTAGTCGACACTGATGGTCAGTACCACCAGATTACCGATGTGCGTTATGACCTTCGAGTTTTCGATGCGGCTATTCCATCCAGCACTAACAGCATACTTGTGCCAGCTAAACTGGTATATGACGCACGAGGCATTTCCGAGCCTTGCCACAAGGTCGAGAGTGGCCTGCATGCCTGTACCTATTATTTCTGGACTGTGCGGGCAAGGTTCAAGCTTGACGAGCGAGTTCGGGTAACCGAATGGGCGGGAGCTTTTGATCTCTTAGGATGGAAAGAGAAGCCCTGGAATCTGCGCCGCGGCCTGCATACATATAAGCAACCCCCTGAATGGCTTACAGTGGGTTTGACTGGCGTCAGGCCCCCTGTACCTGACGGACCCGAGTGGTTTTACTACCCATTTATGACACCATGCAATCCAGAAAAAGTCGTTGAACCTAAGAGTTCTATTCCGGATGATGATGACTTTTAAATACATCAGTATTTACATGCATGTAAACAAGCAATGTGTTTATGTCCTAGTCGTCACGCTCCTCTGGAATATGATTTTCATGGGGCTTTGTGGCTCCCTCTATAAATGTCCTTTGATAGCCGGAATGTGAAGTACGATAGCACGACGGTGAACGTCCATATTCAACCACGACTCTGGTAAGGCGGTTAAGACAGGTTCGGGGTGGTATATGCCGTAGGTATCCAGATCCCACGGACGCAGAATGCCTACTTTTCTGGCGAGTTCCAGGGGCTTGTCTGCCTGTGTTGTTAGCGATGTCATGATATTGGAATGGTACGGTTCTTGAAGCATGTTGGCAAATATGCCAACATGCGCTTATGCGTAAGGATACGAGGGCAATTTCATGGATAAAGGCGGCGCATAAGGAATTCGGGTAATTCCCACAAGGAGCACGCACGATCATACTTCGTGCGTTGACCATTGCAGCAGAAGGCAACAAATCGGATATTGCGAAGCCTATGAAAGGTCTCGGTCCTGGCGTTTATGAAATTGCGCTTGCTTATCGGTCAGATGCCTACCGGACGGTTTATGCCGTTAAACTGGGTGAGGATATCTGGGTTGTTCATGCATTCCAGAAGAAGTCGACCAAGGGCATCAAGACGCCGAAGAGAGAAGTGGATCTAATTCGTTCACGGATTAGTCAATTGAAGGAGCAGTTACGATGAAAGGTAAACTGGAAACCGTCAAAGGCAGTGGTAATGTCTTCCGGGATTTTGGCTATCAAAATGCCGATGTTGAACAACTCAAATCCCAGCTGGCAGCTGATATTATCCGTATTCTTGATGAGCAAGAACTTTCTGTTCGTAAGGCTGCAACAAAAACCGGCTTCGATCATGCTGACTTCTCACGGATCAGGAATGCAGATCTCGGGCGTTTTACAATTGACCGACTGGTGACGGTATTGAATCGTCTGAACCAGCACGTGGAAATTAAGGTTACACCTGCACATGGCCAACACCTTCAAACGGCCTGAAGTGTCGTGATGAATATTCACGCGTTGATAGTTGGCTACTCTGGAAAAGTTTGATCACTCCGCGCCAATGCAGCTGTCAGGTTATTGTCTCAGGCCACTTTCTGGAAGTATGGAGAACTCTAAGGACCACAACACTGTCTTCCTCCACGCGATAGGCAATGATGTAGGGAATATCGACCAGTACTCTTTCACGGG
>JAHEDW010000130.1 GCA_024641025.1 Gallionella sp.
TTATTCAAGAGTAACAAAACACCAAAACCTTCAATCCAAACATCCCCTCCATACAAATTCACATAATAATAAATATCCCTATTCTTGATAAGTAATATCAACTTCTAAATTAACTAGTTCTCATCCATAAACACCTGTTTTTCAGATTTCTAGTCACATAGTGATGCCCCAAAGGCTGGCTAAAAACTGTTAGAGCATGTTATTTTTCTCATTTTACCTTTGAACCATTGATTTGTTCCATTTTTGCCATTTCCGAGGCGAGCGCAATCATCGGAGCATATCACCGAGCACAACAACGAGTTGTTGCTTGCCAGGTTTAAGTCGATAGCCGTGCAAACTTCTGGAGGTTATATGCCAGTACGGATGACATTACATAGGCCTTGAAATGATCCAGTCCTTTCCAGGTACAGCGATCCAGTCCAAATGCCCGCTTCAATGTCGAGATGTTGCCTTCGACTCCGGCTCGGAATCGCTTGAGTTTTTTGTAAATCCATTCGCTCCCAGTCATGGCTTCGATCGTCATGCCACGTTTTTTTGGCAAGCCCACGGCCTTGACGCCCAGCGCCTTTGCCGCAGCGATATTCGCTGTACTGGCATAGCCAGCATCTGCCGCCACCTGATTCGGTAACTTACCATACACCTCGTCCAAACGCTTGATCATCGGCAATAGACGGGAACTGTCCGCAGGGTTTCCTGACTCGATCACAGTATCCAAAATCATGCCGTGCTTGCCACTGCTGAAGTTAATCTTATGACCATATTGCACCTGGCGCTTGTCCTTGACAATGATGTCTGTATGCGGCTCGAACAAACTGACTATTTTTTCTTCCGCAGGCAAGTTCTCACCTTTGATAACCCTGCGTTCAGCCTGATCAATGACGCGACCAATCAGTGGAATGATATGTTCTGCCTGTGCCACCCAATCCAACCATTCCTTGTGCAACAGCAAGGTGCCCTTGACAGCGTCTAATGTTTTGCGTGTGTACTTAATGAGTTTCTTGTAATGCGCTTGCCGTATCGAAGTACCCTTGCAATTCCTGATCGCAGTTACCTGTTTCTTCACCACCCGTTGGTGGCAAGTGTAATTCAGTTCCGGACAACGTTGCCGTGCATCTTGCATCATCCGATCCATCACTCGAACCGCATCACCCAGCAAACTACTGTCCCACGGCGCATGAATCGAACTATCCGTCACCGTACTGTCGATACGTACACCTTTGGCGCATTCAATCTTCGCGTCCAGCGCACCATTGATAAGCAATTGATTGATGCGCTCCCATGTCTCTGCACGAATCAGGCTGATCACTCCCTGCAAGGCAGATGCCTTCGGATACAAGCCTCGTGGCAACCTCGCAAATCCATAATTGACGTCCGAGTCCATCAAATGAAAAGCGAGTTCATCGTAAGTCCATTGCCAGTATCTCAACAGAAATCCCGATCGTAAAATAGATTCTATGGTCATCCCACTACGGCCTGTGGCTTTCAGATCCTTACGTTGTATGTCTGCCTCAACCCAGTCCAATACCTCTGTATGCGCATCCAGCCAGTTCGAAATCTTCATAAGTTCGTCAGCTATTTCATGCTGTGCAAAAATTTCATATATACTCATTTGGCTTGTGCGTTTCTTGCGCATTTTGCACCTCCAGTGGTTGTAGGTTTTATTTATAATCAATGGGTTGACTATAATTATACCCACTTCCGCTGGAACTTTCATCCATTTTCTCTGAATTATGAAAATAAATTCATGGGGTTACGTTTATGGATGAGAACTAACTAAACCTTCATCCACTAAACCAAGCCATTCCAGCAAATTTAATGCTTGCTGCAATACTACAACTTTGCGAAAAACTGGAAATACCGCTTGTAAAGCTATAAATTTTGAATGAGAATTGTATAGTTGTCATTTTGTTAAACTGCACTGTACTTCCGCTTACCAGCATCTTTCCTCATTTCTTTTTGGTTAAAATTGGATTCAATCGAGTAATATACGATGACTTCTAGATCATATTGTGCTGCTTCTCCAAAAACTGTG
>JAHEDW010000131.1 GCA_024641025.1 Gallionella sp.
CAATTCTGAACGTTGGCCTGAAACGCATCAATATGCCGACAATAATCGGCTACATCTTTACCGGTGCGATTATCGGTGCAGTCTTTCATTTGAATCTTCATGGCGATAAAACACTTGAGCACATTGCTGAGTTCGGTGTCGTGTTTCTTATGTTCACAATTGGCCTTGAATTTTCGTTTGCGCATCTGAGCAGCATGAAGCGTGAAGTCTTCCTCATAGGCTTACTGCAGGTGATCTTGACGGCTGCGATCATTACCCTTGTCACACAACTATTTTTCGATATCAATCTGAAAGCAGGGATCATTGTCGGGGCAGGACTGGCATTATCCTCGACAGCTATCGTCCTGAAGATTCTCAATGAAACAGGAAAGATAAAGTCAGACGTTGGAAGGAACGCACTGGGTATACTGATTTTTCAGGACATCGCTGTTATCCCAATACTGCTCATGATTACAATTTTCACTGATCAGGACAGAGACTTGTCGGATATGTTGATGTCTACCGCCATCAATGCGGTGATAGCACTTGGTATCCTGGTTATAATCGGAAAATATGTGCTAGGTCACGTCTTCAAGATCGTATCCAATACAGGTTCGAAAGAGATCTACATGGGGTCGATACTGATGACTGTCATCGGCGCGTCCTACATAGCCCATTATTTCGGTTTTTCATACTCGCTTGGTGGTTTCATCGCCGGTATGATGATTGCAGACACCATGTACAAGTACCAGGTCGAAGCGGATCTTATTCCGTTCCGTGACCTTCTACTCGGCGTATTTTTTGTCTCCGTCGGATTGCAGATCAATTTCAATATTGTGCTGGCTAATATCCTGGCTATCGTGTTGCTGGTTATCGGAATAATGTTGATCAAGTCGATCACTATTTTCGCAATACTTGTTTTCACGAGCGGCAGGAAGGTTGCTCTCAAATCGGCAATAACACTTTCTCAGGTCGGTGAGTTCTCACTGGTTGTGTTCTCCCTGGTGCTTGCCAACCAGATGATGAATCCCGCCCACGTGCAGGTATTGATGGTTGTCGTTATCATCTCGATGGTGCTGACGCCTTTTATGATCAACAATGTGGATGCAATAACAGGATTATTCATAAAGGGAGATGTCAAGGCAGACGCGTTAGATCAATCGAGCCTGATTGGTGGGCATGTGATACTTTGCGGATATGGAGCGTTTGGAAGAACGGTATCTGAAGAGTTGGATCACTCAGTTATAGAACATGTCATCGTGACGAACAACACTGAGGCTTTTGTAAAGGCTAAAGAATCGGGTAAGACGGTTGTATTCGGTGATCCTGCCGATAGAGGTCTCCTGGAAAGACTGCAAATTAAAAAGGCAATGAGCGCGGTCATTGCGTTGGATGATTTTGATGAGGTGAAACAGACTAGCGCAGCCATTACGCTGCTTGATCCGGATATAAAAGTGATCGCCAAGGTGCCAAGTGAAGAGGAGAGACTGGAGCTTGCTGAGTTCAACCATGAATATTTGATAGATGGAAATAGTCACACAGCTGCGCTTCTCGTCGATCAAGTCAATAAATCAAGATTATTGGCCAGAGAAACTTCAAAGCTGCAGTTTCTTGGTGATTATTCAATTGACCAGCCTGCAGCTGCGATTTATAAAGTTGAGCGCGAACAAGCAAGGTTGTTAGAGGTTATTTCCAGGTCATTTAACGCCCTTAGAGAAGAAAAAGATATTATGCATATCAAGGCATATCATGATTCTTTTAAGGTCTTAAGTGAAATCGTGGGTGCAGCGATTAATGACATTATTGCAAACGCAAACCTGGGTACTCAAGAATATGAGCGAGTTAATACATTGCTTGATAATCAGCACAAATTGATATTGATGAATGAATCTGTGGAAGAGCTTGCTAAAGAATTGAAAGCCATGGATAAGATAGAACAATTAAAGACGCTTGCGCAAATGGCAGTGGAGGGCCTGGATGCAATCCTGTTATCACTAATGGATATTGCTAGCAAATACAATGAAGAAGATGCGATCTTGCTTAAGAAT
>JAHEDW010000091.1 GCA_024641025.1 Gallionella sp.
GGAATTGAGGCTGTCTTGGAAGACATTGCGCCTGCACTGGTTGGTCTAGGTTGCTACCGTCGCCAGACTGATGCCATTCGAACCATAGTTCCAGAATATGATGATGACTGGAAATGCAAATTGGTGCTTCCGTCTATTCTGGCGAGCGATCGTCTGAATATCACGCGCCTTACTGTGCAAAGTCCTGCTGGAGAAGTGTCCACTGTTCGCCTGACTTCAAGTGCCTATATGCAAATTGTAGCAGCGACCAACTACAAGCAGAGGGTACGCAAGATGACTGAGTACTATCATGCGGACAGGCTCAATTACGCTGTTTCAGGAACCCCAAACAGGCTAGAGTACGATCAGGGTTTTTTTGTGAAGCAAGGCGATGGGAGCGCTGATTTCAAGCCAATTGCCCATCTCTACAAGACACAGGTGTATCAACTCGCGGAGTATCTTGGTGTTCCTGAAGAAATTCGAAGTCGCCCACCGACTACTGATACTTTTTCCATGCCCCAGACCCAGGAGGAGTTCTACTTTGCTCTGCCGTACGATCGCATGGATCTTTGTCTTTACGCCCATAACAATGGAATTCCCTCCACGGAGGTCGCACCTGCAGTAGGTCTGGATGTTGATCAGGTCGAGCGGGTTTTCAAGGACATTGAAGCTAAGCGGCGCGCTACCCGATATCTTCATATGCGGCCTTTGCTCGTCTCACCCGTTACTGAGGTCTAGGAGCAGTATGTGTGGTATCGCAGGAATCATTGGGCTCAGTACCAATGCAGCGCCACCGACCCGCGAAGCCCTGGTGCGTATGGCCAGTTCGCTGTTTCATCGTGGCCCTGATGAATTTGGAGTATATAAAGACGATTACGCAGGTCTGGCTCATGCCCGTTTATCCATCATCGATCTTGAAACAGGTCAGCAGCCCATGGCAGATGGAGAGGAGGGTACGTGGATCGTTTTCAATGGCGAAATTTTTAATTACGTGGAGCTGCGCGAGGAGCTTGTTGCACTTGGCTTCCGCTTCAGGACCCGGAGCGACACTGAGGTCATCATTCACGCATACCGCGCATGGGGGGATTTGGCGTTTGAGCGGTTTAACGGACAGTGGGCTGTGGCGATCTGGGACTCTGTGGCCAAGCGTCTTGTTCTGTCCAGGGATAGGGTTGGAATTTGCCCGCTTCATATTTGTGAGTATTCTGGGCATCTATACTTTGCAAGTGAAGTTAAAGCAATCTTCGCAGCGAACGCTAGAATTCCTCGGGCACTCGATCCCTTTGGGATATCGCAGACCTTCACCTTCTGGACGGTCGTTCCGCCCCAGGGTGTGTTCCAAGGGGTGACCGAGCTTGAGCCTGGACATGTAAGGACTTACGAGAACGGTGTCTTTAGAGACCATGCCTATTGGTCGCCAAGCTATCCATTGCATGGTACAACTTACAACCAATTTCATGGCACCATCGACGATGCGGTCAATGAAGTTAGGAATGCTATAGACAAAGCCACTTCACTACGCATGCTTCGTGCAGATGTGCCGGTCGGAAGCTACCTTTCTGGGGGACTCGATAGTTCCCTTGTTGCCGCCCTCGGGCGAAAGTTCGCCGGTGACCGCTTTCAGACATTCTCGCTCAGCTTTGAAGATGCGGAATACGACGAAACGCAATACCAACGGTTAATGGTGAACTTGCTTGGTAGTGAGCATCACGAGGTCGTTGTTTCAAGAAGCGACATTGCGAATGTGTTTCCGGAGGTGATCTACCATACCGAGCGACCAATACTCAGAACAGCCCCGGCACCATTGTTCCTTCTTTCAAAGCTGGTTCGAGATCACGGAATCAAGGTCGTTCTGACGGGTGAGGGCGCTGATGAAATGTTTGCTGGTTATGATATTTTTCGTGAAGGCAAAGTGCGCCGTTTCTGGGGGCGTCAGCCTACCTCGTCGCTAAGACCAAGGCTGTTGGAGCGCCTGTATCCATATCTGGCGCGCTCACCGGTATCCCAGCAAGCGATGGCCCGTCAATTCTTTGGACGAAATATTTCTGCCAGCCATGCCCCGGGCTTCGCACATGACACGCGTTGGCATACCACAGGTTCGCTCAAGCGACTCTTTTCGAAGGATATGCATGCTGCGTGCTCTGGCCGAGATGTGATAAAGGAATTGCTTGAAGAAATCCATATGGATTTTGCCCGATGGAGTTGCCTGGCTCAGGACCAGCACCTTGAAATTCGTACCCTGTTATCGGGTTATCTCCTCTCATCGCAAGGGGATCGAATGCTCATGTCGCATTCCGTGGAAGGTCGATTCCCATTCCTCGACAAGGATGTAGTCTCTCTTGCAGACTCACTTCCACCTGCCTACAAATTGAGGGTGCTTGATGAAAAATACGTTGTTAAACTTGCTGCATCAAGAATCGTTCCCAGCGAGATAATAGCGAGAAAGAAGCAGCCTTATCGTGCCCCGGACGCACTTTCGTTCGTTTCCGGCAATGCACCAGGCTATATTGATGAGGTTCTCTCCGAAACTGCAGTGAAAGAAGCGAATGTCTTTGAACCGCAGGGTGTAACTCAACTGTTGCGGAAATGCCGTTCACGAGGCAGTGAGGGCCAGTTCTCAAATACCGACAACATGGCTCTGGTGGGAGTGCTGTCCACACAGATACTTCACCAACAATTTGTTTCTGGGCACCCTGATGGAAAACGAAACATCAAGCTTCGAATAGATGTCGATAAGTCGTCCGCAATACAAAGGTCTTGAGATGAGAATTGCACCGCGTCCAGTCCCCCTTTTACAGGATTACCTGATTCAGTCTGCCATTGAACTTCCAGACAAGGCAGCGCTTGTGTGCAGTAAACAAAGGATAACTTACGCTGAGCTTGATGAGCGCTCGAACGCCCTCGCGAACATGCTGGTTTTAGCAGGTGTAGAGCGCGGCGACAGGGTCGTGATCTTCGCTGACAACACCGTGGAAACAGTTGTCTCGTTTTGGGCAGTCCTCAAGGCAAGTGCCGTCGTCTCTATCATCAACCCACTGACCAAGGGTGATAAGTTAGCCTACCTTCTTGAAGACTGTCGCCCTGCGGCACTAATCACTGATGCGCATTTCCATTCGGTAATTTCTGGGCCAGCAAGTTCCTGCCGCCATCTCAGGTGCATCATTGTTTCCGGCGCAATTGATGATGCAAAGCTTTCCGAGCTTCCGAATGCGCAGCGTTGGGAAGTTGCCATTGCAGGGGGAGATCGAAAGTCGCAGCCTGTTAGAGCCTGCATAGATATTGATCTTGCTGCAATTATCTATACTTCCGGGTCGACGGGCGATCCAAAAGGAGTAATGCTCACCCACCGAAACATGCTAACCGCTTGCGCATCGATTGCGTCTTATCTCGAATTGAATGAAGATGACGTGATCCTTGGGGTCCTGCCACTTGCTTTCGATTATGGTCTATACCAGATGATCATGGCATTTCGAACTGGTGCGCGGTTGGTGCTCGAACGCTCATTCACTTTTCCAGCACAAATCCTCAACCAGATGGTGGCTGAGGGAGTGACCGGCTTCCCAGGTGTGCCAACAATCTTTTCAATTCTCTCGGAACTCAAGTCCCTGCAGGATTATGATCTATCCAAAATCCGTTTTGTGACGAATACTGCAGCTGCGCTTCCTGTTAAACATATTTTAATGCTCAGGGAGATCTTCCCAACCGCTCAAATTTATTCTATGTATGGGCTGACGGAGTGCAAACGCTGCACATACCTTCCACCAAAGGACGTAGAAAGAAAACCTTCTAGTGTTGGTATCGCTATACCCAACACCGAGATGTGGATTGTGGATGAAGAGGGAAGCAAGGTTGGCCCCGGTGTCGTCGGTCAGCTTGTAATTCGCGGGGCAACTATCATGAAAGGTTATTGGGAAAAACCAGAAGCAACAGCCAGGAAACTTAAGCCCGGACCGTTGCCAGGTGAGCAAGTGCTATACACTGGGGACTTTTGTAGAATGGACGAAGAAGGGTATCTTTATTTCGTAGGTCGAATGGATGACATAATCAAGTCTCGGGGTGAAAAGGTGGCCCCTAAGGAGGTCGAGAACATACTAGTGAACATTCCGGGAGTTAAAGAGGCCGCCGTGATAGGCGTTCCGGATGAGATTCTTGGTGAGGCTGTCAAAGCATTCGTCGTATTGGAAAGAAGCGTCGCCCTGTCAGAAAAACAGTTGCAGAAAGAATGCCAGCGACATTTAGAGAACTTCATGGTACCTAAGTATATTTCCATTGTGGCTGACTTACCCAAAACGGATACCGGAAAGATCAAGAAGACAGGCTTGTCATGAACTTGTTGCTCGATATAGTGAGCGCCATTCTTGGGCGAGTCGGGATCGGTTGGCGTCTCATGAAACGAAGCGCATGCTAGATGCTGCATGGTAGTCAATGACTTCTGATTACTCTATAGCAGTCTACGCATTGACTGAGCCCCGTGCTGCGGGCACCCCACTCGCTTATTTGATTGGTCAGGAAGAATTCATGGGAATCGAACGCATCGTCTCCTGGGGAGCTTTTGCTCCCAGGACTGACACCGGACTTCTCTGCAACGAGGCGATCGATGAGATTCGCACCCCTGTTATAAATTGCCCAAGGATCATAGATATTTATTGCAGTTAAGCAAATCTCGCCTGTGCAATTGCACACCGTATCAAGGATGACCAAGTGTGGGACAGTGAACTTGCCAATGGTTGCATCACAGTGAAAAATCGCACCTTCGAACATGTAGGCTTTGCCAATCGAGTCGCAGTGTCCCAGGGCAATCAATTCTCAGCCCTTGAAGGATACGGTTTGGAGGGTTCCATAGATGCAATAGTCTGCAATCCACCTTAATATCTTTCAGGGAAAACTGGCGACTGAACGCAACGAAGTGCCCAAGTGCGAGCCAATGGAGGCATTTGATGGAGGCTCTTACGGGATTAGTATCCCGTAGTGAGTCATCAAGGAAGCGCTCCCGTTCCTTCGATCGCGTGGTGTTCTGCTGTTCGAGATTGGCCTTGGTCAGCAACCGCAGGTAATGACGTTGTTCGATCGAACCGATGCATATGGGGACATTAGGCTCGTAGCCAATGCATCCGGCGAAGTTCGTGTCATGCCGGCGCGGAAACGCATGGATTTAAGTTGTTGTTTCTTACTCCTTAGAATAAAAGGAGTGGATTATGAGCGCTTCCAACATGGCGTGTCTTAGAAAAATTGGAGAGGCGAATGATCAATACAATCATCTTCACCGACATGGACGGGACTTTGCTTGATGAGTCATCTTATTCATATACAGCGGCACTTCCTGCCCTGCGAATGATCAATCGGAAGGTTATACCGCTTGTTCTTTGCTCTAGCAAGACGCGGGTGGAGATCGAACGATATCGCGGGACAATTGAAAATTCGCACCCGTTCATATCGGAAAATGGCGGCGGTATATTCATCCCGCACGGGTATTTCAAGACTTCTGTTCAGGCTGAATCATCGGATGGGTATCTGCGCATCATGCTAGGTACTCCTTACTTTGAAATCAGGAGGCAGTTTGTCATGCTGCGCGAGCAATTACATGCCAAGGTGCGTGGCTTTGGGGACATGTCAGTCGCTCAGGTCGCTGCCCTGACTGATTTGTCCGAGGAAGAAGCGGCATTGGCCAAGCAACGTGATTTCGATGAGGCATTTGTTTTCGAGGGAAAGCCAGAGGAAGACTTTTTGCGCGCTATCGATGCCTCTGGACTGCACTGGACGCAAGGGAAAATATTTCACATTATGGGAAAGCATGACAAGGGACGTGCTGTGAGCATCCTCATGTCACTTTACAAACAGGAGTTGGGTGAAATTGTTAGTATGGCGCTAGGAGATAGCCTGAACGATCTGCCGATGCTGATGGCGGTGGATGTCCCAGTACTCATCAAACATAACGATGGCAGTTTCGACCCCCGCATCAAGGTTCCGAACATTTTTAAGACCCAACTTCCGGGACCTTCCGGTTGGAATGAAACCGTGTTGAGATTTCTTGCACGTGAACCCGACAAGGGAGTTCCAGGAGATGCTTGATCAGAATCAGCTTGCGGAAATATTCAATGCTGCATTGGCTGCAGTCGACCCATACAACGCAGTCCTAAATTCGGTACGGCTCGATGACAAGCAATTGTATGTGGCTGGTACAAGGTATGACCTCGCAGAATACGACCGTATTATCGTTGTCGGTGCGGGCAAGGCAACAGCGCGCATGGCCTTAGCCATTGAATCCCTGCTTGGTAATTGGATTACCCAAGGCTTGATTATCGTAAAGGAAGAGCATACCGCACCACTTGAGTTCATTGAGCAGGTGGAAGCATCTCACCCAGTGCCGAATGAAGCTGGAATAGTTGGTGCGCAACGCATCCTGAAAATGGCCAGATGCGCTGGTGAGAAGACGCTCGTTGTCTGCCTACTCTCGGGTGGCGCTTCGGCACTGCTGATTGCACCAGTCGAAGGCGTGACGTTACAGGACAAGCAAGAAGCGACACGGCTTCTTCTAAATTCAGGCGCATCGATTTTTGAGCTGAATGCAGTGCGCAAGCATCTGTCGTTAGTGAAGGGCGGTATGTTGGCCCAGGCAGTCTTCCCGGCAAAATTGGTTACCCTGATAGTCTCTGATGTCATTGGCGATCCCGTTGATGTGATCGCTTCGGGACCTACAGCACCAGACAACTCGACTTTTGCTGAGGCATGGGCGGTTATCGAGAAATTCGGCTTGCAGAAAAAGCTCCCTTCTCGA